>JAYZCF010000105.1:0-28106 GCA_036338455.1 Planctomycetota bacterium
TAATACGGGCGAATCCCAATAAGGACATCACTGGACCGGAGGACCCCAACTGTAAACTCGTCTGGGTGATCGGGCCCGACCCAGATAATACGGACCGCGAGATCATCCTGATCACAACCCGAGGTGCCGCAGCTGAAAAATCGTATGTACTACCGGCCGCATTTCAGCCTGAATAACCGTAACAAGAGGAAAGTAAACTGGTAATTCGCGACATTACGCCAGGCCCGGGGTCAGGGCAGGGGACCTTTTTCCCGAAATGAATGAATAACGCCAGCTGAAACAGAAAAATCAAATCCAATTGAAGGGAACCTGGTTCCCGCCCCGTTCGTCCAACGCAATCAAGTCAGAGTCCCTGCGCTGCCCATCCATTACGAGGTATCGGCTGGTGGAACCATTTACCATTCTTTGTGAAACGTGTGCCGCACGGCTCAAGGTGACGCAGCCCCAGGCGATCGGCCAAAAATTGGCCTGCCCCAAATGCAACAGCATGGTTTTGGTGGTCCCTCCGGAAGAGGTACAAATACCAGCCGACCTAATGGCTGAAACGGACTCTGGTTTTGATTTCGATGATATCGAAAAAATCCTGCAGGAATCCCCAGCCGAATCCGCGCAGCCAAACAGAACGGAAAACAAAGCCAGGCAAAAACCGACCAACGGCGGTGCACCCAATGCTCCTGCCCCAGGCAATGTCCCTGCGTCCATGGCCCCGTCGAACAAACCGACAATGGAAACCGCCGAGGCGGCTCCGGCGCCCGGCGAATCGTGGACCTCCGAAGCTACCAAGGCTAGGCAGAAGTGGTTGCTTGCCGCGGCTACTGCGGTCGGCTGTCTCGTTCTTGTTGCCGCGGTGATCGGTATGATGATCGGCAATGCAGAGACGCGACCAAAGCCTGTCGCGCAGGCCACAGAACCTCCACCAGAGGTAGGACTTTCCCGTGAGACCAGCTCCTCACCCGCTGAGGAAGGAGTTCCTCTTGAAGATCCGCAACCGGCAAAAAAGGGGGCGGACCCATCATCGGAAACAGCCCCGTCATCTCCGATGAACGATCCCGCCAGTCAGGGAACACCTAACGAAGACCCGAACGAAGCCTACCAAGGGCTGGCTGAAAATGCAGACAAGCCAGGCCAGGAGACCCCCAGCCCAGCGCTGCCAACAGTTTCCACCGAGGAGCCGCCATCGGTGGAAAAAGAGAATCCGGTCGGGAGCGAAATGGGACAAGAGGACAAAACGGAACGCCCCAACGGCCTCGACTCGCTCTTAATTGGCATGAACAAAGGTAAGGATGATTCCGTCTTAAATTCCAACCTCGGCGAACTCTCTAATTTGCTCGAAAAAAAAGGGACGTCGATTCTCGAAATCAACGACTTGGCAGCCGTAATCCGCAACTCGGAAATGATCGGACTGCCGCGCTACCACTTTGACAAACCAGCGCCTTTCGACCCGGGAAACCTGGCGCGTTTACAGGACCCTTGCGCCGGGGTTCAGTATGAGGGCATCTCGACGTTGGTTGCTTTGCGAGAAATTTCCCTCATCACTGGCGTTCCTTTCCAGTGGAACTTGGAAGCGATCGGCAGCCAAAAGATCGATCGGGCAGCGCCAATCAATTTCAAACTGGTCGACAAAAACTTTATCGAAGTCGTACAAGCGATGCTGGAACCGCTCGGGCTAGGGGTCACGTTTGACGGCACCCAGATCCCTCTGATTGAACCTATCCGTCAAGCCGACCTGGTTGAGCGGCCATACGAATTGCCCCAATTGGATGATCCGGATGGAGAAAAGATCAGCCGGTTTATCGCTTCGATTCAGCAGCTGATCGATCCTGCATCCTGGCAATCCGAAGAGAACCCGGCCACGATCCAGAGAAAAGAAAACCAATTATTGATCCAGCAAACGCCGGAAAACCATGAAAGGATCCGAAATTACCTTGGAAAGATCCAGGCTGGCTTACAGATGGCTGCCGGTCAAGAGGGATTGGAGAGGAGATTTGCTAACCGCTGGGATGCAGCTCGAGAAAAAACCTCTCAGCCCTTTGAAAGCCGTTTCCAATCGCCAGTGACCCTCGGGGCGATGCTCAACCGGTTCCAACAGGTTTCCCAGGTGAACGTGGTCGTTGACTGGGAATCAGTTCTCACCACCGGTTGGACCCCTCAAACGATCGTACCGGCCAAGGTGGAAGAAAAGAGCGTCGATGAGGCCATTCGCCAGCTCGTACGTACCATGGGACTCACAAGTCGATACATTGATGCCAACACCATTGAGATCACGACCTTCCAATCGGCAGCCAACTCCAGGGAACTGGAAGTCTACTCATGCCACGAGATTCTAAACGGTAACATGACCCCCGAGGCTTTGATGCAAGCATTGGAAGGCGCTCTGAATTTCAACGTCAATCAATTGAATAACGTACGCGTCATTTATGAACCTGAGTGCCAGTGCGTAATCGCACTGGCCCCCCAGCTGGTACAGCGCCAGATCCAGGCAATTCTGGATCGTCTGAACGGCAAATAGTTCTCGATTTAAACGACTTCAATCCGATGCTCGCCGACTTGCCCGCGGCCGTAATGACGAACTGAAATCGAGTAATGATCTGAAAACCAGTCTTCTATCTGCCCCACGCGCCCTGCGTCGAAGTTGCGATTGACGCTGAGTGTTTTTCCTGCCACCGGCTCTTGCAGCTCGCCATTTTCTACTACCACTTGCCCCCCCTTGATGACCATCCAAGGCCAACTGAACATCGCTTCGTAGTTGGGAGACGGCGTGTAAATAACGACATCAGCATCTGCTCCAACACCCAGGTGACCCTTATCCTTGAGACCGAGTATTTTGGCAGGTCCGGCCCGAGTGATAATGGCAATTTCGGAAAGAGTATATTCCCGATCCAAGTCCCAGAGACTACTGGTCTTGAGCACGCGAGGATGTACCCGTTTGAGAGTCTCTTTGCGGAAACTCGAATCCATCAGCAAACGGATAATCTGGGGGTACGCCAGGAAGCTCCCACCATTCGGATGATCGCTACTCATCACCAGTTGCCAGGGATTATCCACCCGCAAGTACCACTCCAACCCGATCGCCCACTGCAAGGCATTGACAAAATTCTGATCGCGGTAGTGGATCGGCGAGATCCCACAACCCGACTCCAACTCCGTATCGGCGGAGTACCATTTTTCGCCACTTAATCTCTGCAAGAAATAACCGAGCGGTCCATCGGCCGTCATACTGGTCGTGGGACCGAACATGACTTGCCCCACATCGACCGTTAAATCTGGCTGGGCATTGATATAATCGGCCAGCGGGCCCACCCTTGATTCCATACCGTCGTCCGAATCACCACTGCCGCCGTAGCTGTGAAACTGAATATGGGTCAAATGCGCTCGCAAACCATCGAGTGAACGCATCGTTTCCAGGGTCGTATTCCAGTTACCCGGAATACCAAGATTGTTGCAATGGATATGAACAGGGTGGGGCAAGTCGAGTTGATTAGCCGCTTCGGCAATTCCCTGAATCACCTGGCGGGGAGTGACCTGAAACCCGTCAATCACCTCGTCCAGGTCACGAGCGTTTCCCGCGGCCCTCTGCTTCCACATCTCGACACCCCCGGGGTTCACCAACTTGGGTGCGAAAGCTCCCGATCGTTCGATCAACCAGCCGAGGAAAGCCTGCAGCCCAGCCGGGTCACGTTTGGCGATGTACTCCATCGCCAAGTGGTTGTTTCCCACCAAGACATAAAAACCGGTATCAAGATTGGGTATCCGTTCAAATTCGTGATGCACATGCCGGGCACCCATCGGCGTGACGGCTGCATCAAAACAGGTGGTATATCCAAGCCCCGTGTAACGGTAGCCGGTCGTCATGATATCCGGCACGCTACCCATCGGATCGCCAGGCGCAGTTAAACCATTACCGACGCGCCCTTGCTCCGGTTGCATCTTTCGGGCCGTGTTGACCTTGGGGCCTGCAATGTGGCAATGCATGTCCACGGCGCCCGCCATTACAACACGCCCACTCACGTCCAGCGTTACCGTATCCGACAAATCTTGGGGTGGTTCGACGATCTTGCCATTCTGAATCCAGATATCCCCCACCACGCCATCCACGTTGTGCACCGGGTCATAGATCATGCCACCGGATAGTTTGAGATAAGACATCGAGGTTCCCTCCTCTTGGCAAAGACTACCGAGGCTGCCTTGGACGATAGGCGGGGGATGAGGATAAATCGCGAGCGTCCGCATCCTCGCCTAAACGCTCATCCATCGCGATTTTTTCTTCCAACTCATCCAGAATCTGCGCCAACTTGTCGTAGTTCCGGTCGATCCGCTCTAGCCGCTCAGTCATCTGGGAGGACTTGGCAGATGGCCCGTCTGTGTCAATCTCGATCTTAGCGGAACGGTAACGTGCGCCGGATACCATGGTTGCTGCTCTTTCCAGTAAAGTCTGTCAAAGGGCCAGCGACCGATCAAAGCAGCCGCCCCCTCGATTGTTCTAGCGCGTCCCTCAAAGATCAAGGGGCAATTCACGCGTGAAACCCGCATTCAATTGGATGTCACTTTCAATTCTGTCCGCAGTCGTTCGAGTTCCTCCTGCAGTTCAACCCTTGTTTCGCGGTAATCGGGGTCATCGATAAAGCTCTGGTTTTCATCAGGGTCTCGCTGGCGGTCCATCAGGTCCCATTGATCGATGTCGACCCGCTTGCGGCCATTCTCACGATCGATTTTCCGGTAGTAATGGATCAGCTTGTAACGGTCAGTGACAACACCGTAGTGAGCCGCCACGTTATGCGTTCCCAATTCGTAGTAATGGTAATAGAACGATTTCCGCCAATCGGCCGGATTTTTACCTGTAAGCAGTGGCGTTAATGAATGCCCCTGCATGTCCGAGGGGATATCAACTCCGGCCACGTCCAGAAAAGTCTCCGGAAAATCAAGGTTGGAAACGAGATGTCCGTTACTGCTTCCCGGTTTTACAACGCCAGGCCAACGCACAATCAGGGGGGTGCGCAGGGACTGTTCGAAAATCCAGCGTTTGTCGTACCAACCATGCTCACCCAGGTAAAAACCTTGATCTGAGGAGTAAATCACAATCGTATTATCTGCCAAGCCTTTTTGATCGAGGTAATCCAACACGCGGCCTACATTATCATCGACTGAGGCGATGCACTTCAGGTAATCCTTGATGTAGTACTGGTAATGCAGTTGCCTTAACTCGTCGTCTGTTTTCGCCGCATCCCGATGTTGCCGGTAATGCTCATTGCGCGTCTCATAGGCGGCAAGCCAGTCTGCCTTCTGTTCCGGCGTAAACCTTCGAAAAAAACGTTTTGCCTGTTCCGAATCCGGGTTCGGAAATAGTTTCAAATCGGCCCCCGGCCGCATATCCTTTCCAACTTCCATCGCATTTTCAGCAAGCACTCCGGCGCGCCCCGAGTAATCGTCCAGCAGGTTGGCCGGCTCGGGCATTTCCCGATTCTCATACATGGACAAATGGTCTTTGCCAGGCAACCAAGCACGGTGAGGAGCCTTATGCTGCAACATCAGCATGAACGGCTTTTCTCGGTCCCGCTCATCGAGCCACTGCAGGGCACGATCCGTGGTCACATCGGTAACGTAGCCCTCGACTCTCTGCCGCCCCTCGGGTGTGAGAAAATCGGGATTGTAATAATTCCCTTGTCCGGGCAACACGAACCAGTGATCAAACCCGGTCGGATCACTTGCTAAATGCCATTTTCCGACGACCGCCGTTTGGTATCCCGCCTTTTGCAGCAGCTTTGGAAATGTCTGCTGCGCGCCATTGAATTTATCTCCGTTCTGGCGAAAGCCATTTAGATGAGAGTATTTCCCCGTCAAGATTACGGCGCGAGCTGGTCCACAAATCGAGTTGGTCACTAAGCAGCGGTCAAACCTCATTCCCTCACGGGCCAAGCGGTCGAGATGGGGTGTCTTGTTGACCTGCGACCCGTACGCCCCAATCGCCTGGTAGGCGTGATCATCCGAAAAGATAAAGACGATATTCGGTTTCGCAGAGACGTTGGGGCCATCATTCAAATCGGCCGCAGGACAGGCTTCCCAAAACAGAACCGGCACTAGGGGCATAATCAGGTTGCGAACTACTTTGCTAAATGTCATTTTCATCCATTCCCATTTTGTATCGCACGGGCACGGGAACGTAGGAAAGCGAGATTCCGCCCCGCGCGAATTTTATCGGGTCTCATCGTGCCGTATGGCTCCAGGCTCCACGCCTCAAGTATACGCCAGCCTCTCCGAGGCTGCAAAAAGGACGACTCCTACCGCGCCGCTCACATCCGTCTTATTTTGGGGTACAGGAGTCCAGACGGGCACTCGACATCCAGAGCACTCCGTATCCGGGCCAAAACAAAAGGGGAGCTGCGTTGGCAGGAAAACAGTGCCCCGAAACAGATTGCGTTAAACTAACACGATCAGTCGGGTTCTGACAGCGATGACGGGGATCTCCCCAAATGCAAAGTAAAGAGCCGACGGGCCTCCCCAGGGGAAGGGAGCACCCCTGCAAAAACTACCTTTACCCGGCACAATCGGCAAAGTCGCGCCGGCTCGTATTGTCCCGTCGTGAATGTGGTAAAACGAGGGGAAATTTGCCGGAATTCGCATCCCACCCCATGAAACTGTGCAACCCTCTTAACGACAAAGCAGTCTTGCTTCAGTCGACGACAGGAATCTCACGAGTCGACTGGAATCAAATTTGGGTATGGAGTCCGGAGGCGAACATGATCGATCTGCAAAGAGCATGGATCACTTTTCTGGCTTTAGTAGCTTTCATCGCATTGGCAACCAGCGCTTACACCACGATTGGGCAACAACCGGAAACAGTCGACCTGATTGGACAAACAGCTTCCTCTGGCGAACCGAATGCGGTTCCATCGTCACCCAACCAGTCGGAAACTGGCCTGATCGCGGTCAACCCACGTGATAACTCCATCTGGACACAAGCCACCCCAGGGAACGATTCCCCAAGCTCGATTGACAAGCGCACCCTCGCGATGTTGCGTACGGGAAATATCGACGAACTGCAGGCTGGACTGTCTGCCGGGCAACAAGAGACGATCCGCACCCGGTATCCCAATGGAAAAGTCCAAATCCTGAAGAACGTCATGCAGGATGAAAGAGGAAATTTCTTCAATCATGGGATCTGGCGATTATTCAATGAGGAGGGAGAAGTCCTGGCTGAAGGTCGGTTTGAACAAGGCTTAATGGAGGGTCGATGGCAGCGTTGGCACCCAGCCGGTTCGGGAGGGCTTTTTACCACGGAACCGTTTAATGAATTCCAAGGCCCTTTCCTGTCATCCGCCACGTTTTCACGGGGGGAGTTGAATGGGGCATGGATTGTCTACGACCAGCAACGACGGAAAATCCTGGAGATCCCTTACCGAGAGGGAAAGCGACACGGTCGGGCCATTTGGTGGTACCCTTCATCCAACAGGATGCGAGAAGCTCAATTTCAAGATGGCCAGCTGGATGGATCGTTAAAAGAATGGGACAGGCAAAACCGTCTCGTCCGCAATGATGAATTCATTTCTGGGAAAAAGATTGTGCGCAACACTTCTTACTACCAGCCACAACAGAAGGAATCAGAGTCCTATTTTCTGGACACCGAGTTGGAACTGTCTGGAGAGGACAACTGGTGGGATGCCCAACCGGCCAGTTTTGCCATGCGCGGGGATGCGATGCAACATGGGCCGATCTCTGCCTGGCATGACAATGGACAACTGAAAATGAAAGGGCAGTACCTCGAAAATAACCGCGAAGGTCAGTTCACCTGGTGGCATCAAAATGGACAGCGATCCCTCTCAGGCACCTACGAAGAGGGCGAAAAAACAGGACTTTGGACTTGGTGGCATGCCAACGGCATGAAACGTATCCAAGGAAGTTATGAGGCTGACATGGAGTCAGGTAACTGGACCTGGTGGGACGAAGAGGGGCAACTCGTCTCGACCGAGATCATGACGCCCGCCCAATCAACCGGCGAACTCATGCAGCCGGGAGTCATTGAAGAAATCGAAATCGATCAGCTTCTTGACTCTCCCATTGAATCTCCCGTTGAGTCTCCCCAGTCCCCCCCTACAACCGGAGGGGAGACGATCGAAGAAATCTCACCTAAGAACGCCACCTCCCAACCTAACCAACAACTGATTCCACAAATCAGTTTTGAGGAGGATGGCCTTGGTGAAATTCTGCTCGAAGAACCGCGGCGTCCCGAAAAGTAATCGGCCTGAGACGGTTCCGGTCCAGCCCGTTGATGAGTGCCTTGTTTCACGCTCTGAAGCAGGATGAATAGCCTCAAAATTCTGAGCGTTTCCGGCGGGGACGCTGCAGTCAGCGACGTGCCCGGGGTGGGCCACACCCCCAGCCTCGCAATCGGCTCTGGGAGGGCCTATTTTACGGTTACAGCCACTTTTGAAATCGCGAATCGGCCCTAGTCGACTACGCTGGATTGGTTAAAATGCGGGCTGTTCTTTGACGTACAGTGACCCAGCCGGCCAGCCGGCAAACCTCAGGTGCGCCACCGGTCCGCTCCCATCATGGACGGGCCCCGCTACCCGATGCATTAACCGAATTTCGAAGGGATACTTGTGACCTCTGTCGATCAACTCCTCAAAACGCCATTTCACCAATGGCATACCGAACATCATGGCCGGATGGTCGACTTCGCTGGTTGGTCCATGCCGGTGCAATACAAGAGCATCATGGAGGAACACCATCAGACCCGCAAGGCGGTCGGCCTCTTTGATGTTTCCCATATGGGTCGGCTGTTTTTTAAAGGAACGGGCATCGACCAGTTCCTTGACAGCTTGACGACCCGGCGAGTTGCCGGTGTCGAGGTCGGGCGGATTCGCTACTCATTGATGACCAATGATCAGGGAGGCATCCTGGACGACGTCTTGGTATACCACCTTGCCGACTCCACAGGCCAACCGTTCCACATGATGGTTGTCAACGCAAGCAACCGAGACAAAATTGTCCACTGGCTGAAGGGACACATCCCGAACGACAGTGACATTACCGTCGAGGATCGGACCCTAACGACCGCGATGATTGCGGTGCAGGGCCCCAAGGCCAATGCAATGGTGGGCGAGCTCTGCTCCGTCGCTCCAGCAGACCTCAAGTACTACACCGGGACCGCCGCCACGATCAGTGAACACCCGGTCATTCTCAGCCGCACAGGTTATACCGGGGAGGATGGTTGCGAACTCATCGTCGAATCGGAAGTTGCCTTGGCAGTCTGGGAGACATTGATGCAAAATGCCATCACGCTGGGCGGAGGCGCTACAGGCTTGGCCGCACGGGATACACTTCGTCTGGAGGCGGCAATGCCACTCTACGGTCATGAATTGAATGAGGAAACCAATGCCGCGCAAACCGATCTGAAATTTGCTATCAACCTCAAGGATCGCGAATTCATCGGCCGCGAAGCGATCGTGGCAGCCAACAAAGATCAAGACCTGCCCATCCGCATAGGCCTTGAGCTGCAAGGGAAGCGGGCAGCTCGCGAAGATTGTGCCATCATCGCCGAGGGCAACCAGGTAGGCACCGTGACCAGCGGAACCTTTGCACCGACCTTACAAAAGTCGATTTCCATGGGTTACATCGACCGCTCATTTGCGGACCCTGGAACAGAACTGGAAATCGATATTCGTGGTAAACGCACGGCGGCCCAAGTCGTGAAACTTCCCTTTTACACCCGTGACTGATCGATCAATTCCGGCGAACATAAAACAACGTCCCGGCTAACATATAACAACGAAAACTCGAAATGGAGATACCAAGTGAATCCTGAACAACTACTTTATGCCGAATCCCACGAATGGGTCCATGTAGATGAAAACAACGGGGAAAAAATTGCCACCATTGGTATCTCGGCTCACGCAGTCGAAGCCCTGACCGACTTGGTCTACATGGATCTTCCCGGGGTAGGAACCGCAGTCGCGGCGGGTGAACCTTTCGGTGAGGTAGAGTCGGTCAAGGCGACGAGCGAGCTTTACAGCCCTGTGGATGGCGAGGTGACGGAAGTTAATTCAACGCTACCGGACAATCTCGAGATCCTGGGAACTGACCCTTACGTTGAGGGATGGATCGTCAAGGTCAAGCTATCCAGTGAAGACGCCCTGGGGAAGTTACTGGATCACGGCGCCTACGAAAAAATGTGCAGTGGCTCCTAGCGTGCCAGCGGCCATTGCCTTTCCTTTATCACAACCATCGATTCCGGGATGTCCGACACAGACGTTCCTTCATCGTGAAACCGTCTTGTGAGTTTACAGATGACCACCAAAATGATCGAGCATGAAACGCTTGAGCAACTAATGCAGCATGATGATTTTATTCGCCGCCATATCGGGCCGAGTAATTCGGAAATTGAGGAGATGCTCTCCACCGTTGGGGCCGCTTCGCTAGAAGACCTGATCAAGACGACCGTGCCTGCCAGTATCGAGCTGGGCCAACCGCTGGATCTGCCGGAACCGTCCTCCGAACCGGAAACGCTCAAGCAGCTGGCCGAATTCGCGAAAAAGAACCAGGTTTTCCGCTCCTTCATCGGGATGGGCTACTACGGGACACACGTACCGAGCGTCATTTTAAGAAATGTACTGGAAAATCCGGGATGGTACACGGCCTACACCCCATACCAGGCCGAGATCTCGCAAGGTCGTCTTGAATCGCTGTTGAATTTCCAGCAGATGATTATGGATCTGACATCGATGGAAATGGCGAACGCGTCATTGCTCGATGAGGCAACGGCCGCCGCCGAGGCGATGACACTCTGCAAGCGTGCTGGAAAACAACCGTCCAACCTCTTTTTCGTTGCCGATGATGTACATCCGCAAACTCTCGATGTCCTCCGAACGCGGGCGGAATATTTTGGTTTTAAAATCGTCGTCGGTCCGCCGAGTGAGATCGCCTCGCACGATCTGTTTGGGGCCCTGTTGCAGTACCCCGGCACCTACGGGCAGGTTGAAGACTTGTCCGACGTGATCGAAACGGCACACGAGCAAAAAGCATTGGTTGCCGTATCAACGGATCTTCTCAGCCTGGCCCTGCTGAAACCCCCCGGCGAAATGGGTGCCGATATTGTCGTGGGTAGCGCCCAACGGTTTGGCGTCCCTATGGGATATGGCGGCCCCCATGCCGCCTTTTTTGCAACCCGAGATGCCTACAAACGATCGGCACCGGGCCGAATCATTGGCGTCTCGCGCGACGCGCGGGGAAAGACGGCATTGCGTATGGCGATGCAAACACGTGAGCAGCATATTCGCCGAGACAAAGCAACCTCGAACATCTGTACGGCCCAGGCATTACTTGCCAACATGGCAGGACTTTTTGCCGTCTATCACGGGCCGGAGGGGATTCGAAACATCGCCAAACGCGTCCACCGCATGACCAGTATTCTGGCGACCGGCTTGGGCAAACTCGGTTTCCCGATCAACCAGACCGCATTTTTTGATACGGTTTCCGTGACGACTGAGAATGCCCCAGAGATCGTCGAGCGGGCCCGCCAGCAGCGTTGCAACTTGCGCTACTCCGACGCAGGCACCTTGGGCATCAGCCTGGATGAGACCACCACGGAGCAGGATGTCGAACTGCTATGGGAAGTTATCTCGGGCCAAGCTGCGCCTTTTACCGTTCTCCAACTTGACGCCGAGGCTGATATGTCGGCCAACCAGTTTCCACCGGCACTGGAAAGGACATCGGACTACTTACAGCACGAGGTATTCAACAAGTTCCATTCCGAAACAGAAATGCTGCGGTACCTGAAACGACTGGAAAATCGCGATTTCTCTCTGACCCATGGAATGATTCCACTGGGATCCTGCACCATGAAATTGAATGCCACGACGGAGATGGTTCCCGTCACGTGGTCTGAGTTCGCTGACATCCATCCATTTGCACCACCTGAGCAGACATCGGGTTACGATGCGATGATCAAGCAGCTGGAAAACTGGTTGGTTGAAATCACCGGTTACGACGGGATCTCCATGCAACCGAATTCCGGAGCACAGGGGGAATACGCGGGCCTGCTCGCCATCCGGCGCTACCATCAGAGCCGGGGGGAATCCCACCGTGATGTCTGCCTGATCCCGAGTTCGGCCCATGGCACCAACCCTGCCACGGCAAGCATGATGGGGTTGAAAGTCGTCGTGATCAAGACGGATGAGAATGGCAACATCGACATGGAAGATCTGGTCGCCCGGGCAGACGAACACGCTGAACAACTCTCCAGCCTGATGATTACCTACCCGAGTACTCACGGCGTCTTTGAGGAGACAATCCAGGAAGCCTGCCAGATCATTCACGATCGCGGGGGACAGGTCTACCTCGACGGTGCCAACATGAACGCTCTGGTCGGCTTGACCACACCCGGACTGATCGGTTCGGACGTTTCTCATCTCAATCTGCACAAAACGTTTTGCATTCCTCACGGTGGCGGCGGCCCCGGGATGGGACCAATCGGTGTCAAAAAACACCTTGTACCGTTTTTGCCTAATCACGTCCTCCGCCATGACAACGAGCTCCCGCCAGGAGGCGCCGTTTCCGCAGCCCCTTATGGCAGCGCTGCCATCCTGCCCATTTCCTGGGCCTACATCCACATGATGGGTGAAGCAGGTCTCAAGAAAGCGACCCAAGTCGCCATCCTGAATGCCAATTACATTGCAGCCCGGCTGAAGGGGAATTTTGATGTTCTTTACAAGGGTCGGAATGATCGCGTGGCCCATGAATGTATCGTCGACATCCGACCCATCCGGGATGCTTGTGGCATCGACGAGAAAGACATTGCCAAACGTCTAATGGATTACGGTTTCCACGCACCGACCATGTCCTGGCCAGTGCCGGGTACGATCATGATCGAACCAACCGAAAGTGAATCAAAATATGAGCTCGATCGTTTTTGCGATGCCTTGTTGCAGATTCGCGAGGAAATCCGACAGGTAGAAAATGGAGAATTGACGGCCGACGAAAGCTTGCCTCGCAACGCGCCCCATACGATGTATGAGATTGCCGATACCGATTGGTCCTACCGTGGGGAAACGGAACAAGGAGACGGAGAGCCCCAGGCAGATGAGCGCCGGAAGTACAGCCGACATGCCGCAGTCTTCCCCAGCCATTCGACTCGGCAATCAAAGTTCTGGCCCTCGGTAAACCGTATTGACGACGTTTATGGGGACAGGAATTTTGTCTGCAACTGTCCACCGCTGTCCGCCTACGAAGATGATCTTGACTCATAATCGAGTTGCAAACCAATCGCGTTGAAGCATGAACCGTTGTCGACTGATTATCGATTCTCCAGCGTCCGGTAGTTGGAATATGGCCGTCGACCAAGCGCTGATGGAAACGGCGGACCAGACATCGAACTCAACACTTCGTATTTACGCGTGGCACCCCGCCACTCTGAGCCTGGGCTACTTTCAGAATCACCAGGATCGTCATCAACATAACGAGAGCTTGGCATGCAACTGCGTCCGCCGCTCAACCGGTGGTGGCGCCATCCTCCATCAACACGAACTCACCTACAGTCTTTGTCTACCTAGCGAAAGTCGCTGGTCTCAAAAAAACACGGAACTCTACGATCTGGTTCACCAAGCCACGATTGACACCTTAAAAATCTGGCAGATCGAGGCGCAACTTTTTTCTTCGGAAACAAAAACCGGGAGCGAGAACCGCAAAGCTTTTCTCTGTTTTGAAAGGCGAACCGACGGGGATGTCATCCTGGATTCGTACAAAATTGGCGGCAGTGCCCAGCGACGAACGAAACACGCCCTGCTGCAACATGGAAGCATCCTTTTCTCCAGATCGATTCACGCCCCCCAATTGCCAGGCATCAACCAGCTTGCATCACAACAGGTCAAGCAAGATGATTTCCGTCAAGCGTGGATCGAATCGGTTCAGCAGATGCTTCAGTTGGAAATCTCGCAATCCGAACTCTCGGACGAAGAGACCGCTTCGGCGAAATCGATTGAAACCAATCGGTTCTCCGCCCAACATTGGAACGAGAAACGTTAGTTAGCCAACCCCAACGACGTTTCCAATTTCACCGCAAAGAAAGAAGTAGGGTAGGTATTCAGGCCCAGACTTCAATTCATGTCAAAAAATACTTTTTTTAACCCGCATCACTGTCTGCGCCCGCCGATTGATTTGACATCTCCGGCGGAAAGAAGATAATGGAGACAGAGCGTCGACCTGTAAACTGTCGATAGCGGAAGACCAGTTTCAATCGAGTGCTCGGTTGATAAGGCAAACTTGCTCTCCGCAATTTGAAATCCGTCAGGGAACGTAGCATGCAAGTAGTTTTAAAAGTGGTTGGGGGCAAGAATGACGGACGGGAGATCGTCATCAGCGTTCCGAGGTTCATTATCGGCCGGGGCGAATCGGCCCACTTGCGACCCTCCAGCGACCTGATCAGTCGAGAGCATTGTTCCATATCGATCAAAGATGGCCAGGTTACCATCGATGATCTAGGCAGTCGCAATGGTACTTTTGTGAATGGCTCAGAGCTCTCTGGCACCCATCTCGTGAAGTCTGGCGATTCACTCAGAGTTGGACGTCTACAGTTCAGCGTCCTGATTGATCCGGTGAAAGCAGGACAGAAGAAACCACGAGTCAAAAGTGCCGTCGAAGCCGCCTCTCGCACGATGGAAAAGAAGCCACCCAGCAAGGAGATGATTGAAGATAGCATCACGGATTGGCTCTCTTCGCCCGACGAGGAAGACGCTAAAGACAATTTCCGCAAAGCGGAAACGGTTCAATTCGAGATCGAACATTCGAAAACGAAAGAGAACCTTGATTTGAGCGATTCCAGCGATCAAGTGGAGGACTCGCTTACAGAAGACGGAGCCGATGAGAGCGAGGGCGCGAAGCGCGGTAAAAAGAAGTTCGGCAAACTGCCACCCAGGCCCAAATTCAGTCACGATGACTCGACGACTGCTGCAGGCGATGTCTTGAAGCAGTTTTTCAACCGCCGCTAAACCGGCCGCCTGTCAACAGCGAATGAAATCGCAAACGCCAGGCCAATCGCCCCTACTCCTTTTTTTTACGATCTTTCAAAAGATCTGCTTTTCAATCGATTTCTCACCAAGATTGCCCGAGGTTCGTCGAATTTCTTGAAAATCACGGCTGTATTCCCATCGAATGAAACGGCCGCCGTTTTGAGATTTCATTTTTCGGCATTTTCCTCGGGAGTCTTTCCTTGGCTGACGAACTCGCCATTTTAGTAAATCGATGCCTGACCGGCCATCAACCTTCATTCCATACGCTGGTTGAGCGCTTCCGCGGTCAAGTATTTGGGCTCTGTTATAAAATGCTTGGCCAGCGTGAAGACGCCGAGGATGCAACACAGGAGACAATGGTTCGCCTGGTCAACAATTTGCATCGATGGGAGCAGAGTCGAGCGTTTGAACCTTGGTTGTTCACCATCGCCGGTAATCGCTGTCGTACCCGGCTTGCCAAAAGAAAACGTCGGCCTGCTCCGGTTTCTCTTGATTACCCGATCCAAGATCAATCCCATTTGGACCGTCAAGCCGAATGGCTAAAGGAAGAACTCGACCTGGCGCTTTCCCAACTGCGTCGAGAGTACCGCAACGCTTTCCTTTTATTTCACGAGCAGGAGTTGGCGTATGCAGATATCGCCAACAGGCTGGAAGTGCCGCTTGGAACAGTAAAGACGTGGGTTCACCGGGCCCGACGAGAAATCATAACGCAATTAAGAAAGAGAGAGACCCTCGGTGCAACCCGGCCTGAATTGTGTGCAGTTTGAAAAACGAATCCAAGGTTTACTGGATTCTCGGCAGGAGTTGGCTACAGACGCGCGGCTCACTCAACATAGCCGCGAATGCCAGACGTGCCGAGAGATACTTGCTTCCTATCAATCTCTGGAAGACAGTTTCTCGGGAAAAATCTCACCAACCTGCCGAATCACACTTCAGAGTATCAACCGACTGACTGACACCGTGGTACCCCGTCGATGGCCGCAATACGCACCGCTCGCGATCCTCTTGCTGACAGGGCTGTTCGCCGGAATTTGGTTCGCTTCCTCTACTACAAATCTAAATGTTCAAACTGCCAATCGGCAACGGCCTCTCTCAGAGCACAGCCACCCCTACCATTCCGCTTTACCGTTATTAAGCAATCACCAGCACCCTCTGGCCTATCAAATTCCTGACTGGAGTGAATCAGGCAACCAACTTCAAAAGGTCGACAACTGGCTCAAAGCAATGAATCCAATGCTGTTGCCAGCCCCAATGGTGTCGTTCTATTTCCGGTACAAGTTCGATTTCCCGACCACTCTTAACCTGCGATCTTCGTTTCAGAACCTCTATCTTTGGCTGCAGGAACAATTTTCACCGGCAACCGAGCAGCCCTCGAACCACCAAAATCAAAATCGAGTCAAAATTGAAGCGACGTGACTGAGGTAACGCTTCTTCTCTTGGGCCAGCTCACGAAGTTCTGGCACAGTACTTAACGACCAGCATGACTCAGAAGCGTTGAAACAAAAGCTGAACAGTAACAGACTCGCCCTTTAATCGTCACAACCGGATCACCCGAACGACCTTGAGATTTTACCGAGACCAAAATCTCTTTTTTCCCCTGAAAGTTTACCTAGATGTCCTATTTTTTCTCCGGGCACCTGCCCGTGAGAAAGCTTGTTACCAACCTACCTGAAAACACACTGCATAGGACATCACATGGCCACCAAAAATTCCAACCAACCAAGCAGCAACAAGAAACAACCTCTAAACGAGATGAACGAAACGGGTCGTCGAACGAATCAGGACAGGCGCCAACAGGCAATCCCAGTCGCCCAGGAAAGACGTAAGGTAAAGAGGCGACGACAGATCGACCCCACCACTTGCGAGAGGGAATACAATGCTTCGGAAATTGAGTTCATGCAAGCAATGGATGAATACAAACATGCCAGCGGACGAATGTTTCCGACCTGCAGTGAGATCCTCGAGGTTATTATCAAGCTAGGGTATCGTCAGATAGAAGAACCGGGCGAAATCTACCAGCCTGAATTGGAAGAAGCCCTGATTCCAGCGGCAGAAATGATGCCTCAATAACTTGCCCCCTTTGGTGAATTGCCAGCAGATACCACATCAAAACCGCCCTCTTGGGCGGTTTTTTTCGTTGATATTGTCTGGTCTGGCTAGTTGGACTAAAGTCTCGCCGCCAATCTATTTCCAACCTCGCGTTAAGACCGAGTTCACACATGGTTTATTTTTCCCAACAGACCACTCAAAATCGTTTTTCGGTCCGGCAATTCTCCCTCGTGAAATGGACAGCCGTCATCTTTTTGGCGTCCTGCCAGATCGGATGCAGCATCAATGCTGATCGTTACAATCGCCTTGGCAAAGAAGCTTTCGATGACGGGAAGATGACGGAGGCCATCAACCAGTTTCAGACGGCGCTCTCAGCCGATCCAAACAGCTCGGATGCCTATTACAACCTTGCGGCAAGCTACTACACCCTCGGCAAGCGTACCAACAATCCTCAAGCACTCAAGCAAGCCGAAGAGCTCTATCGCCAGGCGATCACCCTGAATGATATGAATGAAGACGCCCATCGAGGTTTAGCCTGCCTGTTGGTGGATACCAATCGAAAACAGGAAGCATTCAATTCGCTACGTGAATGGCAAGCGAGGCATCCGACCAACATCGATCCCTTGATCGAGCTGGCCCGCTTAAATCAGGAATTTGGCAATAGCCGCCAAGCGGCTGACCTGTTGACCGATGCACTGCTTCTCGACAGCCAAAATGTGAGAGCCCTGACAGCGATGGGCTATGTTCGTGCCAGCCAGGGGCAGTATGCCCAGGCCATCCAGAACTACAACCGTGTTCTCCAGCTGGACGGCAACCAACCTCAAGTGGCTCAACAAATCAACGAGCTGCAGGTGAGAATGGCTCAAGCCAATCAACAATCACAGACCTCTTATTGACCGCCCAAAACGGCCTTCCCCCCAAGTCCCGCATGACGAATCCGGGGGGACCAGAACCTCTCTCGCTGCCGCGCTAGGACGGACCTCGGTTTTTGGCCTGACGCCACTTTCCTGTGATTTGCGAAACTACTAGAATCGGAAAGTTACGCCTCCCGTTTTGGCGATCTCCTTGACAGACGGAATTCGAAATGTCCTCCTCCACAATGACCAAGCGTGTCTTCAATTTTTCTGCAGGACCGGCCGTGTTACCAGAGCCGGTCCTGGAACAAGTCCGCGAAGAATTACCCTGCTTGCCCGGGGTCGGCAGCAGCGTAATGGAAATCAGCCACCGAAGCCCAGCGTTTGTAAAGATCCTCGATGACGCGCGACAACGCATCGTCAACTTGCATGGGGTTCCCGATGACTATGATGTGTTGTTTGTGCAGGGTGGAGCCACCTTGCAAAACACAATGATCCCAGCCAACTTTTTGGTCGACCGTGAGCAGACCGCGGACTGCATCATCACCGGAACCTGGGGTAAAAAGAACAGCCAAGAAATCCCATTCTATGGAAAATTAAACGTTGCCTGGGACGGATCGGATACGGCCTTCAGTCGCCTACCCGATAACAGCGAGCTTAAATTGACTTCCGGGGCAGCCTACTGTCATTACACCTCCAATGAAACCATTCACGGAGTCCAGTTTCAACAGCCGCCCTTGACAGGTGAGACATGCTTGGTCGTCGATCAATCCTCTGATTTCCTCTCCCAGCCATTGGATGTCAGGCAGTTTGGCTTAATTTATGCCTGTGCCCAAAAAAACTGTGGTATTTCCGGTTTGACGGCACTGATTATCCGGCGAGATTTGATGGAGCGATCCGAGGGCCGACTGTCCCGTTACCTCGATTATGCTCAGCACGCCAAGGGCGGATCGATGTTGAATACACCTCCTACCTTTGCTGTTTACGTGACTGGCCTAGTCTGCAAATGGATCGAAGAGACCATCGGTGGGCTGGAAGCAATGCACCAAATCAATCGAGAAAAGGCCGGTTTCCTCTACGATCTGATCGACCAAAGTGAGGGTTTTTATTCAGGGCACGCCCAACCTGCAAGTCGCTCTTTAATGAACGTCGTCTTTCGTCTGCCGACCCCTGAAATGGACGCCCAGTTTGTCGCCGAGGCGGCTGAGCAGGGAATGACTGGTTTGAATGGCCATCGCAGCGTCGGCGGCATCCGGGCATCGATTTACAATGCCATGCCCTCGGAGGGAGTCAAGAGTCTTGTCAATTTCATGCAAGATTTTGCTCAACGAAACGGCTAAGATCAGATTGGAAAGAAAAATCTCCACCGGGAGTGTCGCACTTTACTGATCATCAACCTCGCTACTGAAAACAACCACCCCCCTTTAAGAATGCAATGTCAACTACCAGCAGCCCCTCTCCATCCACGAATTCAGAAATAGCCGACCCCGCTGCGATCCGCATTATCGTATTGGATAACATCGCCCAAGAAGGCTTGGACCTTCTGGAACAGGCAGTCGGGATCGAATATGAAATACATACGGGTCTATCCGGAGCAGAGTTGCAGTCCGCGTTAAACCAGTTCGACGGCGCCGTCTGTCGTAGTGGTGTCAAAATTACGGCAGAGTCCTTAGCCGACAACACACGGTTGAAGGCAATTGCCAGGGCCGGTGTGGGAACGGACAACATCGACAAAGTGGCGGCTACCCGGTTGGGAATCGTTGTCATGAACACGCCGACCGGCAATACGGTCAGCACAGCAGAACACACGATGGCATTGATGCTGGGGCTTTCACGAAACGTTGCACCAGCCCACGCCAGCCTGCTGGCCGGCAAATGGGATCGCAAGAAATTTTCCGGCAGGCAATTAGCGGGTAAAACCTTGGGGATTGTCGGCTTGGGACGCATCGGCCAGGAAGTCGCTATCCGGGCCAGGTCTTTTGGGATGACCGTCCTTGGCTACGATCCATTTCTGTCGAACACTCAAATTGAGCAACTTGGAATCGCGCCCTGCGAGACGGTGGAACAGCTACTACCGGTGATCGACTATCTCACTGTCCATACGCCGCTTACCCCGGAAACGGAAGGCTTGATCGGTTCGGAAGAGATTGGCCGTATGAAGCCGGGAGCCCGCTTAATCAATTGTGCCCGTGGGGGTATCTATGATGAGCAAGCCTTGATCGACGGCTTGGAGTCGGGCAAGTTGGGTGGTGTCGCATTGGACGTGTACCAATCGGAACCTTGCACCGACAGCCCCTTGTTCGCCATGCCGGGCGTCCTGTGCACGCCGCACCTTGGGGCGAGCACTGAAGAAGCGCAGATAAAGGTAGCGGAAGAAGCTGTCACGCTACTGACCAACTACTTAAAAAATGGAGAAATCAGGCACGCAGTCAACACCATCGCTGTCGACCCAAAGACCATGGAGAAGATCCGTGGCTATCTGGACGTTGCCCACCGCATGGGCATCCTGATGGCGGGTCGTCACGCCGGTGCAATTGAATCGGTTTCCATTGAATATTGCGGGGAGCTGGCTGAACAGGATACCCGTCTGCTGACATCGGCGTTCTGCGTTGGTTTGCTCGAAAATATCGCCGATCACGCCAATATCATTAACGCCGCAACCCTTTGTGAGGAACGCGGCTTGGACGTCGTGACTCAAGCCAGCCGCGATCAAAATACTTTCAATTCCGTGATATCGGTAACGGTCCGTGGTGATGGAGTGGAATGTCAGGCCAGCGGTACACTGTTCGGCAAAGGTATGCCCCGTCTGGTCATGGTGGACCGCTACCCAACCGATGCGTTCATGGATGGATTCCTGCTGATCTTCACTCACCAAGATATTCCCGGCGTCATCGGCTATGTCGGCAATATCTTAGCGAAAGAAAACGTCAACATTGCCCAGATGGTTGTCGGCCGCAAGGTAGAAGATGTAGGAGGGCAGGCCATAGGTGTTTTGAATCTGGATACCGAGGCTTCCCAGTCAGCTTTAAACCAAGTTTTGGAATATCCAGGTATCGATAGCGTCCGGATGGTCCGACTGCCTGCCCATGACGAGTTACCGGACTGGCTGACTTAACGAAGGCGCTGAACTTAGCCAAGGCCACCGAATCCACCAGCAGATGGCTCAGCATGGACCCTTCAAATGGCCCATTGCTCGATCCTCGCAGCCAAGTTCCTCCCTGATTAACTGCCAAGTTTGCCGCTGATATAATTCGCCGCTTCGCTCAATGCCTCGGCCAGTCTTTCGGGATGCTTACCTCCTGCCTGAGCCAAGTCAGGCTTTCCACCCCCACCGCCACCAACGATCGGCGCGATTTGTTTTACCCAATCACCAGCGCTCACCCCGCGCTCGACGAGTTCCTTGCTAATCCCCGCCACGAGTACGACTTTCCCTTCGGTAGGCGTAGTCGCCAGAAAGGCGGCTACCGGTTCATCCTTTTTGCGCATCTGGTCAATTAACTGCCGCATCAGATTGGGGTTCGAATTGGATAACTGCTGCACCACAATGCGCACATTTTCCACGCGCTCGGCCTGGTCCAAAAGCGATTCGGCATCGACCTGTTCGCTATTCTCCAGTTCGTCCAGTTCGGCCTGCAGGGATTTCACCTCCTCGACCATCGCGCGGACGCGATCCAACACTTCCAAGTTGGCAACATTCAACTGGCGAGCTGACCGACGGAGTACCTGGCGTATCGCCACATAATCGGTCGGAGCCTGTTGGACAGTGCCTACCCACGGTTCCTTGACGACACGGGTCTGCTTGCCCGCGGCGAGCTGTTTTTTCAAGTCCTTTACGTTCCGCCCCAGGGCCTCAATCGCTTCGGGGATATCAGTCACAGAAACAGCGAGCAATTCCGCCAATTGGTGAACATGACCAGTCACTTTTTCCTGGTGTTCCAGCGCCTTCTGCCCACTCAACGCCTCGATCCGTCGAGTTCCAGAAGAGACGCTCTCCTCGGCGATGATCTCAAACGCCTTTATTTCGGAGCTGTTATTCAAATGAGTGCCACCGCATAGCTCTTTACTGAATTCACCAATCGATACCATGCGGACCGGGTCCGGGTATTTTTCACCAAATAGCATCATCGCTCCCTGCTGCTTGGCAGATTCCAGGGGAAGCGTCTCCGCTCGTACCGCCACAGCTGCGTTGACCTTTTGATTGGTTAACTGCTCAATTTCAACCAACTCCTCCTGGGTAACAGGATTCATGTTGGAAAAGTCGAAACGGAGCCAATCATCTGTCACCTTGGAGCCCCTTTGCTGCGCATGCTCTCCCAATGTTTGCTGCAACGCGTAATGCAACAGGTGGGTCGCTGAATGGGCGCGCTGAATCGCTTGACGGCGGGCGGAATCCACGTGTCCCTCGACCTCTTCTCCCAATTTGATCTGCCCCGATTGCATGGCGCCAAAATGCAGGATCAACTCCCCGTTTTTGCGCGTATCGACAACTTCAAATACGCCATCGGGACCGCGGAGGCTCCCTCCATCTCCCACCTGACCTCCCGACTCGGCATAAAATGGAGTTTTTTCCAAGACGATAATCTGCTGGGCGCCAGTTTCGCAAACACTCAAGGAGTCAACCGAGTCCTCGCCATTGACCAAGCCACAGACAACGGAATTCGCCGAAGTCGTCTCGTAACCTAGGAATTGGCTTGTCTTGACGTTCTTTTTAATTTCATCAACCGGCCCGAAATCGCCCATCACGGTATCCGCAATTTTCCCACTGACGCGCCCGTGTTCCTGCATGGCAGAACGGTAACCGTCCCAATCGAACGCAAAGCCGCGATCCGCTGCAATCGATTCGAACAGCTCTGCAGGAATACCAAACGTCTGGTACAAATCAGCCGCACTCTGGCCATCCACCCGCGCTCCCTGGCCCGCCTTGATCGATTCAAAGATACGATCAATGCGAGCTAAACCATCATCCAAACTTGCAAGGAAACTCGCCTCCTCTTTTTCCATCACTTGGGCGACCCGCTCCATGGTATCTACCAGATCCGGGTAAGGTCTCTTCATCTGGTTGACCACTTCAGGCACTAATTTAAAGAGGAAGGGATCGCGCAACCCCATTTCGTGTCCCTGTAAAACGGCCCGCCGCAAGAGGCGACGGATGACGTACTCTTCCTTGTTACTTCCCGGGTAAACATTTTCGTGAATCGCCATGGTGCAAGCACGTACATGATCCGTAATCCTGCGCAAGCGACGTCCGTCGTCGGAATCAGGGACGTACCGAACCCCGGTGACGTCGGCTGCCGCTTCCACGATGGGCAACAACGTATCGATATGATAATTGGTCGCCACACCTTGCAATGTGGCCGCCATTCTTTCCAGGCCCATTCCCGTATCAATATTTTTCCTCGGCAAGGGTGTCAAGTTATCCGGCGGATCACCGCTCCGATTGAACTGGGTAAATACGAGATTCCAGATCTCGCACTCAGGCCCATCATCGGGATGGAAAAAGATCTCACTGCAAGGTCCGCAGACACCATCCGGTCCCTCGGTGGGTGCTCCAGCGGGCCAGAAATTATCCTGCTCACCCAGGCGGGTGATCCGATCCGCAGAAAGTCCAACGCTGTCTCGCCAAATTCCTGCAGCCTCATCATCGTCCTGATAAACCGTGACGGTCAATTTCTCTTTGTCGATTCCCAACCAAAGAGGGTCTGTAAGAAACTCCCAGGCCCAAAGAATGGCGTCCTGTTTGAAGTAATCTCCAAAACTGAAATTCCCGAGCATCTCGAAAAAAGTGTGGTGATAGGCCGTCCGACCTACGTTTTCAATATCTCCAGTGCGAAGGCATTTCTGACAGGAGGTTGCGCGTGAAAATTCGAGATCCACATTCCCCAGGAAATGGTCTTTAAATTGGTTCATACCGGCGGGAGTGAACAAGACCGATTTATCCCACTTGGGAACTAAGACGTCGCTGGGACAAAGCCGGTGGTCCTTGGTCTGAAAAAACTCCAGGTACTTCTCTCTTATCTCGTCAGTTTTCATCGGGTTCCCTGTGAAGAACGGGCCAACACAGTCCAGCATGCGGTCGTTGTGATCCGACTTGTGGACAAGCCTGTCGATTCGAGCGTCGATCAACAGCCACATGATATATCGACAGAAGAGCTGCGACCAGAACCGACCAGCGATCAAAAAAACACCACCAAACCAAGTTTGGTGGTGTCAGAAACGAGTTTTACCGAATGAATTCCGACCGAGAGCCAAGAACCGCCGAAACTGCCAAGCCATTCAGCAGAAACCGAACAACTAACTGGTGGGGGCGGTGTCGGCCCCCTCTTCAACCTCCTCCAGTTTTTCAGCAAGGTCTTCCATGTAGCCACCAATGGCCATCACCTTGTTACGGATTTCCAGACATACATCCGGGTTTTCAAGCAGATAATTCCTTGCTTTTTCTTTCCCTTGGCCAATATGGGTCGACCCGTACTTAAACCAGGCGCCACTTCGATTGATGATCTTGTGTGCGACCCCCAAATCAAGCAGGTCACCTTCGTAACTAATCCCATTGGCATGCATCATGTCAAACTCGGCAATTCGAAACGGCGGCGCAACTTTGTTTTTCACGATCTTTGCTTTGACACGCTGGCCCACCTGTTCATCACCATCCTTGAGCGCCGCGATCCGGCGAACATCGACCCTGACCGAACTGTAAAATTTCAAGGCTCGCCCCCCTGGTGTCGTTTCCGGGCTACCAAACATCACACCGATCTTCTCACGGATCTGGTTAATGAAAATGGTACATGTTTTACTGCGCGAGATAGAGCCAGTCAGCTTTCGCATCGATTGGCTCATCAGTCGCGCTTGCAATCCGACATGGGAATCTCCAATTTCACCCTCCAGTTCTTTCTTGGGGACCAGGGCGGCCACCGAATCGACCACGATGATGTCAACCGAGTTCGATTTCACCAACATCTCGACAATCTGCATCGCCTCTTCACCACTATTGGGCTGACTGACGAGCAGCGTATCGAGTTCGACCCCCAATTTCTTGGCCCACGTCGGATCAAAAGCGTGTTCGGCATCGATAAAGGCTGCAATGCCGCCTTCTTTTTGAGAATTGGCGATAGCGTGCAACGCCAATGTCGTCTTACCGCTCGATTCCGGCCCATAAATCTCGATGATCCTGCCACAAGGCAATCCTTGCCCGCCCAGCGCAATATCAAGGGATAAGCTACCGGTCGAAACACCTCGGATCCGGGAAACATTTTCATTACCGAGGGACATGATCGAACCGTCGCCAAACTGTTTTTCGATCTGCTGAACCGCCGTTTTCAAATTTTCATTTTCATTCAAAAGCTTATCAACCGGCTTGACTTCGGCAGGCTTCGATTTCCTGCTCGACGATTTCGACGTCTTCGTTTTCTTGGCCATCGTCATTACCTTTGCTTCGTTGGTCGCATGGGAATTTTTTGTATTGGTCGTCGCCACCATCTTGGACTCCTCCGTCACTAATTGAATTGACAATTCGAGGAGAACCACCGGTATCCCATTTACAATAGGATTCCTTAACCGCCTTCACAAGCCGGCCAATTTCCTCGGATATAACAATCTTCGCGATCGACGGGACACATTTGGTCACGGGCCATTTTTTTTTCTGCAAACGGTTAAAAAAAATGGCCAGCCGCCTGTTTTGGCTCTCTCGATCGCTTCGCCTCGGGGGTGATAGCAACGTAGACGGCAAGGGAAAACAAACATTTCCCAACCGTTCGACTTAGCAAAACGGCAAGATCGCCTGAAAAACGGACTTCAGCACGAGCTCACCCCAATAGTAGACGAACGTACACTATTTCGACTTCCAGGGGAACTGAGATCAATAAAAAACGATAATTTTTTTTGGACAGCTGCCAGAAGATCGAATCGGGAAAAAAACAAGGAGCGCCCGGCGATACCTCAAATGGGTGAGCCGCCCCGACCTACCTCAGCTCAATTCGCGACATCGGGGTATAACTGGGACCGGTCCGATCCAGAAAACTGGAGTACACAATCACTTGCGCGACGATGCACCCGCCTGCAATATGAGATTTGAACTGCTGACAGCGATCGAGCAATGCTTGATTTCGGTGTCCCCCGCGCTGGATTCTTCCCAGCGTCAGGTGAGGCTGGTAATCATGACGTTCCCGTGGAAAACGCATCTCCTCAAGTGAGGTCGCAATCCGGTCATTCAAATCGGCAAGCCGCTCAGCCCCCTCGGCCACTTGCAGCCAGAGGGTTCTCGGTTTCTCCCAATTCGGTAAGCAATCAAGCAACCCGACCTCGATTGGAAACGACGTCAGGCCCTGACAAGCCTGTTCTACCAAGCGGCAGACCTGGGGAACTTCCTGCTCGAGTACATCTCCCAGGAAATTGAGCGTGATATGCAAGTTCTCCGGCTGGCACCACCGGTAAGGTGCACCACTGGACTCCAATTCTTGAATCAGGCGCGCTGCATTGGCCCGAATACCGGGAGACACATCGACCGCCACAAATGTCCTGATTTTCGCCATGGTCTCATTCTAACCATTTCGTCAGGGCAGGGCAGGGCGGGTTGCGATTTTCGGCCAAGGCAACGAAACTGTTGGCTCTGCGGAACGGAGAGCCAACATGGATGGCCTCCCCGATTTTGGATAAAGAACGTTCCGTTCCAGAATCGATCCGTTCCCAACGATTTTCATAAAGGATGCCCGATGACTCAGAAGTATGACGTGTTTGGTGTTGGCAATGCCATCGTTGATATCCTGGCACAAGTTCCCGAGGACGCAATAACGGAACTCGGTTTGAACAAGGGTGCCATGACCTTGATGGAGCCGGAGCAACAGGCGGCTATCCTCTCCTACCTGGAGGGAAAAAATCTTTCCCTCGCCTCCGGCGGATCGGCTGCCAACACCATGGTCGCGGTTGCCCAAAGCGGAGGATCCGGTTGCTATGCCGGTAAAGTCGCCCAAGACCCTCACGGAAAATTCTACCAACAGGACATGCAGGATGCGGGGATCGAATGCTACGTACCGCTAGCGCCGGAAGCCAGTCTGCCCACCGGTACGAGCGTCATCCTGACCACCCCGGACGCAGAGCGGACAATGTGCACTCACCTCGGCATCTCCGCCACATTGACCGCTGACGACATCGACGCCGAGCGGTTGGCTCAATCGCAGTACTGCTATGTCGAAGGCTATCTCTGGACAGGGGATGACACCCGTGAAGCTTCGTTACGCGCATTCCAGTTGGCGCGGCAATCGAACGTTAAAACGGCTTTCACCTTCTCCGACCCATTTTTGGTCGATCTGTTTAAGGATGATTTCATTTCCCTGGCCAAGGATCATTGCGACACCGTCTTTTGCAATGCCGATGAAGCCCGCAAGCTCTTCGACTTGGAAAGCCCTCAAGACTGCGCCAATCAAATGGCCGGGCTCTGCCCGCTTGGGTTCATCACCGATGGGGCTGACGGCTGTTACGTCAGCCACGATGGGAAAGTAGAACAGGTCGCCGGTTTCCCCGCCAACGCCGTGGATACAGTCGGGGCTGGCGACGCGTTTGCCGGAGGCGTCCTATTTGGGCTGACCCACGGACTCGATCCTCTGGCAGCTGCCCGTTGGGGTAATTATTTTGCTTCTCGCATCGTCGAGCGTTTTGGCCCCCGTATGGAAGAACCCCTTCAGCGGCAACTCGCGTCGGTCCTCCAAGCGTAGACGGCCCCGTTCCGAACTGCCGGGGGAGCGACATGTGCTTTGACAGCCAGGCTCAACCCTGTCTCTTTTGCACTTTGCTCCACGTATCCTTCAACGGTACGGTCCGATTGAACACGAGATTTTCAGATGTTGAATCTTTAGAGTCGACACAAAAGTAGCCGTTGCGTTCAAATTGGAATCGCTCTCCTGGCTGAGCCTCAGACAGCGACGGCTCCAACTTGCAACCGCTCAGGATTTGGAGCGAATCCGGATTGAGCAATTCCTTCCAATCCATCCCATCTGGCACATCGCTCGGATTTTCCTGAGTGAACAGGTGTTCGTACAGTCGGATTTCCGCGTCGACTGCGTGCCGAGCTGATACCCAGTGAATGGTCCCCTTCACTTTCCGGCCATCGGGCGCTTTGCCGCCGGCCGTCTCCGGGTCATAAGTGCAACGCAGCTCGACGATTTCACCCTGTTCGTCCTTGACGACTGACTCACACTTCAGGAAATAGGCGTAC
>JAYZCF010000106.1:0-13221 GCA_036338455.1 Planctomycetota bacterium
GTGCCAAATGGCAGATCTCGGTTAATGAGACTGGCTTTGGCATCGCCAACGACTATCGAAAACAGGGCTCCCCGTAAAGATTCGGGGGGCCCTTTTTTGATAGACAGCACCAGGGCGGTAGGATCGGCAGGGCGTCGGCCAACGGCTACTTCAGCATCTGTTTCAGGTCCTCTTTGATTGCGTCGGCCCAAACCTGGTGACCCTGAGCACTGGGATGGGTGGTGTCGGGCATCATCTTTTCGGAGAGAAACCCATTCTCGTCGAGAAAGTGTTTTCCAATATCTTTAAAGGTGACGTTGGGGATCTCTTCCAGCAATTCTGGCAAGTACCCGTTCAGATCGATGATCTGCTGCCGGTGAGGGTGGTCCAGTTTGCGACGTCTGGGAAAAACACCCAGCACTAGGATATTCATCTCGGGATAATGCTGATGCAATCGTTGGGCGATCGCTTGTACGCCGATGGCGGCTTCTCGCGGTTCGTCGCTCCCCCAGCAGATGTTGTTGGTCCCGATCATGACGACGGCCGCCTTGGGTGGTGTTTCGCGCCGGGGCAAATGCTCGAGTCGCCACAGGACGTGATTGGTTCGATCGCCACCGAATCCAAGATTGATCGCATGGAGAGGAGCGAACGAAGTTTCCCATACCTGTTTTCCGACACTTTCGAAATTGTGGGTAATCGAGTCCCCGATCATCAACAGGTCAATCTTCTCTTTTTTGAACTCCCCGATCTTCTTGGCATGCCGTTCGAACCACCATTCCTCCAGTCGAGGCTGCGGGCAAACGGACGGATTGTCCTGCTCTGCTTCCTGGCCAACCAGATTGCCTGTGTTCGTTACCAGTAGCAGAGTTATCCAATAAGGGAACAGGTGCTGGGTCAACATTGGTGCCTGCTTGGTTAAGGTTTCGAAGCTTTCGATGGTTCGCGGTGGCAAAATGGAAAACGCAGATGTCTTAATCGTCGATTTTATTTCGCTTCGCCATTGCCCGTTGAACGGACTCGAGGTTCACGATGACGTTACCGTGCTGGAGGGGAACCTCGCGAATGTCTGTTCTAGAAAAAAACTTCGTTCAAATGGGGGAAATAATCCAGGATCGGGTCCAAGAAAGCAAAATCGAATGCGCCACTCCAAATGAACGCACCGAAAGTAGAGAAGAAGGCACCGGAAATTAGCCAGATCCAGCACGCGGGTAGGTAGCCCTCAATCAGAAACTTGCGCGCGTACCAGCACATGGGCGCCAGGGCAAAAAACGTCAGTAAGATGCCAAAAACAAGTCCTAGAATGGGGGCCACAACCAAATGCACCCACAGGGGCGCTGTCTCCAGATCAACACTGAAGAAGGAAGTATCGTCAGAAAAAGAGACACTTCTACTTTGTAAGCGAATGTGTTTCGTTGCTTCGTATCGTTCCTGTCTGCTTTTTGTGGCAGGAATGGTTTCGCAAGCACTTGATTGGAGGTTGGCGTGCGTGTTGTCATCCTGGGGCAGACTCGGCTCCGCCAATATTTCATCCGGTATCAGACCGGGCAGATTCTCTTGATACGGGTTGGCCGCGGCAGCGATGTGTTTGGCCGAAACTCGTAATGTTCGGTTGCAGCTGTTGCATCGAAACGCTGTTGCAAATGGTGGCACCTCGGAGCTGAAAACAGAAGTTTGCCCACAGGCGCACTTAATTTTCATCGCTTACTCCCAAGCTGTAGCATTTGGTTTGGAAACGTAAGCGTAATGTACACAAAGCATTTTCACGAACGTGTGCATTTACTAACCGTCGCCAGGTTTTGTAAATAAAAAAGCTCCTGTAATCCAGTGAAGGATCGCAGAAGCTTTTAGAGGAGTACATCCGGAGGGATTCGAACCCCCAACCCTCGGTTCCGAAGACCGATGCTCTATCCAGTTGAGCTACGGATGCAAATTTTTTGTCGGGCTGAACGGCCCAAACGCGGTGTTCAGTCCAGTCCCCAAGGATAAAGGTTCTGCCCTGTTTTTCAACGGGAATTCAGAGTTTTGTGCCGAAACGGGTTTCCTTGTCGGGGCTTCCAGCGGCGGCCGAATGACTATCTGTCGAATCAGTTTGCCCAACCCGCAATACGCGAAATTTGCTCAATAACACTGGGTTTTTTAGGATTTGGCGGGCAAATCGAGATTCTGACGAATAATTACCTCGGGCGATTGTGCTAAACTTGTATGTCGCGGCAAAAAGCAGTTTAGATCTGTCCCTCGTTGATGCTCTTATTGAAAAAAGTGGTGATCTGTCGGTCACTGCGAGGCTAAAGTTATGAAATCAATAACGCTCAGGGTTTTGGATGGAGCCGACCGTGGACGAATCTTTGAAAACCTGAGTGCCCCGATCTCGATCGGCCGTGAAGAGGGAAACTCGATCCAGCTCAATGATGAGCGGGTGAGCCGCTTCCATCTCAAGATCCAGCATGACCACAACGAACTGGTGCTCACAGATCTGCAGAGTACCAATGGGACCAAGGTTAACAATGAAGAGGTTCAGCTCCGCATTCTAAGACATGGAGACATGATCACCGTTGGCCGTAGCACCATCGTGTTCGGGACCCGTTCGCAGATCAACCAGCGTCTGGAGGAGTTGGGCCAAAGCGGCGTCAGTAAGAATATGGATGCCTCTCGGCAGATGGGTAGTGACGCCTCGGTAAATCACTGGACAGATGACCCGAATTACCAATTGGCGCTGTTGGATGTAGACCCGCCCCGTTTACCGGAACGGCTCTCGCCGGGTCAAGCCGCTCAATTGTCAGAGGTGCTCGAGTACTTGCAGGTCCATTTTCGTCGGATCATTTCGGAGGTCGAAATGAATCCGCGCAACCACGCTGTGGAGCTCAACCGCGAAGAGTGGCAAAGGGTGATCGACTTGCAGTCACGTGTGGCGGAGTACTTGAAGGCGATTGGCCAGCCTGACTAGGCGGTTGCCCAATCGGTAAGTAGCTGAAACTGTTCCACAAAGTCGTTTTCATGGGTGCCGATCGGGCTTTTGAAAAAGCTGCTGAGGAAAGTCAGGGTTCCCACTTCTCCCCGTCGCAGGGCCATTTCAGAAAAGCGGCAAAGATCCAGCACGAGGGGAGCCGCGAGGATCGAATCACAACCCTGCCACGTAAATTGAAGCACCATTGGTGTTCCCAGGAATCCCTGGAAATGGATATGATCCCACGCTGTTTTCCAGTCACCCAGGCTGGCGATGTACTCGATACTGGTATGCGTATCCGGTTGATAACCCAGCATTTGCCCCAACAGCTTGTCCTTGGAATCGACTTTGGTTTTCTTGTTGGCCGGGTCATCCAAGACCTGGCCGTCCATGTTCCCAAAGATGTTATGCCCGACCCAGCTCATGATTTGCAGATTGCGGCGGGCAAAGGCAGGTGCCAGGACGCTCTTTAAGAACGTCTCGCCTGTTTTGCCATCACAGCCGGCATTCACGGTTTTGTTTTTGACGGCCAATTGCTCCAAGGCGGGCAAATTGCTGCCCAATGAAGGAGTGAAGTTCACGTAGCCAAAACCGAGATCCAACGCGGCGATGGCGTAGAGAGAACTGGCCGGTAACGCACAGTCGGGGCTATCCAATAGCGGTTCGGCATCACTCCAGTCCTCGGGAACCTGTAAATCGACCGGTAGAGGTTCGGTCGAAGCGACGTTGATGACGATAACCGAATCACACTCTTCTTGGTTTGCAAATTCTTTCAGATCCTGTTGGATTTGCTGGACGGCTTGTCGACCAGTGTCGACCCGCCGCACGTGAGATTCGTCGCTGAGTTGCTCGATCGTCGCTCCGCAGTTAAACAGGATGCCCGGCTTGACCCGCTTGTCGTATTTATTGAGGAACTCACTGCACTGTTCGACCAGGTCGGGCCGAATGGCGGCCATCATGCCGCTGGCTAATTTCTTCGCTTCACTCAAGCTGTCTGTTTGGCGAATGTCGTGCCCGCCGACCACCATGTTTTTCCAGTCGATCAGGTTCAAGTCTTCAAAGATGGGCAATTCGCTAACCAGACCGCAGGACTCGGTCCATTGTCGCTGCAGCGCAGCCAGCCCGACGACCACTGAGGTAGCAACTCCCCCATGGGCACCGATCAACCACAAACCGACACGTCGCGACATGAATTATCCTCAAACTGAAATTGGAGAACTGGAATGAGTCCGGAAAGCGGAGGCGGCACCTCGACTGGATGCGAATCTGGGAAGGGGCTGGCCTGCTATCAATCGTCCAGCGTGAAACCCTGTCTCCCGGAGCTCTGTGTGGCCTGATGGGGTCTGGTGAACCCGGGACTCAAGCCAGAATTTGCAACGGGGCTATCTCGCGAATTGCCCCCGACTTACATTAACTATTTTCCCACGCGGTACCGACCATCGTCAAGGCTATCTTTGGAGTTTGGTTGGGGTCGCCAACAGGGTTTCAACGCAGGCCCTGTCGACGTTCATGATTTCAAGAGTGATTGCCCAATGTTTGAAACCGTTACGCTTTGCCCACCTGACGCAGTTTTTGGATTGACCGAGGAATTCAAACGAGATCCCAACCCGGACAAAGTCAATCTCACCGTAGGCGTTTACTGCGATGAAGACGGCCAAGTACCGATCATGCGCTCCGTGCAACAGATTGAACAACGGATGCTGGATGAGCAGCAAGGGCATAGCTATTTGCCGATTGATGGTTTGCCCGGGTACGACCAATTGGTAGCCGAACTGATCTTGGGTTCCGATCACCCAGTGATTCAACAGCAACGGTTTGCCACTGTCCAAACCCCGGGGGGGACGGGCGCTTTGCGAATTGCGGGCGAGGTGCTGAAAAGAGAGTGCGGTGTTTCTCGGATCTGGGTCAGCAACCCGACTTGGTCGAATCACCTGCAGATTTTCCGGGCCGCCGGACTGGAACTGCAGACCTATGATTACCTGGATGAACGAGGCACGGGGCTCGACTTTGCTTCAGTTTGTCGGGGGATCGAATCAGCCGAGGCGGGAGATGCTGTCCTTGTTCACACCGTTTGTCACAATCCGACGGGGGTCGATTTGGATGCCGAACAATGGGACGTTTTGTTGCAGCTCATTACGGACAAGCAGCTGTACCCCATTTTTGATTTTGCCTACCAGGGATTTGGTTCAGGCCTCGAGGCAGACGCCGAGCCGATTCGCCGTTTTGTCAACGGCGGTCCCTTTCAGGGAGAAGCGTTGATCTGCAGTTCTTTTTCCAAAAACTTTAACCTGTACGGTGAGCGGGTGGGTGGACTGACCGTCACCGCGAGTACCTCAGACACGGTCCGAGCGATGCTGAGCCAACTCAAGTCGATTGTTCGCACCACTTATTCCAATCCACCCCGACATGGCGGGGCCGTTGTCGAACAGGTTTTGGCGGATGAAGACTTGCGGGCGGATTGGCAGAATGAGCTCGACGCGATACGTGAGCGAATTCAGACGCTGCGTGAAGCGTTTGTAGACCGGATGGCGGAAAAGCTGCCGGGCGTCCATTTTGACCATATTCGTCGACAGCGAGGCATGTTCAGCTATTCCGGTATATCGGCCGACCATGTCGATCGCCTGAAGCGAGAGTTCGGGGTCTACCTGCTGGGCAGCGGCCGGATCAACATTGCCGGATTGAATCAGAAAAACCTGGATTACGTCTGTACCGCGATTGCTGCGGTACTCGGTTAGCCCAGCAAATGTCTACCGAAGTGACCTGTAACCAAATCTGATCCGGGTTGAAAAACACGGTTCAGCGGGAGGGGTAGGCAGTGATGATCTTGGAATCAGGACCGTCCAGGACGAGGGTGATATGGGACAGCTGGGGGTGTCCACGTTCTCGTCCGCGACGGCCTCCTTCGAAACCGATCGTCCTGCGCATGTCGACCTGATAGACCGTACGGAAAGGTTTGTCACCGTCCTTTTCCGACTGGACACGAGCCGACGAAGAACCTTTTGGCGTTGATCGGTTGTCCGAGTTCACCAGCCGGTAGGCCTCGTCTACCAATTCCAGAATCTGTCGTTCGTCTCCCTCAAAAACGCCATGTACGGGCCGCGTTGGGTCGTCTTCGGCGTGTCGCAGGATATGCTCAACGCGGCTGGAATCAGACGATGTCCTCCACGCCGGATTGTTTGGGTCGTATAAAAGATATTGCAGTCCGGCCGGCGAGGTGAAGTAACCCTTTTTTGAAGTCGGTTGAAATTGGACACCGGATGGATGGACAGGGTCCCGGGCAGTCCACCAGGCCTTGTCGGATGCTTCGGGCTGTTGTGAGAGTGAGGGATACTCTCGGCTTTCGGTCGGTGATTTTTTGCGAGTGTCATCGCGGGTCGGTGATTTGGATGAACTCTGTTCGACTCGGGTAACCGGTCGATCATCCAGGCTGGGCAGTTTGACTCCCAGCCATTGTTCCAGCTGGGGTTGAAAGTAAATATAACCGGCGACCAGAAAAACCAGGGAGACCCAGATGATCTTGCGCCGGTTTAAAGCCGATGGTCGCGAGTGTTCTGTCATATTGAAAGGATCCGTGCTAAATGCAGTACCCATCCATTAGAATCGGTGGCTGGCCCAGCGCCATCCGGGCGTTAGGCTCGGGTGCGCGCTGCTCTGGCACCGTAAAGCGGCTCTCTGCTGTTCGTCCCGAGGCGCAATTTCCACCCGGTATAAGGCCGGAAACGTCCTGATCTTTTGAGGGCTCCGCAATTCAATTGCCCGATTGAATCGACGTCGGTGACGCCGGTCGTCCTGGCTGGGAAGTCCCGGTCAGGAAGTTGTCGATCTGCGACTGCGTCTGCAGCTTCTCGAAGGTCGAGGCCATTGCGACTCGCAGTTTCTTTTCGAGGATATTTCGCTCGAGTTCTTCCTTGACAGCATCAAAATCGGTCACGCGGGGCGTCGTCTGGCCGACACAGTACATGATGACCCAATGCTCGCCGACCTGAATGACTTTGGAGAGCTTGTCCGCTTGTAAACTGAAGGCTTCTGCTTCCAATTCCGGGCGACCTCCATGCCGCTGGATGGGAGGAACTTCGCCGTAGTTGTTCTTGGAGGCTGGCTCGACCGAGTACTGGTGGGCCAACTGAGCAAAGTATTCTTTCGTCGGGTTAGCGCTGGCCATCTGCCAAACTTTCAACGCTTGGCGATGTTCGGTCAAAACGATCGCCAATACCCGAACCCGTGGACCAAAATTCGCTTCAAAGCCTTTTTGCATATCCTCTTCGGACACATTGACCTGTGATGAGACGAGCTTTTTCAGGGCGACCGATGGCCAGACCTCGTCCTCGACGTAGAAGTCAATCTTCGCTTTGTCACCTTGCGATACGAAGTTGAACCAACGTTCCAGGTCGGCACTGCCGTCTGGTTTGACGTGGCCAAAGGCGATTGCCGCTCGGGAGATTTCCGCGTTGATGTCTTCCTGGGTGACCTGCAGGTTCTGTTTCTGCAAGGCTTGGATCAGTAAGGTGCGGTTGATTTCGGTTTCCAAAAGATCGTTGCCGTACCGGACGATGCACTCTTCGGCCAAGTAGCGTTTGGTAATTTGCGTGTTGTCGACCATGGCGGCAACACCTGGCATCTGTTTGCTGAGTTCCGGGTCATTGATCACATTGGTGATCTTGACGTCTTTTTGTAGCCGTTGGAAAAGCTGAGTGGCGGCCGTCGCCAGCTTGGCATTGGTGATCTCGTCGATGATTCGCTCATGGGCTTCGGCCAGTTGGTCATTCGGTAATTCGACCGCCGGGAAAATTCGTTCACATTTGAGGACCAGGAATTTGTCTTCAATCTGGAAGACCTTGGAAATTTCGCCAGGCTGGAGGGAAAACGCCACATCCTCAAACGGTTTCATGCCCGAGTGCCGACGGATGGGTGGCAAAATCCCCCCGATCGAGGCGCTGTTGGGATTCAACGAATTTTCAATGGCCAGGCGTTCGAAAGAGGCTGGGTTCTGAGTCGCCTGCGTTTGGATTTGCTGGGCCAGCTCAATCGAGTCGACCGCGATTTCACGGACTTGGACCTTCGATCCAAATTCGAATTCCATTCGCTGGTTGATCTCTTCCGGTTTGACTTCAAGACTTTGTGCGGCGAGTCGTTTGAGGGCTAACTTACTCCAAACCACGTCGTTCTTGTAACGATCGAGCGAGATGTTTCGCTGGGTCGTAATCAGCTTGATGTAACGTTCGGAAGACATGCCAAACTTGGCAGCTTCTTTGACGATTTCGTCGTTGACATCCTTTTCCGTGATTCGAATGTTCAGTCGTTGGCACTCGTTGAAAACGAGTTGCTTGTTGACGACGCTCTCCAAGACTTCTTCGCCAAAACGCCTCAGGCTCTCGGTGGCCAATTGCTGCCGGGTTACTGGCTGACCATTGACTACGGCCAAGGTCTGGATTTGCTCTTGTTGCTGCAAACCCTGGTCCTGCTGCGCCATCACGGGGGTGGCACACAGGAAACAGATGGTGGCCAGCAAAGACCATGCACGGGTGCAATTTTGGTTGGGGAGCGATGCCAATTCCATTTCATTCCTCCATGAATGCGGCCCAGGAAATCTGGCCGTGGGAAAAAGCCAGCGCCAATGGCGCCGAGTCTTGGTTGTGAACTAATTTTGATGCCGGGCCCGAAGTATAGTTTTTCCGGACAAAACGGGTCAATACAAATCGGAATGCAAAACACAAAACGGCTGGGGAGGGATGGCCAGGCGTTTGTCGTTTTTGTCAGCTCCAAAAGAGGGCTCGTCCGGCACGAAGACGAGGACTCGTTTTGAGTGCTGGCAGTGAAGATTCACCGTTGGCAAAGGATCGCAATTCAAGCTAGCAGCTTGTGAGCCTTATCTTCAATTATTGGGCGTGCTTTGACTCTCTGCGGCCTCTTTCCCACAGAGAGCAGGCCCGATTGCTACACCGAAAACCAAGCCGATTCCGATCCCCAGGCCGACATTACCGAGAGCGGCTCCTAAGGCGACGCCCAAAGCCAGGCCTGCGCCGATACCCAGCTCTCTGCCCTTTTTCAGCTTTCGGCCATTTTTAAGTTCCCGGGTTTCATCTGTCATGGATCGTCGTTTCCTGATTTTGCCGGCGGTTAGACGCCTGCTTGCTTTACCCTCAGTGGTTGGATGGGCGGACCAGCTCGATGGTCAAGCCGGCCAGGGAAGTGTCATCCGCCGTGTGTTCCGTAGAGGAATCTGGAACATTGGGATTCTTGCCAATCGGAACTTCCGCACCGGCGATCGTGGTCAACTGGCAAGCGATTTTTTTCGAGGTGAAGGTCGAAGCCGACGTGTACGTTTTCCGCTCATAGTTGACGGTGACGTCGTATTGCTCGTCGCCGAGAGAACGAACCTTGCCATCCAGGATGGCGATCACCTTCCCCTGCTCGACTTCCTCGTGAAATGTACCGTCACGATTCACGGCAATGCTCGCTGAAATTTTTGCACCAGGATCATTCAATCTGATTTGCGATAGGTTGCCGGCCGGGCTGCAGCCACTCAGTGGAACGAGGGCCATGGCCAAAAGGATAAGGGCATTCAATTTCATGGCATTGCCATCAGAGTGAGGGAGTTGAGTTCTGGCGAATTGACTTTTGGATGCTGGACGGTTTAACGATCGACCGGCAACAAGGGTTCGTAGTCGGTCTCACCTTCGATGTTACGTGTTAAATCATCAGCGGTGTCGAAACGTGAGTCAACGCCGGCACTCCGGATGGTGGCTTGGTTGATCCCCGGTTCGTATCGGAGTTCCTGCCCCCATGGATCCTGATACTTGATCACCAGCATGTTGCCGTCGATCGCGGCGGGGAGGGTCCCTTCGTGTTCGGCTCGGAAACCCTCTAATTCGAAAGCGGCAGATTCCAGTAAGTCGGTCCCCTGGTCAATTTGCTGAGCCTGAAAGATAGCGCGCGCCTGTTGGCGAGCGACTTGCTGTCGGTGCAGTTGGTTGCTGATCGCGCCGTAAATAAGCGAAGCGGCGACCGCCACACCCGCCAGGGAGATGATGGTCCCCGCCAAGGCTGTTTCACGCGGCTTGCGGCAGAGGCCGATCAGGCTGACAAACAAAGCGATGGGGGAAAAAAGACCACAGGTGATCAGGCCTGCCAATGAGAGCAGGAAGCCTCCGAGTCCCCACCAGTTAGATTTGCGCTGGCGGACGATAGGCGATTGTTGGAAACCGCTATGGTCGGGTGAATTTTCTTTTAGCTGGGCATAGGGTACCTGAAATGCCATCGGCGCGCTCCTCGTATTAATGGCTGACCATTCCCTCTCTATTCGCCGGGGATAGGAGCAGATTGGAGGAATTTTCTAGAATTTTTCGCTTTCCTGCGCCGGGTGCTGTGGCGGCAAAAAAACCTGGTCGCTGGAGGACCAGGACCAGGTTTTTCCGGTTTGGCAAAAGGTCTATCGCTGATGGTTTCGGATCGCCGCGATATATCTTCCCAGCTCTTGTCGAACTTTCGGGAAGAGGAGCAACAGTCCCAGCATATTGGGGAATACCATCGCCAAGATCATCGCATCGGAGAAATCAAGAACCGACCCCAGCGAGGCGGCCGACCCGATCACAATGAAAGCCAGAAAGAGCAGCTTGTAGGAGATGTCTGCTAACTGGCTCCGGCCGAACAGAAATTTCCAGGATTGCAGGCCGTAATACGACCAGGAGATCATGGTCGAAAAAGCGAACAGGATGATGGCCACCGTTAAGACGTATCGGAAGCCGGGGATCACGCTGTCAAACGCTTTAGACGTGAGATCGACACCGCCGACGCGAGCGCCATCGATCAATACCTGGCTGCTCTCCACGTCACCGTAAGGGAACTGAGGTTGGCCACCAGCGTCCGGAATATTGAACAGGATGATCACGATCGCCGTCATCGTGCAAATCACGACCGTGTCGATAAACGGCTCCAGCAGGGCGACCAGACCTTCGGAGGCAGGGTACTTGGTTCGTACGGCGGAGTGAGCGATGGCGGCTGAACCGGCACCCGCTTCGTTGGAGAAAGCGGCCCGCTGAAAACCGACAATCAAAACCCCGATCAGGCCACCGAAGCCGGCGGCTGGCGTGAAGGCACCGCTGAATATTTGGCCGATCGCCTGGGGTACCTGAGTGACATGCATGACGATAATGATCAGGGCCGCGATGATGTAAATCCCAGCCATGAAGGGGACAATCTTTTCGGTGATCTTGGCGATTCGCTTGATCCCACCGATGATCACAATTCCGACCAAGATGGCCATGATGATCCCGATGATGGTCCCGGCTGAACCTGATTCCAGGTTCAACAGAGACGAGATCTGGACGGTCGCCTGGTTCGCCTGGAAGGCGTTCCCACCTCCCAGTGAGCCGCCGACACAGAGCAGGGCGAAGACACCCGCTACCAATCCGCCCAGACCGGGCAGGCCGACTTGCTTCAGCCCTTTGGTCAGGTAGTACATCGGTCCACCGTGGACGACGCCGTTCTCGTCGATGTCGCGATATTTTACGCCGAGTGTGCATTCGACGAACTTGGTCGACATGCCGAGCAAGCCGCAAATGATCATCCAGAACGTTGCGCCCGGCCCCCCTACGGCGATCGCGACGGCGACCCCGGCAATGTTCCCCAGCCCGACCGTGCCCGAGACGGCCGTCGCCAGTGCCTGGAAGTGAGAGACCTCGCCATGATCGTCGTTGGGACGATTTGGCTTGTCACTGTCATAAACCGATTCGGTTGCCGACTGCAGGTCGTCTTCGTCGTCGATGTCATCGTATTTGCCGCTGACGATCCGAATCGCCATCGGGAACAGTCGGATGTTGATAAAGCCAAAGAAGAGTGTGAAAAAGCAAGCTCCCAGGACCAGCACGATCACGACGATCGGGATGTCTTCCCCAATCCACTCGATCTCCGCGGTTGGGGCGGGATAGAAGACGACAAAGCCGAACCAATCGGCAATCGGCTTGAATGCCTCGTCGATTCGCTGGTCCCATCCCTGGGTGGCGGGCGCCTCGGCGACCCCCTCGATTGCTATTTCAGCCTGCTCTGGCTCGGCCGTTTCCTGGGCGAGGGCGGTGTCGCCTGCCCCCCCCAGACCGAGGGGGATGATCAGCATCGAAAATGCGAGAAACAGTAGAAGGAACCGAAGGCTGGGGAGCGACCTGCCAAGAATCATGGAATTGCCTTTGCCGGGTGGCTTTGGGAGTTGGCCGACGCGCCAACTCGAGGGTTATGGTTAGTGGCGTTTTCAAGCTGGCATTTGTAATGTACGACTCCTTAAACGTCAATATTTTCAAGTAAAATTAGCGATTTTAACTGTTTGTCGCATGTTCCGTTGTGAAAAATAAAAATGGTGATATGATCTCCCCTTGGATGGGGTTTTACTTGCTCTCTTCCATGCCAAGGACCTAGAAATGTCGGCCCAACTTTCACAGAGTGACGTGACCGTAATCCAGCTATTGCTGCGAACCGGTCCACTGACCATCAGTCAGTTGGTCGATCACCTCGGGATTACGGCAACGGCCGTTCGCCAGAGGTTGTCCCGTTTGCAGGAAGCCGAGTTGGTGAATCGGTCTCAGGCGCCAGATGGCCGGGGTAGACCGAGTCACCGTTACGATTTGACCGAAGCGGGGCGCCGCACGGTTGGTGACAACTTGGCCGACTTGGCTTGTGCCCTGTGGCAGGAAATTCAAGAAATTCCCGATATCGGTTTGCGGAAATCGTTGATTGAGGGGGCGATTCGACGCATGGCGGACGGTTATGCCTCCCGGGTGGTGGGTGAGTCGGTTGAAGAGCGACTCCACTCAGCCGCCCAGATTTTTGTTGAACGGGATATCCCAATTACGGTTGAAAAGGTGGAGGGTTTGCCGGTACTCCGAGTCCTGCAGTGCCCCTACCCCGATTTGGCCAAGGGAGATCACCGTGTGTGCGAAATGGAAAAGCAGTTGTTTTCCCAGGTGATTGGAGGTCCGGTGGACCTTTGCCAGTGTCGTCACCAAGGAGATTCCTGTTGCACTTTTCAGGCCGAGCCGGCCTCGACCTGAATGGGTCACCGTTTTCCGTTAAACGAAAAAGACATACCAGTGGCTTGCTCTTGACGATGGCGAGCGGCCTGATTCGAACCCAATTTTGGAACATTGAAAAACGATGAGTGATATTCTCGAGATCAAGAATTTGCACGTGGAGATCGAGGGCAAGCCGATCCTGCGGGGCGTCAACCTGACGATCAACAAGGGAGAGACACACGCTTTGATGGGGCCCAATGGTTCCGGAAAAAGCACGCTCGGCTTGGTGATCATGGG
>JAYZCF010000107.1:0-6913 GCA_036338455.1 Planctomycetota bacterium
GAGTAAGCTGTACGAGGATCGACCTGCATGCCGCAGATCGGGTCGAGCACCAATTCGTTAGCTTCCATCGGCTCACCTTGCATTCCACTTGGCCAAGTGGACTTTACCCAGGGTAATCATTCGAGATTTGCAGCGTTCGATTAACTTGACCGAAGGTCGGTCATGGCGTGACGAGTACGCCGGCCGTCTGCAGGGATTTCATGATACCCAATCCGCTGTCAACCGCCATCAAGTTCAAGCGTATCGCTGGACAGAAAGAAAGAAATTCATAACGCCCTTCGCTGCCTAAAAACCTGAATCCGGTTCTCAACAGAAAAGCTTCTCCCAAATCGATATCCGGTGCGCCCGACTTGAAATTGATCTCACGGCCCAATGCATAGCCGACTTCAAACAGAAAGACTTGGCCCATCGGTCGAAACTGGCCTCGCACCTGAACCGGCTTCCATTCCCAACCGGCCACCAGTCGCCATTCCCGGTAGTTCAAACGATCCAACATGTCTCCGGGCCGACCCACGGCCCAGTTGCCACCACCAATGCCACCTCCCAGATAGGCCCACAGCTGACGCCCCTCGCACTCATAAAGCCACCAGGAGATCCTCGGTTCCGGCATCATCAGGTTCAACTTCAGGTAGTCCGAGGGTTCGAAAATGAAGCCAGCGGCCGGCAGGACCGGAATGTCGCTTCGACCTGTCGCCAACGCACCAATCGCAAAGCTCCAACGTTCATTCGGTCGGTAAACGCCAAACCCGCCACCTCGGATTTGCCATGCGTCGGACCCGGTATTTTGCAGATCCGAAGCGTAGGTGGCGTTGATCATCCAGCGGGTTACCCAACGTTGATTGATTCGCCTTACCCAGCCAACACCGACGGAGGCCTCGTGCAAGTCGCGCGGCAACTCCAGCGAGGGCTCCGAAGTCAGGTGGGTGTAGCAATAGGCGGTCGTGATCATCGGGGGAGGGGGGCCGAAAATCGGGTAGGTCGGCAATGTGATCGAGACATCGTACGACTCCAACCCCAGGCCATCCGACACAGGTTCCCAATCAAAACCGAAGGAAACACGCGGACGGAGTAAGCGTTTGTAATCAAAGGGCGCTTCGGCATTTGCCGCCAACGGCGTTCGTCCCCCAATCGATTGTCGGCCCGCAGGAAACCCACTAGCCTGGCCGCGCCCGAAGGCGGCCCGGCTCATGCCAAGCGGCTCACGGCCCAACCCCGGTGGTCCCTCCTGAGCGCAGGCCTCAGGCCAAACGCCGGACAAAAAGACCACGAGGAAAACCAAATTGTGAAATCGCATGCCTCATCCTTGATGACAATACGTAGGGTTCGAAGAGGAAAACTATAGCGTCTTCATTCAGTTCGCAGCAACGCCGTACTACTGCTCAACTAATTGCAAAAATAACCGAAAAAAAAGAGAAGCTGATCGGTTCGTGAAGCAAACCACCGCCGGGCCCGCTAGCAAACGGCCGTCATCGATTTTTGGGCAGAGTTTATTCCCCCAATTCAATCTTCTCTCGCGTCCCGTCTATGGACACACGATAAAGTTGCCCCGCCTCCTGTAGCAATCCCTGACATTTTTCTTCGTCTTTCCATTTCACATCAATAGCGATCACGGCCCCTGATTCGTCTAACGGTCCCACGGCCTCCACCAGAGTGTGGCCCACGACAATATGCTCCACGCCATGCCGCTTCAAGATCTTTTGAATTTCCTCTGCAGTCGCCTGCCCACCCCAAGAGTCCGCATACCTTTCGAAATATCCACGATACCAAAACGGACCGTGCTGATGCCGGACCGGGTTGGTCCCTGGAGTCACACCCGTCGGTTGAGCCGGAGCCAGGCCTTCGCGAATTTTACGATTCAGGGCATCAACCGTCAGTTGCTCCTTGTCCAGCAGAGGAGAATAGCCTCCATGAATAAACAGTAGGTTGCCAATCGTTTCAATCCGATTCTTGGAGCGCCACCAGCGGCCGATCTCCGAGTCGACGGCGAACAATTGATCATAGTCCATTTTCATCCGATCGGTCACAAACCGGTATTTGGGGTGGATGTAGCGCAAATCGCCTCCCATCACCATCGCTTCATGATTGCCGAGGATATCGTGAACCTCTCCACCTGCTTCCCGCGCTTGCCTTTCAAGATGGTAGAGCAACCACATCAACTCAGTGACCTGCCTGCCTCGGTCCACCAAGTCGCCAATCAACACCAGATGACCGTCACCCCAAATCCAATTTCCTTCCGAATCGATAATTTGATTGTTTTCCAAAAACTTCCGTGCGTTTTTGTAATTTCCTTCCAGGTCACTGATGGCCATCAAGCGGGAAGGCTGCTCCCAGACAGCTTTGGGAGAAACAGGCGTTGCGGGGTCCAAGCGGATTGATTTGACCGGCTGAGGAAAACCATCCAGCACCTTCGGTCCCGTGATGTCGTGATACGTTTTGCGACGGACTTGGCCCCCAGTCATCGTCAACACCTCTGCCGTCGTGGCGTCTTTCCACAGAACATAAGGACCATCATTGAGTTCTGCAACTTTGACACCGAGTGACTGAATCGCCGTTGCTACCAATTGATCGTCGCGCGCGATAAATTGCACAATTGCCAAATCGCCAGCTGCCGGCAGATTTGACCCGACCACTTCTGTCGTCGGCATATTTTCAAAAACTCGCCCTCCAATGGTCCAAGACTTGGAAGCCCCGGAAGGAACCGCCTGGATCTCTTCCACCATCGCCCGCCGAACTTCTTGTCCCGATAAAAAAGCAGGGGCAATTGCGATAAAAACAACCGCGACAACGCAAGCAATCCATTTCATTCGATTTACCCTATAACCAAACATTAAACTAAACATCCCGCACCTCCCAACACCCCGTTAGAAGCATGCGATACTGCCAACCTCATACACAGCAAATCATCGAGGAAGCTCACTGGTGTCCCTTCTTGTCTCCAAAATGAACACGCAACGCTCGCGCAGACCGCCCCTCAGTCGAAACAACAAACAGGCTGTCATACTCATCGTCCTCAACGGAAAAATCACCCTTTCCTCCAAGCCCTTCCACCAGTCGGTCAACCGTGTTGGAATGCCCCACCAAAAGAACAACGTCTCCCGCATGTTTTTTCTTCAACGACTCGAACCATGACTCGCTTAACTCACCGTAAAGATTGACAGGTAAAGAGAGCCGGGTGGCGGTCGGCTGGGCCGTCTCCCGAGTACGTCGGGTATCGGTCGAGTAAATATCGGTCACTCGCAAGACCCCCATCAACTCAGCTAATCTCTCCGACCGCTTCACACCAGCCTGGGTCAAGGCGTCCTGGCTGCCATCTCGATCGGCATGGCGAACCACGTACCAAGTCGTCGCCTCATCGGCTTGCTGAGCATCACTGGATACCCCAAATAAACCGAACAGGATGACAAAACAAAATTTCATTTTCCAACCAAGTCTAAGCATCCGATCAGCCTCACAACAATAAAGAAATCAAAAGCCCAACGCCGGTCAACGCGATTTAGTAAACAGGCCTACGACCAGCAGGAGACCGATCGCCCCAAGTGTCCCCCCAAACAGGCTGTTCACCAATTCATTGCCGAACACATCCATCGTTCCAAATAGGACACTGAACAGACCGGCTCCAACCAAACCGACAACAATGTTTCCCAAACAGCCAAAACCGTGGCCTTTCACGATCATGCCAGCAAACATGCCACACAGCGCACCAATTACCAGGGCACCAATAATTCCCATCTCTCACCCACCGTTCTTCATTAAAAAAATCGAAGGGCAGCCAATGCCAGCCGCGACGGCAACCAGAAAGGAATTTCCCGATCGCACGAAAGCAGACTGGGGCCGCCAAGTCAGTCCAAGGGACCGCCCCTTTTATCTTCGCTTACGAAAGCCGGGCCGGCAATCAGCCCACCTTGGTTGCAGGGTCATACCAACCTAATGCGGACCGAAAACGGGGCGGAGCAAGCCGTTGCCGTACCCTTCGCAAAGGGCAAAAAAGGCCTCTACCAAGACCTCACCAAACGCGACTCACTCCGTACAAGCCGCAATCCACAGGCATGCCCGAAGAAGCAAAGTAAGTCGCGCCTCGGCTGGCTCACTGACAACCCCAGCCAGAACGGAAAACCCAACTCGAGAGCAGGTGGATACCAGCTACCGGCAAGCGACGGTACACGGAACAATTAACAGGAAGGCAACTTAGAAACGATCTTTATATTTTTGAGACATTTCCTGGCGAATCTGGTCTGTTGCCTGGTTAATATCCCGAAAGATCTCCAACGCTTTCGAGTTGGCAGCACCAACATTCTGATCCACGACCGCACGCCGCTCCTGGGCAGACTGACCAATGTTCAGCTGCTGCGAGTAGAACGGGGCGTAACTGTATCGGTAGCCGCCACCCCATCGATTCCCGCGGTAAACAGGGGCACGACCAAACGTGGTGGTCCCCATCACAGGAGTGGTCGAGGACATGTCTGTTTGGATCTGATTGCTTGATTGGTGGTAAAGATAGACGATGTACTTCATCGACTCGGAAACCCACGCCCCGTATTCGAGCATTTTGGGATCCACGTTGGTCGTACTCAGCCGATCAATCCTGCGGGCCTCGTTGTTGATCCAGAGCGCGGCGTTCTCCAAATTCGGCCTGCGCGAATTGGCCACCGAGTTGATCGAATCCGTTACGCTTTGAAAATAACGCTTGGTAGCACGGCGGACTGCCGTTTCTTGATTGCGGCTGTCACGAGATGGCTCACTTGGCTCCGTTTCGCCCCCAGCTTCGGCCGCCGGTGCGGCCGCGACACCTGCCGAACTGATAGCGGAATTAATTGCCGTCAGGCTCATCAAACGCCGCACTCCCAGTGGGGAAAGCTGGCCCGCCATCCAAATGGTGTCACCCTCGGCCTGAACATTCCACTGGCTGAATTCATCCAGCATGGCACCCGTCTTGACCAATACGTTCATCATCAAACGCTTCGCCACAGGGCGGAGAGACTCAGTTGACTCAGAGAAATCTACCGTCAGCCGGCTATCGGTCGATTCACTGACTTGGCAATCAAAAACAAATCCACGGATGCCACAAAAAAGCTGGGTCGGATCCGGTTTCACTTTCTGGAGAAGAGCACTGCCGGCAATCGCCTGGCTGATCTCAGCCGGCCGAAACACACTTTGCAAATCCATGACCAGAGTCATGGCATTGCGACCCGGACCTCGCTTCTGAGTCTTTTCCTGCAGGTAGGGAGATAACTGGACTCCTTGTTTTCCATCCACACGCTGCAACCATCGAGTGGCTGACTGTCGGTTAAGCGGCGTGACGATGGTCAACTGCTTCGGCCCCATCACCAGGATACAAGCGTTTTCCAGCCAAACGACTGGATGGCCAACCAATTCGTCAAGCTGCCCCTGTTTAAGACGGCCCAACAAGTCAACATCAACCGGCTGCTCAAATTCGATCGCAGCCATTTCCCATTCAGGAGCCATGTTGTGAATGTCCATCTCGGCAGCAATTACGACGTTCTCCGGCTTCCAGTTGGAAATGACTGGCCATAATTCAGCGGAATCGAGGACCCGGGAAATTTCGCGTTCTACCTTGCTCGAAGCATCGCCCTGAATCACAGACGGGTTCATCACCAGCAGCATGTTGGCGCTACCAGGTACCTGCTTTAACAAATCGGCTTCGCCCGCGCCGGCCGGTGCACCCATTACAAAGATCGATGCCAGCCAACAAACGCACATCGCCAGCTTCATTAGTCGTTTTTTCATTGCGATACCTGTTCCTGAGAAAAGTCAGTGGTTGAATCAAAAATGATAGAAGGATCAGACAAGATTCCAACTTGGCCTGGCCAAGCCGCCGTCAAGCGAAACGCCAAGCGACAAAAAAAAAGCCGACCCCGTTAGGAATCGGCATTTTGTGTTACGGTCCAGATCTAGAAATTTGTGTTGTATTTCTTAGACATTTCATTGCGAACCTTAGCCGTTTCGGCATCGATTTCTCGGACGATCGCTTTGGCTCGGTTTTCACCCGCCTCATTGGCACGAGCGCCGGCGATTTGACGGTTCCGAGTATTCCGATTGTAATTCGAGTTGTACTTACCCGAGTAGCGAGACCAGCGACCGTAATAGCCGTAGCTGTAGGCGCCACTCCACTGGTAACCATAAGGTTCGGTATCGGAAAACTGCTGTTGATCCACATTCTTCTGGTAATTCGAATCCAGCAGGGAACCGGCAATATCACGGAAGCTGGAAGCGACGTATTGCCCATAATCGACGACAACCGGGTCAACATTCAGAACCGAAAGTTTATCGATCTGACGAGCGTACTTGTCATACCATTTAGCGTACGTTGCCATACTCTGGTAATTGCGATTATCCAGTTCGTGGGTCAACTGTTGAACACTGCTAAAGTATTGAATTGAACGGGTTTTCATGTCGACTTCGGCTCCCGCCGAGCCCGCACCGCCAGAGCCTGCAAAATCGACAACCAAAGGATGCTCGATCAGCGAGCCAATCTGCCGCATCCCTTCGCTCGTCAATGCACCGGTCATCAACAACTCGTTCGGCTTGACCTGCATGTCCCAGCTTTCAAAGTCATCAATCATCAAACCGTTTCGCTTCAAAGCGGCCAAGAGAATCTCTTTGCCCGATGCGGCTAACGTAGCAGGGCTACCTTTGAAATCAATTTTGAAAGCACCCGTAATCTTGTCATTAACGGTGATTCCCAAGGTAATCCCCTGGATCGTCATCAACGTGTCACAGACGCCATCCAGATCTTCGTCTTTACAGACACCCGACTCTTTCAAACGCTGCTTCAGTTCTTTGTGACTAACCACGTCGTGAAAGTCAAAAGCGACGATGATGTCTGCGTTGTCATCGGCAAACTGAACTGCCTGAGTCAGGTAAGGTGAGAGGTTCATCGTACCCACCTTGCTGG
>JAYZCF010000108.1:0-4447 GCA_036338455.1 Planctomycetota bacterium
TTCACCCGTATCCAAATCGACGACCTTGGCAGCGCAATTCGGGATCGGTCGCCCAACCGTCCCTTCCCGCTGGTCCGTCTGGAATGTGTCAGTAATTCTCGATTCGGGAATGTTAACCGAGACAATGGGGGACAGCTCAGTCGCCCCGTAACCCTCCACGGGATAGACGCCAAACTTCTCTCCAAACTGCTCGGTCAGCTCGGGTGGCAAACGCTCAGCTCCGGCCACCACGATATCCAGGGAAGCGAACTCTTCCTTGGTGCACCGCCGAAGGTAAGATCGCAAAAAAGTAGGTGTGGCAACCAAGATGGTTCCCTGGAATCGCTCGATCAGCTTTCCCACCTGCCGCGCATCGAGTGGACTAAAATGGTAAATTCCCCTCAGGTTGCAACCCATGGCTGCCCAGAGCGTAGCGGTATAACCAAAGGAATGGAAAAAAGGCAAGATACCAACCATCGCATCGGTCGAACGAAACGACGCCACCCGTTCGATTCCATCCATATTGGTGGCGATATTCTCATGTGTCAGCATGACACCCTTGGGCGTCCCGGTCGATCCTGAAGTAAAAACAATCGTCATCAGGTCATCCCGTTTGATCTGCCGAAGGCCAAGCAGCCAGTTCAGCAGAAAGGCCGGCAGCAGATACGATTGAAAGGCGCCCGTAAGCTTATCCATCAAGCCAAGTTTCTCGCGCATCTCTTCCAACAGAACCACTTCACACTCGAAGTCAAAATCAAATTTATCCAAAACTTTTTGCGTGGTCAGGACGTGCCGAATCCCGGCATCCCGAATGCAAAAATTGATCAACTCCGAAGTCAACGAGTAATTCAAGTTGACCACCACACGCCGATCCAAGGTCAAGGCGGCATTGACGATCACTCCACCATTCGAGGGTGGTATCAAGACCCCAACATTCTTTTCGTCAGGATCCAAGATGTGTTTCTTTAGCAGCCGGCGGGCGATTAGCGTTCTCATTAGCGTGGCCCCACCCGTTACAGCCTGGCCGGTCGAGTCACCAATTTTCTGCGAAAACTTTCGCTTCTTACATTGCTTAACCAATCGATGCGCTGGTGTTTTAAATTTACCAATACGGCAATCAACCGCTTCGGCGCTCAATTCCTGAACCGCTTGGCGTATTTCAAAAGGCGATTCTGGATTCCGAATCGGTTTGCCGATCGTGAGCGTGATGGGACGACGGATCGAATTGGGGAATTTAAAAAACGCCTTACCGCCGTAGTAACTGAAAATACTGCCCCACAGTTCGTCGATGTAGCAGGGGATCACCGGGACATCCAACCCTTCAACAATTTTCATCACGCCAGGTCGAAATGTGCGAACTTGGCCAGAGCGGGTGATTCCCCCCTCGGGAAAAACCCCAACCAAACCGCCATGTTCCACGGTCGTCTTGGCATCCTTGAGTCCCTGGCGAATCGACTTAGGACCAGCCATCATCAAGATGACTCCGCAGAACTTGGCCCATAAGTGGAGCAATGGATTGGCAAAATTACCGCCCCAGGCAATCGGTCTCAACCTGCGCGGAATCAAGGTCAGGATAATAGCCCCATCGAGCCAGCTCGAATGATTGAATACCAGTACGGCCCCACCTTGCTCTGGCAGATTTTCCAGACCTCGAATCCGAATCCGGTAGAGCAGCTTGAACACCAGCCAGAAACCGAAGTGCACGATCTTTTGCGGCAGCTTCCATTTGACATATTCCGTTGCGCTCAATGCCAATCCCTCCTTGTTAACTGGGGACAACTGGGATCCAGCCGCCACTTACCAAACTAGCTCCGCGCCGCCGATCTGCTTTACGATGCAGAAAAACGTCAGAAATCACGTTTTCCATCTCCAACAATGTAACCCGTCACCCTACCTTTCCGCCAGCTGAGTCAGGAATTCTGCCTGGCTAGGGGTAAAGCATCAGGTAAAAAACAGGCCGCCCTCCCCGAAATCCCCGTGTCGACCGGCTGGCACAGGTGACTTTTCGTTGCGATCGACAAATCAGGAAAGACCCGCCAAAACGGGTGACTCGACATAATGGTTGGACTCCCATCCCTGCTGGAGTTCGCTCCTACCCCAGCACGATATTAGACGAAAAGAGTTGTAGTGCATGTGTAACGAGAAACGGAGTTCTTGCCTCACAAACGCCCTGCGGAGTCCATTCGTTTGACTTAGAAATAACAGGCGATCTGATGAGTCGTTCTTCCATCATGACCAACGGAATCTTGCTCGTTCTGCTCGGTTTCCAATTGAATCTTGTTGACACTTATGTCATGACCCCCCAATTCACAGGCTTCTGGAACGAACGTTTCAGCGGACCTCTGTTTGCCGAGGAAACCCCAGCTCCCGAGGTAGCGGAACAGACGAATTCCGGCTTCATGTCCAGCTTCGGTTTTGGGAACAGTAGCCCATCCAAGGTGCCGGTTTCCCAGGCATCCTTTTCCGAGAGCAATGATTCTTCTAGTACAACCCTTTCCGATGAATCGCTCAAAACGTTCACACCTCCTTCGTGGCTTTGTTGGCCGCTGATCTTCTTGGGCGCTGTCCTCTTCTTGCACGGCGCAGCGTTTGGGCGTGACAATTAGGGCGGGTTCACGACAGACCTGAATCCTGTCCTACCCTGCGAATCGGTGGCCCCCAAGTTTTCTCTCGGCGAAGACGCAAAACCGGCGGCAAAAATGCCGCCGGGAAAAGCGAGACATCCATTAGCGAGGCCCTCTCTAGCCCCGTTTTGAATTCTGGCCTGAAGCGTTTATCATGAACGTGTAGGAAAGTGACCGAGTTGATTTCCCAAACGGTACGAGTCTCTCCAAGCGGGACCGCTTTCCGGAAACCGTAAATTCATTTAACCAGGACGAGCCAAACATGGCATATGATTGCATTGAGCTGGAAGACGTTCAAGATATTTCTGTTGTGCGATTCAAGGACGAAAAAGTGATGGACCCCAGCCGCATTGAAAAGCTGGGAGAAGAACTGATGTCCCTCGCCGGCGAAGAAGACTCATGCAACCTGCTGATTAATTTTGAAGATGTACGTTTCTTCTCCAGTGCCGCGATCAACAAATTGATCGTACTGGAGAAGCGGATGCGGGCAGGCGGCGGCGCAATGAAACTTAGTAATTTAAGACCTGAAGTTCGCGACCTGTTCAGCTTCACCAATCTGGATGGTTTATTCGACATCCGCGACGAACAATCGGAAGCCATTCGTTCCTTTACCAATTCAGCCGAAGATTAAGCCGGCTCCGTGGATTTCATGAACGACCATGAACCAAGAAGAGTTTGTTTGGCGAAAACAGGTGACCATTGCGAGCTCCGTTAGCACCGCGGCGGAACTGATCGGTTCGGTCATTGAGCAATTGAAAAAACACGACTGGGGAGAAAAGAAGGTGTTTGCCATTCACCTCGCCCTGGAAGAAGCGATGATGAACGCGATCAAGCATGGCAATCAAGGGGACGAATCCAAGTCCATTGCCACGCAATTTGAATTAACCGCCTCACGGTTTTGCGCTCGCATCACCGACGAAGGGAGCGGCTTTAAGATTTCCGAAGTCCCCGATCCCACCAAGGAGGAAAACCTGGAACTCCCAAGCGGCCGGGGACTGGCCATGATCCAGAATTACATCGACGAATTTCACTACAGTGAACAAAGCAACTCGTTGATGATGGTGATCCACCGGGACAAACAAGAGCAGCGGCGCGGGCAATGATACCGCCAGCCCGAACAGACACAGGCTCACACACGGGTAAAGGTGGACCCACTGAGACGCCGTACCAGTCTCCGTATTTCCAAAACACTGATCGTCGACAAGACGCGCGCAACCGGCAATCCGGTCACTGCCACAACTTGGTCGAGCTCCGTCACTTCGGCACCGATCGCTTGGAGGATCAACTGCTCCTGCTCCGTCAGCCTGAGCTCAGCTGGATGGCGGAGCTCTCTCCCATCTGCTTGAACCGATGGCATGGAGAGCGGACCCAACTCTTCGAGGATGTCGTCCACGGTCTCCACCAATTTGGCACCATCGCGAATCAGACGATGACATCCTCGTGAGAGGCGACTATCAATTCGTCCCGGAACAGCAAATACTTCGCGATCCTGTTCCATCGCCAGCCTTGCCGAAATCAATGCACCACTCCGCTCGGCCGCTTCGACAACAACAACGCCCAGGGACAAACCGCTGACAATCCGGTTCCTTTGGGGGAAAGCACTTCGGCGGGGCGGACTCCTGGGTGGGCGTTCTGACAGAACGGCGCCCTGCTGACAAATCTCCCTGGCTAACCCTTTATGTTCAGCGGGATACAAGTCCAGGACGCCACTCCCCAAGACGGCCAAGGTTCGACCACCCGCGGCCAGGGCAGCTCGGTGTGCGGCGGCATCGACTCCACGGGCCAAACCGGAAACTACGGTAATCCCGGAATTGGCCAAATCCCGGGCCAATCGCTCGGCAACC
>JAYZCF010000109.1:0-6622 GCA_036338455.1 Planctomycetota bacterium
TGGAAAATCCGCCGCCGTACTGGATGCCCATCATGCCTTTGATGCAACAACGGGTCGGTGATTTTACCACCGACCAGGGCCGAGAGTTCCTGGAGTCTCGTTCTCCCCTGTTCCGTGTTCAAGATATCTGTCGTCCACTTCTGATTGGGCAAGGCGCCCAGGACCCGAGGGTCAAGCAGGCCGAATCGGATCAAATCGTAGCGGCCATGCAGCAAAAGCCGATTCCGGTTACCTACCTGCTCTACCCGGAAGAGGGCCATGGTTTTGATCGCCCCGCCAACAAGATCTCCTTTTTTGCCGTAAGCGAGGCGTTTTTGGCAGAGCATCTGGGCGGAAAGTACGAACCGATCGGTGATGATTTTTCCGGGGCGAACGTTTATGTACCGGCGGGCGCTGCAGATATTCCCGGACTGGACGAGGAATTGAAGGCTGGGTAATCCGACGGGCAGAACGGGGACTTCTGGTTCTCCTGCCATGTTCACAGTCGCCAAGGGGGTGATTGTCTTTTCAATGATTGTGTTCTCCGGGGGCGCCAACTAGATTGGGATGGGACCCGACCATTGTTTTTTCGAGGCAGGCCCGATGCTGACACGTTGTTATCTTTACCCATATCGCTGGTCTCTTTGCATGATCGGAGTGATTGGTTTGTCTCTCTGCCTCGCGCAGTCCGCTTGGTCTCAGGGAGAATTGAATCCGGCTCCAGATCGGCTGGAGGGGGAAGGGCTTGGACCGTTTGAAACGTTGGTGATCAAGGGTTGTATCCTGATTGACGGTACCGGGGCCCCGCCGCGCGGGCCGGTCAACATCGTCGTCAAGCAGAACCGGATCGATCGGATCAGCAGTGGCCGAGTTCCCAAGGATGCCGACCACGTGATCGACGCCGAGGGCATGTACCTGTTGCCAGGCTTTATCGATATGCATGCCCACCTCGGCTCCCGGCAAAAGGCTCCGGATGCGGAATATGTCTACAAGCTTTGGATGGGACATGGGGTCACTACCGTGCGAGGTGTTCCGCTGTATGGAAACAATGAGTGGGTCATCAGTGAGAAAGATCGCAGCGCGAATAATGAAATCGTGGCGCCCCGGATTTTCAATTATCAAAGGCCGCCCAGCAGCTTGGCAACGCCCGACGAGGCGAGGCGCTGGGTAGAAGCGGCCCCCGGACTGGGTATCGAAGGTTTGAAACTGGGGGCGTTCCGGCCCGAGATCATGAGTGCCCTTCTCTCGGAAGCCAAACGGTTGCGCTTGGGATCAACCGCGCACCTTGCCCAAACGGGGGTGGCCCAAATGAACGCGATCGATGCCGCTCGCCTGGGGCTGGGTACGGTCACCCATTACTACGGACATTTCGAGGCATTGTTGAAAGACAACGTGGTTCAACCCTGGCCACTGGACCACAACTACAACAATGAACAGGACCGGTTTGGCCAGGTAGCCCGGCTCTGGAACAAGATCCATCCGCCCGGTAGCCCCGAGTGGAAAGCGTATCTCGAGGAACACCTGGAACTGGGAACCGTTTTTGACCCGACCATGACGATTTACTCTGCCGGACGTGACTTGATGCGGGCGCGGACAGCCGAATGGCATGACCAGTACACGTTGCCATCTCTCATGCAGTTCTTTGAGCCGAGTCGCAAGAACCATGGTTCCTACTGGTTCTACTGGACGACCGAGGATGAAATTGCCTGGCGAAATTTCTATCACGTGTGGATGCAATTGATCAACGACTACAAGAACATGGGAGGTCGGGTTACCACCGGGGCTGATTCGGGGTTCATCTATGACACCTACGGGTTTGGCTACATAGAAGAATTCGAGCTGTTGCAGGAAGCGGGTTTTCACCCGTTGGAAGTGATCCAGTCGGCGACGATGAATGGGGCGATGACGCTGCACGAACCAAAACGGCAAACGATTGAATTCGGGGTTGTCCGTCCCGGTCTGCTGGCCGACATGGTGTTGATTGATGAGAACCCGCTAAAAAATTTCAAGGTGTTGTTCGGCAACGGCGCGGTGCGACTGGATGATGAAACGGGTGAACCAGTGAGGGTAGGCGGCGTCAAATGGACCATCAAGGATGGCATTGTCTATGATGCCAAGCAGTTGTTGGCCGATGTTCGAGCGATGGTCGAACAACAAAAAGAAGATTACCGGAACAAGAGAGAGGCTGAAACCGGGCCAGATGCCGAGCCTGCTGCGAAGCAAGAGACCAATGGCGCCGGGACCGAAACCAAGTCGGGCGACGCAAACCAGGGTGAGAAGGGCGGCAAGTGATAGCGTAATCGTCAATTTCACGTGGCAATCGAACATCGTGGCGGGAAAGATAGACGATGATCCGGGCCCGCCGCCACCACCTTTTTAACCGTCGGCTGATCCCGACCAGTCAGAGCCGCATGCCCAGCAGATGGCGAAACCTTCGTCAACCTCTTCGCCGCATTTGCATTTCCAGGCCGGTACGGTCTCCTTGTCCCCATCCACTTCCGCATTTTTCAGCAAGTCCTGGGCGCGCTCAAAGAGGTCCTTTCGAACCACAAGTTGAAATGAGGCTTCGTTCGTGAGACCTCCGAATCCGGCTGTTTCCGACCCCAATACCTTGGCATCGATACCTTCCGCATCCAGAACGGAGCGGGCGAGATGGGCCTCGTCTTCGAATTCGTAAGCTTGGACAATTACCAGTTCTTCCGGGTTCATGATGAATGGGCCATTACGGGGTTGGTTGTTTACTGCCGGTTAATATCCGTTATCTTGCCGTGTTATGCAAGTTTTTCCGACCGACGGCAGCCGGACTCAATTGTGGCTACAATACGGCTCGAAATAAACCGATGTTTCTATGACAGGATAATTCATGAATAGTTGCAAGTGGATGCGGATCATGGCCTTGATCGGCCTGTTGATGACGGGCCTTGATCCCTTCGTGCAGGCCCAGCAGGAGTTGCCCGGAGAGGTCAGGCAGGCGTTGGCACAGATTACGCAGCAGGATGTGACCGCCACCGTGACCTTCCTCGCCTCCGACGAGATGGCGGGCCGCGATACGCCCTCGCGCGAATTGACGATTGCCACTTGCTACGTTGCCGCCCGGTTTCGCGGGGCGGGCCTCGAGGGTGGGGTGGATGGCAGCTTCTATCAAAAACACCAACTTGAAACGGTGGCGATGCCCTCGACCGGGGTCGAGTTCCAGGTGGACGGGCAGCCTGCCCGGCAGTTTGGCGTGATTGCCGCCGATTCTGCCGATTTTGAGTACACCGGCCCGGTGACCCGGATCGAACCAGGTCAGGACCTCTCGGGTGTGGACGTCGCCGGCGCGGTACTGGTCGATGCATCCCAGGTTGTTTCCCCACGGGACCAGTTCATGTTTCGGCGTCAACTGAGTGGGCTGGCAGCAAAAGGGGCCCAGTGCATCCTGTTGCAGGTCGACGAGGACAGCCCGATGGTCGGTTCCGCGAAACAGGCCGCGCAGCCACGTTTGGTGAATCCACGGCAAGGAGAGTCGTTGCCTACGATCCTGGTGGGAAAATTCGACCCGCAGCAGAAGGTGAAGGTGAGAATCCCCAAACAGACGAAGGGTCAAACCGAAGTTCGCAACGTGATCGGTATCCTGCCCGGAAGCGATCCGGAATTAAAGCACGAAGCCGTTCTGTTTACCGCCCACCTGGACCACGTCGGAACCCAGGCGGGACTGGAAGACCCCATTTTCAATGGTGCCGATGACAACGCAACGGGTGTGACGACCGTGATTGAACTTGCCAGAGCGTTTGGATCGATGAAGACTGCACCGAAACGGACGATTATCTTCATGACTTTTTGGGGTGAAGAGAAAGGCCTGCTGGGTTCGCGGCATTATGCCAGCCAGCCGACTTGGCCGTTGGAGAAGATCGTGGCCAATATCAACATTGAAATGGTCGGGCGTCCCGAGGCGGGCGCTGCCGGCAAATGCTGGATGACTGGCTGGCACGAGTCCGACCTGGGGCCGATCATGGCCAAAGCGGCGGGAGCCGTGGATGTGCTGATCTTCGAGCATCCCGAGTTCAGCCCGATGCTGTATCGCTCCAGCGACAACTATTCGTTCGCCGAGAAGGGAGTCGTGGCACACAGTTTTTCCGCCGGCTCGCTGCATGACGATTACCATCAGCCAGGTGATGAATGGGAGAAACTCGAATTGCGACACATGACGAAAGTGATCCAGGGGCTGTTTGTGGGCAGCCTGCCGATCGTCAACGGTGAGGCGACCCCCCGTGGAAAATAGGAAGGTGGTTTTTGCAGCATGGACGCTCGCCGCAAATCGGTTGGGGTTATTGTGGCACCGCGCTCTGCAAGGTTTCCAGGTTTTGGTCCATGATACGGATGAAATCGGAATCGGCGCCTTCAGGTAACCCGCCCTGGCTGAATGAATCGAGAGAGTAGGTTTGATATCCGAGTCCTTCCAGGCGGTTTTTGAACCAGCCCGGAGGAACCGTATCAAACAGGATGCTTTTTGAACTGGATTGCTTGGCCCGCCCCAGAAAATCCTGCTCTCCCTTTTCGGACCAGGACTTCTTGTCCGGGAGATCGAACCAGAGCAGGTGGGTGTCAGTCAGCCCAGCGGCCCGGGTAAGAAATTTCAAACGGGGTGTCGATGTCAACACTTCGCCACCGGGAATGCTCTTCATACGGTTTGCCAGACGATCCAGGTCTTGATCCAGTCCTTGCCGATTTTCTTGGAAAATGGCTGCTTTTTCCGGGTAACGGGATTCGAGTGCCGCCGCAATCTGGTCTGCCTGTTTCCTGGCTATCTTTGGATCCAACCATGTTTGAGCCACCATGAACGGGTGGGAGTGTTCGCCTTCAGGGCCATGGCGATGGACGACACGATAGTCCTTGACGGAAATGAAATCCTGCAAATCCAGGTTGTCGGTCGTGTGACAGATCCTTGATTCTGGCAGAGATACTCTCACCATCCACTGGGCAAATGGCGCGCCGGGACCATTGGCGATGATCAGGTCGGATTCCTGCAACGTCTGGATTTGCTTCTGATCGGGTGTCCATTGATCGGGCGCTCTCTCTGGCGGCGCAATGAGTTCAATGGCGATCGAGTCACCGGCAATGCGCTGCGTCATGTAGTACAACGGGTAGCTGACGGTGGAAACTAGGTTCGACCTGGTTTGCATGCCAAAGGGCGAGTTGTCTTGCGGGGTGCCATTGCCGTTTTGGCACCCATTGACCGAAACCAATATCGAAATCACAACGACGCAATAGACCAGTAGTTGCTTAGCCATGACTTCCAATCAACAAGGATTGAACCAGGTCACCCGCCAATAGCCAGACGGCCCAAACCCCGATCGCGACCATGAGGGAGCTGAACAGGAAAAGGACCGCCAATTCGGAAACCTGTAACAGCAAAATGGTACCCCGGCTACAGCCAATTTTAAACATCGTTTGCATTTCACGTTGCCTCAGTCGTTGGGACAAAACCAGTACCAGGATCAACAAGCATACGGTCGCAATCGCGATCAGGACTGCGTTCAAGTCAAAAAACTTCTTGACTTGAAACACCAGGGACATCAGCTCCTCGATCACCGCTACCGGTTGTACCAACTGGGTCTCATCGTCGGTTGCCTGGAAGTGGCCCATCAGTAGCGTCTCGCTTTTTTCGTCCGGCGCAACGGCGATCACTGCCGTGACAGGGAAATCCGCCGTCTCCCCGTGGAAATGGAAGGAATCGATATTGGAATCGGTTATTTCCATGAAAGGTAAAACGGCGGCCGTGGCTTGCAGCGTGCCGTCGGAACGGACTTCTACCTTCAGCTCATCCGTTTCCTCTTCCAGGTTCTGATGTCCGTGTCCCAATCCCTCGATCACCCAGCTCGTTTTGAGATCGACAAACACGGCCCAGTCATCCGGTGAAGAAGTCGGTTCCAGGACTCCCCGGACCAACATCTTGAGTGGGTACTGTCCGCCCAGGTCAAGGATGTTGTCAGGGTCCGAAAGCAACCGGTCCCCGGGTCCGAGTTGCAGCTCTCGGGCGATTTGGCTGCCCAACACGCAATCGCCCAAACGGGATAGCCATTGTCCTTCGGCCAATGGCAGGTTACGAAACTTGAAGTAGTCCAGCGTCGTTCCGACGATGGGGAACCCACGAGCCGTGAACTGCGAATAGATCGGAACCGGTCGGGCCCAACCCGTAGCGCGAATCTCTCCTGCCGTTGCAAAAGGGATCTTGTCGGGTCGCTTGGTGGTGAAATAAAGCGCGTGCAGCGTCAAATCCAAACCACTCCCCTTGGCACCGATCACCATCGGCGTGCTTTCCGCCCTCGAAATGATTTTTTCGTTGAACTGCCCCAGTAATATCATGATCGTGATCGGCAAAAAGGCGGTCAGGAAAATACTGGCGATCAGGACCAGCGTTTTCAGCTTGTGGTACTGGATATATCGGAGGACAAGGTTCAGCAGGCTCATGATTGTTCAGCTCCCTGCGTATTGCCAGTCGAGGCGCCCGCGACGGAGTCGACGGTAAACTCCTGGAAATCGATCGTCCTTTCAAAACCATCGAGGATCTGAGTATCGTGCGTGACGACAATCAGGGTCTGCCCCTGTTCCCGGTTGACCTTGAACAGGATATCGAGAATCTTGCCCTTGTTCTTCGCATCCA
>JAYZCF010000110.1:0-6143 GCA_036338455.1 Planctomycetota bacterium
TGTTCAATCGCTTCGATACTGACAAGGACGGCAAGGTGACCGAACAGGAACTGGAGGGGAACCAGATGGCCGACCGGCTCAAGACGTTGGACAAAGATGGGGACAAAGCAATTTCGAAAGAGGAGTTCAGTTCCGGGATTGGCTCCCTGTTCAGCAGTGGCGGAAGTCGCTCCGGCGGTGGTCGCTCCGGTGGCGGTGGACGTTCTGGAAGTCGCTCCGGCGGTGGTGGATACGGGGGCCGGGGCCCAGACAATCGTCCCGATCGTCCTCAACGGCCAGAGTCGGCTGGCAACTGAATCTCGCCGCCCAATTTCTGATCGAGGTGACGGCTACAGATCACCTCGATCTCCTTTGATTATTTCTGCGACGGATGAATCGGTTGGTAATCATGCAAGCGAATATTCGGTTGTGCGACCCAAGCCGCATCGTAAGCGTGTAGATGCGTCGGTGGGAGCCGATCGAAAGGATGTTGCGGATCGGCCAAGGTAAAATACCACCCAATATTTTTGTCCACCGGGTCTTGGGCTACCGCGTCGTTTGATGAGTATAGCTTACCCAAGACAACCAGTTCAAACTGATCGAACTGACCACTAGCCAGGTCAAAACGGGCGACTCCAAACAACTCTGTGCGGATCCTCGCGGCTGGCGCCAGCCCGTACGCTTTTTCGCGACTACCGGTCGATACGCCTTGGCCTCTTAGTTGAATATGTATCTGCTCCGCGTCTGCTTGGAGAATGGTCACTGTGAGGTCGCCTTCGATCTGGTTGGCTTGGTAGGTACCCCCTTCACCATGAGCCGTATTGAGCAGGTGGCAACGCGCCAGGCGACGGTAAATCTCGGGCGGGACCGAATACGTTGCTCCTACTGTCGGTGATTCAGGGATCAGGCGTCGCGCCTCGTCGGCGCTGAACCAGGCAAAATCATGATTGAAACGGGGCTCGGGTGTCTGCGTTTCTGGCGCTTCGTTCGTAAGATAGCGAATCGTCTCTTTCAGGATCAATCCCTTGGCTGGGGCGCTCCATTCCCAGCGATGTGCTGGCTTGAGAGGGGCGGGGCGCGCGAGTCGGTCCGCTTCCGGTAAGGCCTGCCACGCAGCCAGCGATCGTTCCATCATCTTTCGGACGGCATCGGCCGACAGCGAATTGATTGAACCGAGTAGTTTGCCAGCCGGAGTGCAGACGTAGATTCCCTGCTTGGTTCCTCCGCCTGGGCCGTAATGCCCGTCGGCTGCCATCTCCTGAAAGCAGACACACTCCGGATCATTGCCGCCGGCAGCCTGATACTTGCGAAAGTCATAGCCGCCTTGCAGTCGCCAAACTTCGTCAGCAGCCAGTACAAATTTTTTACTTAATGTTTGTATATCTTGATCGGACCAGACAGACTGTCGGCCCACATTACCATTGCCTCACGTGCAGCCCATCGGGTGACCATTCATCACCCACAGCAGCAACGGTTTATCCTTTCGAGCCGCTTCGCTCAGACCGGAATGAAAACTGGCAACCCAGGGAAGTTGTTGCCAAGCGAGTTCTTTATCACTGGTTCGAATCAGGTCCCGCCAAGCCTGATAGTTACTCGAGTCCAGCCTCGTTTCAGACGGCGGGTGGGGTGTGTTGTCGACGCTCAGCAAAACGCCAACGGCCAACAGATTCGAGAGAACCGACAATAGTGTGGCACCCCACCCTTTGATGTTCATGCAATGCATCAATCTTGGCTCCCCCAGGCCGGGCCTGTCATCCTTAGATTCAGGCGAGGTTTTACGATCTTTTAACTTTGGTTGATTTGACTGATTTCAACACGGTCGGTCAACTCCCGAACGTGTTGGCAGATTCCTCAGCCAGGTTCCTCGCCGCGCACTAATGTTAAAAAAATGGTTTTTAGCAAAGTCGATCTTGCCGACGACTTCAGCTTGTAAAATCCATAGCGCCGGCTGCTTGGATGCCGTTGATGGGAGGTCGAAATCGGAATTTGGCTGCTCGCTTGATTGGAACGGGTTGGATTTTGCCGGTAGGATTAGTAGCACTGTCTTGGTGGTGCATTTAGCACGGGTCGATGTTTCTTCGACCGCGACGTGATGTCGTTGCTTGAAAACTGAGTAGGCAATCAAAGATGGCGATGCCATATGGGATTGCCTTGAGCAAGACGGTGCGGATCCGCTCTTTTTTTCAGGAGGTGAGCCGTGATACGCTGGTTCCTCGAACGAATCGGGATCATCAAGCGGGGCCATCCGCCGGAGGAATTGGCCCGGCGTCTGGGAACTTCGTTGGAAGAGATCGAAGAATGTGAGTTGGTCTATCACGAATTCTCCATCGCTAAGCGTTCTGGCAAGGGGCGGCGCAAAATCAACGCTTCAGAAGCAGTTCAAAAACGCACCAACATGCTGGACCTTTATTCTCAAATAGTAACAGCGGTTGGATTTTTGGTCATTGTCGTTGGCGCTCTCCTTTTGGTCTGGAGCCTGATCCAGGAGTTGGGTGGAGAAGACGGCGGATTTCAGATCATGGAGGTTGTCACCTCCGCGGGAACCATGTTGTGGGGTGTCGCCCTGACCGCCTTCGGAAGTGCCATGGCAGCCCTTCGCACGATCGCCGTTAACTGTGCCCGAATAGCCGAAAAAGAGTAACGTTCATCTCTCGGATGTTGTTAACCAAGCCGTTTAAACAGTCGCTCAAATTAGCGACGGATTTTAGACGGCTTTTTTCTTTTCATCGGGCAAATCTGCTTGGACGTTCAAAATTCTGTTAGTTGTCGAGGCATCTATTCTTGTTTACCATTGGACTACTCAGGTGCGGGAACTGAGTCCTGCTTCCAATTGAGATCGACGCGAGTTTCATGAAGCTACTACGCTACATTATTCGACTGTTGACTGTCAGCTATCAGCCTGACGCAGGCTTGAAGACGTTTCTGGAACGTGCCCAGCAGGAAGAATCAGGGGGTCTTTCGATTACGGTTGCGGTAATGAGTGACCATGAGAGTAAGCGTTTCTTCGGGGTCTCGATGGCCCGTCGTGGCATTCAGCCGATCTGGCTCGACTGCGATAATCAGACCGATTCGATGTATCGCCTCGATTTCTTCAGTATTGACCCTACCTATTACACTCCTTTGGAAGCAGCCTATGCCTGCCATTTTTCGGTCTGGCGCAGGGTCGTTAGTTTCGGATTATTGGCCTGGCTGTACCTTCCCCTGTTGCCGCTGTGGCCATTCAAGTTTTTTAGTGCTCGCTCGGCGAATCGTCGGATGAACGCCCTGTTCAAAGAACAGAGTTTTCGGTTTGGGCCGATCAAGGCAGGTGAGCATCGCTGTGGGGTTATTTTTACCTCGTTGGATGAGGGGACGAAGGTCGTTAAAGCTCAATTCCTTAGTAACGTTCATGTCCGTGACTTCAGTTTTTCACTGCCGGTTCCCGGATTGGCGTTTCGAGATGATCTGGAACCGGCGACCGAGGAGGAACAGCGTGAAGTGGATCAGTCAGAATTGATTGTTTTGTTGGAGGGTTTTACCCGTTGCACATCCAACCTGCTGGGAACAACAGAAGGGGATCCACTCAACCTGGTAGTCATCGGTGATCAGGCCACGATCCGGCACTGTTTTGGCGGTCGCTGGGATGAAGCGGAAGCGATCAACTGGAAAACTTGCCTCAAGACGGGCCGGGCGTTCCTGTTCGATACCGAGTACCGTTATTCACCGGTCAGTTCGTTGTACGTAAACGGAAAAATGCAGGATATGGCGTTGCAGAAAGCCCGTTCCAGCATCAATGAGCGGATCCACTTGCGACTCTGGCGACTCCCTTTATCTTTCCATGGGGATCCAGTCTGGATCGGCCAGGTGAGTCGGGATATCGGGGTCCGTTTTACGATCAAGACTTGGAATTTAACCACTCATAAAATTGATCCCGACGTTGACGAGGCGCGGGATTACGTTACAGACTTCTTGATGGACAGTCGACGTGTCAGCCACGTCGGCCATGTCAATGGAGTGGATGCTGCCAGCTTAGAGGAACCCCGTTTTAATTTGACGGGCGACTCTTATTTTACAGATGGAAAGCGGGTTGTGCTGATCTTATCCAAGAAAAGTGTCGAGGCGGACTACCTCGACTGGTCTTGAGTAATGAGCCTGTCTGCGTCGCCCCTGGATCGGAGTTGGCGTGGCAGGTGTTACGGTTGGTTTTCCTGGTCGGATTCCGTCCAAGGCATTGGGTACTGTCTCGTCCCGGCTGCCTTGGCCGCTGCACGTTCTTTTCGGGAATAACCTGGGTGACCGTCTTGCCAGCGGGGCGCCTCTAATTGGCGGTTCCAGGTTTGGTAGCGGTCGGTCATCTGTTGGCATACCTCAGGGTAGTCCGTTGATAGATCATGGTCTTCCGCGACGTCCTGGTCGAGGTCATACAGTGAAGGTTTTTCCATCGGTATGTCGTGCACCAACTTCCAACGATCGTGACGAACAGCGTAGCCTTTTCCGCCGGAAACTCGCCAATAGAGTGTCGAGTGGGGAGGGTCTGCAGTGGCGGAAGTCAGGTAGGGAATCAGATCGACCCCATCTACATCGGCAGGCTTTGGCAGCTTTGCCAAACTGAGGGCGGTGGGCAGGATGTCCAGCGCAATGATCGGTTGCTCCCGGGTGGCTTCCTGCGGCAACGTGCCGGGCATACTGAAGATAATCGGGACCCGTATGCCCCCCTCATGCAACCACCCTTTGTTGCCGCGCAGCGGGCGGTTGTCGGCAACCCCTCGCCGACCGCCATTGTCACTCAGGAAAACGACCAAGGTCGTTTCGGTGAGTTGCAGCTGTTCCAGCTTGGCGACTACCCGCTTGACGCCTTCGTCCACACCCTGGACCAGAGCCGCATACTTACGTCGGCCAACATGTTCGATGTGAGCAACTCGCTCCAGGTAGCGTTCTGTGACTTGATCAGGAGAATGGGGGGCGTTGTACATCAGGAACAGGCAAAATGGTTCTGACTGGTGTTGGTCCAAAAAATCTTCGGCCTGAGAGGTCAAGTCGTCCGTCAGGTACGTCAGTTTGTCGTCGGTCGGCTGATTGTCGCGCCACATGGGGCTTTCATAGTTTTTGCCGCCGCTGATCGTTTTAAAGTAATCGTGGCCCCCTCCCAGGAAACCGTAGAACCGGGTGAAACCTCGACGGTGCGGTCGGAAGGGTTGGCCGGCACCAAGATGCCATTTGCCGATCAGACCTGTCGCATAACCTGCTTGTTGAAAAATGTCAGGAAGCAGACGGGTAGCTGGATCGACCCCGATTTCAGGATTATCTTCGTCGTAGACCGGATTCGACTCGTGGCCAAACGTCTGTTGGTACCGGCCACTCAGCAAACCTGCCCGGGATGGGCTACAGTACGGATGAGACACATAGCCGTTGGTGCATCGGATTCCGTGGCGAGCCAGTCGGTCGATGTTGGGTGTCTGAAAATCGACACAGCCATAACAACCAAGGTCTCGGTAACCGAGATCGTCTGCCATGATCACGACCAGGTTGATTCGACCGGGCCGTTGCTCCGTGTTATCTGATTCGCGAATCGGGTTGGCTTGCAGCGGCAAGCCGCTTGCAAGCATGATGATGAGAGTGCAACAAATACTCATGGCGGTCGTTTCCCCAGAGAAATCTTATCATGTCGTCTGAGCCGGCAAGCGGGGCGACCGCGCCCTGAATTGCAGAAAGCTTCGATTGTTTTCGTTCAGAGAGTCGCGACCAATAATCGTTCGCGAAGTTTCATCAATCCTCGTCGCATGTTTGTTTTGACCGTTCCCAACGGCATGTCCATCGCCGCGGCGATTTTGGAATGGGACATCCCGTGATAAACTCCCATCAGGATGACTTTGGATTGATCTGGTGGTAATTGATTCACCTGCTCCAAAGCGCGGTCGGCTTCTTCGTTTACTTCAATTTCTTCGAACAGGTCGTCAGACGACGCCGGGTCGAGCCCCTCCAGGCCCGTGGTGAGATTTCGCTTGCTACGCCGTAGACGATCGATCAATCGTCGTCGAGCCAGCATCGCAATGAACGTGCTCTCCGATGCGATCGAGGGGTCGTAACGTTCCGCCTTGCGCCAAATTTCAACGAAGATTTCCTGTACAGCATCTTCGGCATCCGATTCGGTGCTGGTCAGCCGCCGCGCCAGCGACCAAACCAAA
>JAYZCF010000111.1:0-6515 GCA_036338455.1 Planctomycetota bacterium
ACCTGGCGTCATCGGAAATTGAAGCGGCGCAAACATCTGTGCATCGTAATTAAAGATGCCGGGTGTAGCGAAGGGTCGCGTTGATTCGGTGGTCTCAACCTGTTGGTAGCGGAAAACGGGACCAGGGACATTGATTTGTCCCATCGCCACGTTTGCACTCAAACATAAGCCAAACAAAGCACCGATCGTGATCAGGTTTTTAATTGCCATCGCGTTTTAGTCCTGCTGATTTCAGCGTGCAAAATAACTCTCCGAAACCCCCGAGAGAGCGTGTGTTGGTGAACTTATCGGGCGTTTGGTTTGTGCGGGTTGAATAAGAAAGTCAAAATTTGACGAACATTACGGTATTTCATGAAAATCCGCCCAAAACGGCCCTTCTTTAGCCCGGAAAAAATAGAATTTATGGCCTGTGGCGGTTTTATCGGCAGATAAATCGTTGCAATTCAACTTTGGCCTGATTACTTTGAACTGCCACATTACGCGTAATTATTCAATTTATGGCTTGGCGGCTGTCGGGGCCGGTTAAAACCATTCGCCCGATATTGGTGTGACGTCAGCCTGACAAGGAGAAACATCAATGCATTTTCACCCGTCACTCGTGGGAGCAAAGGCTCTGCTGGTAGCGTTAGTGCTATCACTCTGTGCCGCTTCAACTGCCAAATCGGAAGACATCATTAATGTCGACACTCGAGGTGTGGCGCCTCAGTATCGCTTCGCCTTCGATCAGGCGGAAGCTTTTTGGGATAAGCATATTATTGGTTACTCTCGATTGCTGCCCAGATTCGTGAGGCGGCAATTGGGAGATATCAACATCGTTGCCACAACGCCCTTCATTGATGGGGCCGGTGGCATTCTGGGTTCGGCCGCACCGACCCGTACGGTGGATTTTGCTGGAGGAGCGGTCGACAAGTACGGGACGCGTCGATCGATTTCCATATCCCAGGCAGGAATTATGAACTTCGATATTGCCGACCTGCCAGGTTTGCAAACGAGTGGCGATCTGGTTGATGTTGTGATGCACGAAATGGCTCACGCACTCGGTTTTGGATCACTGTGGGAACAGAATGATTTGATATGGGCGGACGAGGAAGACGTGACGCAGTATCGGTACAATGGCTACGCCATGGAAAAGTATCGAGAAGAGTCCGGCAATGTCGACGCGAGCTTTATCCCGATTGAGCAGGATGGTGGCGGTGGGACCGCGTTAGGCCACTGGGATGACGATGATCCCTTCTTCAATCAGACGGACACGACAGGGCGAGCCGAGCTGATGTTGGGAGCGCTGCTCCCCGCTCAGCAGTTTGTTAGTGGAACCACGTTTGGCAGTTTTGCCGATCTCTGGTTCGTTGTGGACGGTATCAACAATCGTGAACAAGACAAGGCAATCTTTGGACGTCGACGACCACCCAAGACTTGGGGCGGTTATCCGGATTGGTTGAGTCTGCGGACTGGATCCATCACGGCCGCTCCTGAGCCTGGTAGCGTGGCCTTGCTTGCCTTGGTCGCCGGCTTTGGTTTGATTCGTCGTCGACGATAATTAAATTCGCCGTCGTTTAATAATCCCCCGCTATGAGCCGTTCCAGCGAGCCCGTGGCGGGGTTGTTTTTTTCAGGTCAAGTTTCTACCGGCTTGCTGATTCAACCCGAAAATGCCTTCACAGGTGTCCTCATGGGGGAGTCTATCACCTAACGCATCGCGCTGTCGAATTGCCGTTTCAAACAATCCAGGCCTGCTTGCCCTTGCTCTCCGTCTACGACGACGTTCACGCGTACTTCGCTGGTATTGATCATGTCGACATTGATTTTGGCTTCTTGGAGCGCTTGGAACATCTCGACTGCGACACCGGTGTGACTGCGGAGGCCGATTCCGGATACCGTAAGTTTGGCAATTCGACGCTTGTGATTCAGACCTTCGCAGCGGAATTCTTCTTTGATCTGCGTGGCCACGGCAAGACTGGTCTCAAACTGATCGGTCGGGACGGTAAAACTGATGTCGGCATTGCGATCATCGGCATAGCTCTGCACGATCATGTCTACGAAGATGCCATTTTCTGCGACCCGGTCAAACACGGCGGCCGCAATCCCTGGCAGGTTGGGGACCCCTGTCAGTGTGACCCTTGATTGATTCTCGTCCAGCACAATGTCGTCGATCGTTAATGACTCCATCCCTGTCTTCTGGAGTCTTTCCACGACATCAGCAGCATCGATCTGAGCTTGTGGTGTCGGTTCATAGGAAAATGACGCTGTGTCGGTGACCCCGGTATCCAGGCCAAATTCTGCGTGCACTGTTCTCAGGGCTGACAATGCCTGGTCTCGACGGACCAGGGCCGAAATCTTGATTTCGCTGGTCGTGATCATTTGCATGCTGACGTTGGCATCGGCCAAGGCTCGGAACATCCGGTTGGCAACCCCCACCTGGGTGGCCATCCCCATGCCGACCACCGATACCTTGGATACTTCCGTGTCGGTTTTTCCCATACGTCCGCCGAGCCGGTTGACCACCGGCAATAACGCTTCCAATGTCTGGTCGGATTCGTCACGGGGAACGGTAAAAGAGATGTCGGCCGTACCATCGTCCGAGACATTTTGCACAATCATGTCGACCGTGATCTTGGCCTCGGCCAATTTCAGAAATAATGGGTAAATCGTTCCTGGTACATCGGGTACATCCAGGATCGAGATGCGAGCTTCGTCACGTGTCAGGGCCGCACCACTGACGGGAAGTTCGCGCGTTTGTGCATGGTCAATGATCAGCGAACCGGTCGCATCACTCAGGCTGCTGCGAACACGGATAGCCACATTGAACTTTTTCCCGAATTCAATACTCCGACTGTGCATGACCCCCGCGCCCAAACTTGCCAGTTCCAGCATCTCGTCGTAGTTAACCGTATCGATCAACCTTGCTTCGGGCAGGATCCTGGGGTCGGTCGTGTATACCCCATCCACGTCGGTATAAATTTCACAGGCCTCGGCCTGAAATACGGCGGCCAGTGCGACGGCGGTCGTGTCGCTGCCGCCCCGTCCTAATGTCGTGATGTTCAGGTTTTCGTCGATTCCCTGGAAGCCGGCGGCGATGACAATATTCCCCTGTTCCAAAAGCGACAGAATCCGCTCGGTAGAAATGTTCTTGATTCTTGCCTTCGTGTGGGAACTGTCGGTCTTGATTCCAATTTGCGAGCCGGTGAGGCTGACAGCCTGATAGCCTAATGAATCGATCGCCATCGCCATCAGCGCAACACTGACTTGCTCACCTGTCGAGAGCAGCATGTCCATCTCTCGGGCGGGGGGAGCCTCGCTGATTTGGGATGCCATCTCGACCAACATGTCAGTATTTTTGCCCATGGCACTGACAACCATGATGACTTGGTGACCTTTTTGGTGGGCGCGTACAGCTTTTCTCGCAGCCGACAGAATTTTCTCACAGTCGGCAACGCTCGTACCACCAAATTTTTGAACGACCAGGGACATTGGTTCCGCCGTGAACAGTTTGCAAGAATTAAAATGTAGGTTGAATTGGTTCCAGAATAAACCGGACAGACGTGTGCCTGCACCCGTCTCGTTTCCCTTCTACAAGTTAACCGAAAATTCTTGCCATGAATCTTGAATCGATTAGAAAAACAGAAGAGATACGAATTACCCCTGCCCTGATCAATACGACCCAAAGAATACGGTTGCCTGATCCTGTTAACCTTTGATCCCCGTTGTCGAGATCCCTTGGATAAATGTCTTTTGAGCGAGGAAGAAAATCAGGATCATCGGTAAGGTAAAGACGGTTGCGGCGGCTAATAGCAGGTTGGTCTGATCCCCGTAAGCGCTGACAAAACGTTCCAGTCCATAGGCTAGTGGGAATTTCTGGGGGTCGCTCAGGTAAAGGAGGGGTCCCCCAAAATCATTCCAAGTCGTCACGAATTGGAACAGGGCAACGGTTGCCAGTGCTGGTTGTGAGAGAGGGATCACGATCTTCCAGAATAAACCCCATGCAGAGAGCCCATCCAATCGGCCGGCATCCAATAGGGACTCGGGGATCGTCATGAAGAACTGACGAAGTAGAAAGATAAAGAAAGCATCGCCGAGGAAAGTGGGTAACACGATCGCCCAAAGTGAATTGTAGAGCCCTAACTCACTGATGAGGAGGAAGCGGGGGATCATCGTGATGTGCCAGGGTAATAGCATGGTGGCGATCACCAACCCAAACATCCAGCGGCGGCCCGACCAGTGGACCCGCGACAGGCCATAAGCGGCCAGTGCACAGGAGAGCGTCGTGCCGATCACGCATCCGGCACACAGGAGGAGCGTGTTGGACAGATAGACGAGAAATGGAAGGCTGGTCAGGGCGTCCGGGTAGTTGCCCCAGCTCCAAATCTCCGGCCATAGACCATGAGGATCTCGGGTTAGTTGACTGCTCGTTTTGAGCGACCCGCTGACCATGACCAGCAGGGGAAGTGAAAACAGGGCCACGGTGAACCAGACCAGTAGGTACATCAGACTGTTTGTTACCCGTTGTCGTTTCATTCTTACCGTGCCCGCTGCAGCTGTTGTTGGATCCGCTCGTTTTCCATTCGGAGGACCGGGGTGACTGGGCGATCCGGATAGCTCATAACCTCGTAGGCGGCTGCCTCGACCGTTCGTTTGAACATGGCGGCCCCGGGCACAATGGGCACGGGAAACTGGTGGGGGCTTTGGGCCAGGTTGACGAATGGACGAAACAACGGGTTTTCGGCCAGGTACGCTTGGAATCTTGCCGTTTCAACGACCTCCTGGGAGACGGGAATCCACCCACCGGCCGCGCACGTTTCTGCAGCCGGTTCCGGGTTGGCCAGCCCGATCCAGAATTGGATAAACTCCCAAGCTCCCTGGGGGCATTTTGCGCCGGTTGGAATAACAAAGAAATTTCCATTAACCCATCCCGCCCGGGATCGGCCGCCTGGCGGAGGTGGCAAAGGGCAGACGCCGAACTCGGGTGAGGGCAATCCTAGTTGTCGCCTCTCGTTTTTAAATTCCAGCAGGTCCCGGGTGCGCCATTGGCCATCCATGATCAAGCCGTAGCGACCGACCAGGGAATCCGACTGGGTAGGTAAAAGAGGGAACGACTTGCCGGGTAGCGACTGGTCGCCTTGCCGAAATGCGGCGACATTATCGGCCCCGTAGCGCTGACTGTAACTTGCCATCCAACGCGTAGCTTGTTGGATGGGTTCAGAAGCGACTTCGGCCTGTCCGGTGCGCCGATCATAGAACTGACCACCGAAGACGTAGCCCCAGGCCCACAGCCGGCGGGAATCAGGCAGGTAAGCATAATGACCGCCCGACGCTGCCGCGGAGTCGGGGGTGATCCGTTCGGCAATCTGATCGAGTTGTTCCAGTGTCCCTGGCGGTTCGAGGCCGTATTGATCGAGTAGTGTCTTGTTGTAGTACAGGGCGCGGATGTCCAGTCCGTTACAAATCCCGTAATACTCTTGTCCAACCTTGGACAAGCGGCGTGCCGACTCAAACATCCACGTGTCCAATCGTTTGGTCTGCCCAGGGGTGGCCACGGACGTGATCGGCTGGATCACGCCTCGTTGGGCCCAGTCCGCCAGGACCGGGTCGTCCTGGTTTACGAGGTCGGGCGGATCACCTCCGGTGACCGACAGGAACAGTTTGGCCTGAAGATTATTACCGGGCATGGCGATTGCGCGGACCCGAAACTCTTCCTGCGATTCGTTGAAACGGCGAACGACATCGTCGACCACGGCTCGGTCGGGGCCTCCCCAGAAGTGCCAGAAGAGGACTTCTTGCCGGTTGTCGGTTGACAGATGCGTGGCGCGTGACTGCCAGCCGATCGCCGTCAGGACGATCAGGCAAACAAGGGCTAGTCCGCTGGTCCAGTTTCTCACACGGTTCATGCCACCATCCTGTAATGCACCCAGTATCGAGATGTGCGAAACAGTAATAACGTAGCCAGTGCCAGGCCGATAAATAACAGCAGTGCCATGGCAGAGGCGTACCCCATTTCCAGATCACTGAATGCGGCCAGAAATAATTCCAGTGAGATTAATTTGAGGGATCCCGCCGGGGCACCCGTCCCTTCACTCATGACGTAAATGGACGTAAATGTTTGGACACTGCGGATCAGGCCCATCACGAGGTTGAAAAAGATAACCGGGGACAGCATGGGCAAGGTGACATGCATTAGTTTTCGCAACGGGCTTGCACCATCCATTTCGGCTGCCTCGTACAAGGAGCGGGGGATGTCGCTGATGGCGGCCAGGTAGATCACCACAAAGTTACCGACGCCCCAGAGAGACATCAGAACCAAAGCATCTTTGCTGCCAAACAGCTTGAGGGAGCTATCCAATCCGCCCTGCCGAATCATTTCGATCGTCTCCAGGCTGATAGCGGGCCTTGCCTGGTTCAACCAGTTTTGTGGCGGGACACCGATCCATGAGAGGAGGTAGTTCACCATGCCACTCTCGGGGTTCAGGAGCCAAAGCCACAGGATGCTGGCCGCTACGACCGGTATGACTGAAGGAAGAAAAA
>JAYZCF010000112.1:0-20759 GCA_036338455.1 Planctomycetota bacterium
GAACGTAGGTTCTCAAATTGGTTTCGCAAAAGTTGGAAATCCAGGGAACAGCGGGTGACCACCAAGGTCGCACATCTGACATGTAGAATGGCACCAAACCTAACCAGGCATCTCCATCATAGGTGTCGATTTCCAGCGAAGCGGGGATCAGGGGTCGCAGGATTTTCGCCGGAACACGCCAGTGAACAAAACAGAGTTGCCGCCACCGTTGACGGCCGACCGACGGTCGGTCCGGTCGGCGTGTCGGCCGTAAGCGTTCGGATAGATCCATTTTGATTCGCGGTAGTAACGGTTTGGAGGTGGGAGCTTTGGCAAAGTATACCTTGGTTCACCTTGATTTAATCGATTTCCGTGCCCAATCCTTTGACTTTCCAGCTCGTGCCGCGGGAAGCAGCCTGTCTTGGGGCTCTCGGCCAGAGCGGTCAGGTTTCGGTCACCGGCGCCCGTTTTGCGAAGAGAGAATTGGACCTCTTCCTTTCAAGCCGCATGGACGGGGTGTAAAATGATGCGTCAGAGAGGCCAGGTCCCGAAAACAAAGCCGTTACCCGACGATTTTTTGGGTTCGATTCATGACGCGTTCCGCCGTAGAAACCGACATCCAAGCCATGCCCTGCTGGTTGACTCCCGCGTTGCCAAGCTGGATTTTTTTCTGCCTCTGCTGTTTGGTGGCCGGCTGCGGGCCGCAGATCGAGTCCCACACAGACCAGAAGAACTACAGCAAGTCTATCCAAAACCCGGAACAGACGTATCTCGGTAAGGAAGCGGCGGCTCTCGCTGCAAGGCATCCGGAAGAATCGGGCTTCTTGTTATTGGACCGGGGTGCCGAGGCGATGTCTTGGCGATTGCTCCTGAGCGATGCATCCGAAAAAACGATCGATGCCCAATATTTTCTCTGGAAGAATGATCTCGCCGGCCAGGTTTTCATGCAACGTCTGTTGGCAGCCGCTCAGCGAGGGATACGCGTTCGCGTCTTGCTAGATGATTCGATGACCGAGGCCGACCCGGTCTATCTGGCCAAGTTCGGGGCCCACCCCAATATCGAATTGAGGTTGTACAAGCCGTTTGGACCCAAGCGTAAGTCGACGGTCTTGCGCTGGCTCGACTATGCCAGAGATCTGGAAGTGTTAAACCAGCGAATGCACAACAAGCTGTTCATTGTCGATGGCAGTATGGCGATCGTGGGCGGGCGCAATATTGCCAACGAATACTTTGAATACCCGGGTCCTTATGTGTTTCGCTGCCGTGACTTGTTGGCGGTAGGCCCGATCGTGAGGCAGACCAACTCCGCGTTTGATCTTTACTGGAACAGTGATTGGACTGTGCCGATCGAGCAGGTTGTGGACCGTGTGCCAGATCAGAAAGAGGCCGAAGCGTATTGGAAAAAACTGGGCAAGACGGCGGAAGATCCAGCCAACTACCCGGCCGGCAAGTACGATGATCGAGCCGACGGGTCAGCCGAAATCCAAAGACTTAAAGCTGAGCTGCACTGGGGACCGGCCAAGTTGTTAGTCGACAAAGTACCAACCCTTGGCGGCTCGTCCCAAGCGGGAGATTCGCCTCACGAAACAGGTGTCGAGCTAAGCCGGATGGTCGATCAAACCGAGCATGAGCTGCAGGTCGAAACGGCTTACTTGATCTTGCTAGAGGACGGATTTGCCGCCTTGGAACGGGCGAACGAGCGTGGCGTGAAAGTCACCTTGGCCACGAATTCCCTTGCGTCTAATAATCATGTTTCCTCATTTGTTGGATACCGTAAACAACGGAGGCAGTTGCTGGCGACCGGGGCGGAGCTGTTTGAAATGCGCCCCGATGCCGCTTCCGAGCGGGCACTGTTTACGCCACAGGAATTGGACCGATACAAGACTGTATTCGGTTTGCATTGCAAGACGGCTGTCTTTGATCGGAAGCACGTTTTTGTTGGCTCATTCAACATGGATCCGAGGTCAACGAATTTGAATACGGAAATGGGTTTTCTGGTTGAAAGTCCCACCCTGGCCGATGCTGTGTTGGCCAGCATTCAACAGGATATTTCTCCTGGCGATAGCTGGCAGGTCGTTCTTCAACCGGATGGCAGGCTGGCCTGGATCACACGCCGCAACGGAGAAGTCATTATGGAACCGGGCAGCGAACCGATGGCGACTCGAGCACGTCGGGTCGAGGCCGATCTCCTGATGCCAGTTCCGGATGATTCGCAACTCTAAGAAAGGCCGGTCTGTTGAGCGTCTGACGGAAAGGCTGGTCGGCCAGTTCTTATAGCAACGGCCCCAGGATCGCCATGGAATTATTCCACAGTCGCTTGCCAACCGACCATTCACTCACGGATTCCAGTGTCACCCGGGATGATTGTTCCAAGTATTCCTGTTGCCGCTGAAATACGGCTCGAGTCAAAACAGGATCGTAAACCAGAATATTGTTCTCGTAATTCAGTTCAAAGCTGCGCCGATCCATATTGGCCGACCCTATCAAGGTAACATCACCGTCGAGGGTTAATGTCTTGGAGTGCAGCAGGCCAGGTTCATACTCGAAAATCTGGACACCCGATTGCAGTAAATCGTGGTAGTAGCTTCGGCTGGCCGCGGCCACGATTCGTGAGTCGTTGCGGGCGGGAAATAGGATTTTGGTCTCCACGCCGCGATACGCTGCGGCACAGAGGGCCAGTTGCAAGGATTCGTCCGGTACGTAGTAAGGCGTGGTAATGGTCAGCTCTCGCCGGGCAGCATGCATCAAAGATTCAAATAGTTCCGGCATCGCTGAGAACCGGACCGTCGGCCCTGTACCAATCACTTGGGCTGGAATGCCGGGCCCTTCCGAGTGAATCGGCAGGCTCACGTCTTCCTGGATATCTTCTTGAGCATACGTCATCCAGTCGCGGGCAAACAGCTGGTCATTTTGCCAGGCGATTGGCCCTTCGAAGCGGACCATCGCGTCTACCCAGGGCGCGTACTTAGCTTTAATCAAGAATTCGGGATCCGCACAATTTTGGCTCCCGCAGTAAGTGATCTTCTGGTCGACAACCAGTATTTTTCGATGGTTCCTGAGGTCGATTCGCCCCTTGAGCATGCGTAGAAAAGGGTTGCCAATGCGTAACGCTTCAGCCACCTGGACTCCGGCATCCTGCATCTCTTTCCAGTAATGTGAGCGAACCAGGTCCCGGGATCCAAGGCAATCGACCATGGCTCGGCAGGGGATACCACGCCGGGCTGCTCGTTTCAGTGCGTTGGCCATTTTCTGGCCGTTCTGGTCGGGTAGCCAGATATAAAATAGCAAGTGAACGCGATGTTGAGCGGCGTCAATGTCGGCCACCATAGCATCGATGGTCGCATTCGAATCGGCCATCAGTTTTGCGGTGTTGCCACCGATCGGGTGAAAGCCGCTGATCGAGTGACCCGTTTGAAACAGGTGTTGGTAGAGCGAGGGGATGTCTGGTTGCAAAATCTCTTTTTGCTCGGCCAATTTATCTTCGAGGGGCGGAATTCCCTCCATGACCTGTTGTTGCCGTCGGATATGAGCGCGCCCTATGTTGACCTCACCAAACAGGATGTAGGCGAGGCAACCAACAACCGGGATGAGTGCAATGACTGCGACCCAGGCGATGCGGGACATGGGTTCACGATGACGCCTGAGCATCACGCGCATTACGAGGGCAAATTCAATCGCAATCGTGATCAAAGATGCCGTTAACATGTTGGGTCAGCCTGAGCGGGATGAATGAGGCGAGTCTTCCTCGAGGGGACGGTTCGTTCGGTTGAAATTTGGTTGTGTTTGCTGAAGATTCGGATCTATTCGTTTCAGTTCTAGTCCTGAGACAGACAGTATAACTTGGAAACTGTCCTGATCAGTAGTTTGTCACCGACAATAGCCGGCGTGGCCAGGCATAGTTCTTTCAAATCATTGGTCGCCAAGATCTCGAATTTCGCCCCCGGTTTGATCACGTAGGTCAGACCATCTTCATTCAGGCAGAAGATCTTGCCATTATAAGCCCAGGGAGAAGCGGTGAACGAGCCCCGTGGTTTGAAACGCTGTTTGCCATAAATTTCTTCACCCGTTCGCGCATCATGACAACTGAAAAAGCCTTGGTCGAAAAGCGTGTAAAGGTAATTCCCGTAAACCAATTGAGTCGTGTTGTAAGGAGCCGCCCTTGGCTGAAACCATTCGATGAACTCGTTGTCAGCCAATTCTTCTCCTTCGTCGGGGGTCAGGTCACCTTGAGCCCCCGGGCGGACAGCAATGGTTGGACGTCGGGCGTCACCCACGTAGCCCGAGGCAATATAACAGAGTCCGTGGGCGGCAAACGGAGAGGGGATAACCAGGTTGGACATTTGTCCATCGAACTCCCAGAGGAGTTCTCCGTCGAGTGAATAGCTCCGATTTCGGTTTTTTCCTGCGACGACGAGTTCCGTTCGTACGTCATTTTCCCAAACGAACGGGGTAGCCCAACTCGCTTTTTCCTGGCGGTCCGTTTTCCATATCTCTTTCCCCGTTTTGGCGTCGAAAGCAGCGATCCAAGAGCTTTCCAGGTTGTCATAGAGGACGAAGACGCGGCCTTGGTGCACGACCGGGGAAGATGCCGCACCCCAATCGGCCAACGTCTTTTTCGGTTCAATTTCTTTCGACCAGAGCAGGGTTCCATCCAGGTCATAGCAGTACAATCCGACATCACCAAACAGGACAAAGAGCCTTTGACCATCGGTGGTTGCTGTCTCGGCGGCGTAGGAGCTCTTGGGGTGACGTGGGATGGTGGGCCGTCCCGTCTTCGCTTCTCGTTTCCAAATCTGTTTTCCACTCTCAAGGTCGAAACAGTAAACCATCCAGTGGTGGATACCTTTGGCCGGATCCCGCACACCTTGGCCCAGGTAGAGACCCTTTTCGGGAGCTGTGTTTTCTTCGTCACTGACGACCGAAGTGAGGTAGACCCGTCCATCCATAACGATCGGGCAGGACCAGCCCCAACCGGGGATATCGACCTGCCATTCCACATTCTCTTCGGTGGACCACTCGGAAGGTAAACCGGGATGATCCTGACCGACACCATCGGCTTGATTTCCCCGAAAACGAGTCCAAGATGGGGAGTTTTCCGTTTGCGCCGATAGCGCGCTCGGCAGGAGCCCACCCAACAGGCTGAGGAGCACGAGAGATAAACAACGATTAACTGGTTGAACGTTCATTCTGAATCACCCGGGGATCTGTCCATTTCGAAGCTCCGTTTAGCATAGTTTCTTCGGTTGGCTTGAATAGCCCGTAATGAGAAGGGGTTGCCTATCGCCAGAAAAACGAGTGTCGCGTTCCCACTCGGTTTGTCTATGTGCCGGCGTTGGCAGTAAGTGCGAGGCAGGCAGGCTTGTTCGGCATGGTATTTCAGCCGAACTCTAATTTGTCCCGTAATCCCGAATCAACTTGGCCATTCGCTGACGATCGTCGGGCAGTTGCTCGAGGTTGAATTCACGCCCAAGCGAAGAACCGACGGCCCGATAAAAGGCACCCGTCCGATCGCTCCATCCGGTCACTACGTCCGCGGCACTCTCTTCCTTATCATTCTTCTTTTCCCGGTCAGCGCCATTGTCCAGCAGCATCTGGACAAACTCAAAATCGCAGAAAAAAGCGGCAATGTGGAGTGGCGTATTACCGTCTCGGTTACTTCCCGAGACCTGAGCACCTTGCTGAATCAGGAACAGGGCAATTTCATGCCGACTATGTGTGGCGGCCAGTCCGAGGGGGGTATTTCCCGATTCCGGATGCCGGGAGTTGATGGAAGTCCCATCTTTTACCAGTTTTTTCACCTCGGTGAGGTTGTCTTCTTGTATTGCCTCCCAAAGAGCGAGGCGCCGGGGGACTCTGTCTCGCCGAATTTTCCGACGCGCATCGGTTGCTGCGGTACGGTCGGCGACGACATGGAAAATAAAGTCGTTGCTGAACAGGCCATTTGGGTTCTGGATTTGTAATAAATGCATGCCGACAGTGGGTAGTTCCGCGAAGGCAATCTCCATGGATTTGTTTTCCTTTGTTTGCAGTTCCGCTTCCACCGTTTCTCCATCCACAATCACTTGAGCGCCTGCATCGATATGATGACCGCTGATCGTTATTTGCTGTTTGCCCTGGTAGAGGAAAGGGAATTGTTGGTGTCCCCGCTGGGCATGCATGCTGCCACGGGTCCAGATTGCCGGTTGAGGGTGTTGCTGATTGCCATTTTCAACCTGCCAAGCCGTAAATGTTCCTACGAATGATCCATCCAAGGCCAACTTGACGAGGTCCTCCCGCGTGTAGGCCTGCGCCCGGTCAAAGGAACGCAGAGCAGCAGCCTTTGCGGTTGGATCGCCCGGTCCCCATGTCACCGGTATATCGCTTGAGACACGCACGTATTTACCGCCTTCAATTTGAGGTGCAAATTGCAGCACCAGGGGTGTTGCCCGTTCTGCTTCGATCAGGATGCCATCCACCTCCAGAACGACCGCGCCGTGCTGGCTGGATTTTTCGAGCGCGTTTAGCAGGTCCCGGGTACGGCCTCCTTCAGCCGATTCACGGTTCATGGTGAGCTGGCGTCCGTAGGCGCCTGAGACTCCTGTGCTCCCCTCCAATACCATGTTCCAAACCGGATTGAATCTTCGTCGTCCGCCCCAAGACAATTGCCAAATTCGCCTCTCATCCAATCCCCCTTCAGCGATCCTGCGGAAGAAATCAAATTCGACAATATTGAGCCGGCCTTGTGGCAGAATCAACCAGCGGTCGTAAGCGCCTCGCCAGGTGGGCGCATCCATTCCGGTTCCGGGAGTGTTGGTGCTGACCAGGAACGGCATACGGTGACAGTCGCCGCAGACATTGAAGGATGTTTTCGATGGGTCATCATCTCCCTGAATATGAAACAGTTCAAATCCTTCCCGTGCCTCCTTGGAAACGACGTTGGTGTAAGCTCGCTGGGGCGCTGGTGGGAAAGGGATATCCAATAGGAATTTCGCCAGATCGTCCCGTTGGTCTCCAGAAAGGAGCCCGACTTTTCCTTCGTCATTTGTCACGGTCGATCCGACAAGGGTCATGGTCGATTCAAGGGAACCATCAACCACGTGGCGCGTGGTTGTCTCAGGCATGTTTGGATCACTATTCGGTTTGACCGGCCGTCGAATACTGGCACTGTTATTACCGCCGTAGGGGTCCCCCGGGATACCGTCCCAGTGAAACGGTGCCGTATCTCGTAAGCCTCGCAGCGGCATTGTGCTGCGCGGCATGATCTGGTTACCACCCGAGACGATCGGTGTTTTCAGGACCCACAGCAGTTGATCCGTATGACCATCGGGGTGGCAACTGGCGCAGGAGAAAGTGCCGGTTGTCGATGCCGCTGCCATGTTGAAGACTTTTCGTCCTCGCTTGATTTCGGCAGGTGTGGGATCGTCCAGCAGGATCCCGTCGATGACCTTAGGGATCGCCGGATCCGCCAAGTCGACCAGAGAGACACTGTTTTCAACAGCATTGTGTACCCAGGCCCGGGATACTTGGCCCTCCGCACCTGATTCGAGAGCAATCCCGCGAGGAACTGCGTCGACGTCGACCCGCCCTAAGACCTTTCCCGTTTCCACATCGATCGTAAACAGCTTATCTGAACTGGCCGCCGAGACGACCAAGAGTCGGTCGTCGTTACTGATTTCAATCGCGAACGGAGTGGCTAGGGCCTGTCCCGGTTCGGGCTGCTGTGGAGGTAGTGGCTCGAGATCGATGAACTCCGGCTTGCGAGCGATATCTCCGTCAAATTCAACCTTGGTGATCTGGTTCAGGAAGGCGCGGTTTTGCAGTTCTTCAAGACGATGTTTTTTTGTGCCAGCGCGTCCGTTGATATCATTGCGGGCGTCGGTCTGTGCCACGTAGACCTGTCCCTGGGAATCGATGGCCAGACCATACAGGAGTGTCCCCAAGGTATCGACCGTGGCGACCAGCTCATCCGTTTTCGTGTCGTAAACAAACAGATCGCGATCGGGTACATCCGGATGTTTGACGATATCAACAACGTGACCCAGTGACAGAACATTGTTGTGTTCAATCGAATGATTCCAGGCGTCGAACGTGACCAGGTCACCGTCGATATCGCGCCGGTTTCCACCAGACAGCTGTGTTTTGTTGTTGGATTCGAAGGGGATAACGTACAAACGATCCCCCCGTACCTTGATTGCTCGAGGATCCTGCGATCGGATTTTTAAGCGTTTGCCCACCTTGCGGGAGGCGACGTCGACGACTGCGATCTCGTTTTCTGACGACAGGGCGACATACGCTTTGCGGTTATTGGCAAACGCAATCCCGACCGGCTCGTCAAAGTCGGTGGAACGGCTGCGGCGGCCAAATTGCTGAATCGTATCGATGACTTGGCGGTAGGTCGGGCTCGCCGAATCGCAATCCACCACGCTGATTGAGTCAGAGATATGATTGGCTACCCATATCTCTTTGCCATCCGGGCGAATCGCCAGACTGACCGGCTCAATACCGACCCGGGTGCGGTGAACGACCTTCCGCGTTCCGATGTCAATGAAGTCAAGCGTGCCGCCTGGCGTGTTGACGACATATACCGATTCACCATCGCTAGCGATCGGGGAAGCATGAGGGCTCAGGAAGGATCGGTGCCCGATTTCGCGAGGTGAAATCTCTTTCTCAACATGGTTCGGCCTCAAGAGGGGCGCGGTCGCTGGCGTTACCGAGGTGGTGCGGTGGAGACCGGACTCTGTCACAATCCCCAGGACGATTGAAGAGACGCAGATGGCAAAGGTGACAGATTTCATGGCGGATCCCAATGCGTTGAAATTACTTGGCAACCTTCGGTTCAGGGAATTGATAAGAACCGTCGAGAATCTCTTTTTTCGGTTGATACATGCGAACGATATAATAGGAACATGCATGATTCCTTAATACGGTTGAGCGCAAATGCGGGCGCTCGCCCGTTATCATAACATGTTCGTCGTTTTCGGTAGATTCGATCCCCGAAAAACGAATCAAAAACCCGCCCGCTCGGGAAAAGGTCCTTTGATACGCGGCTGCTTTCCAGAGGGACTTCAAGCGGTCGATCGTTATCAGGTGGGGTACGTTTCTCGCACGTTCGGGCGGGCTGGCTAATGACTTGCGGCTTGCTGCATTTTGACCAGGCCAGTTTTAGCCACTTGCAAAGGATCTTGTTGCCAGTAAGTCGGGTTAAACAGCTCGAGTGAGAGAACGCCGTTGAAGCCGATCGAGCGGAGGGTCTGGAAAATTTCTGCTAACGGCGCCACACCATCCCCGGGATAGACTCGGGCCGCATCGTTGATTTGATCCCGGGGTGGCTGTGCGGGGTAATCGTTCATATGAAAGACATGGATCTGTTGGCCGTTGAAGAGCTTCAAGCCGTTGAAGTCAGAGCCTCCCTTGTAGATGTGATAGACGTCCGGCATGACACACGCATCGGGATGCCCACTCTCAATCGCCACGTGGGCCAATTCACCCAGTCGACTAAGGGTTTTTGAAAAGCCCCACAATTCAAGCTGGGGAGTGACGCCCATCTGTTGGCCCAGCTCAAGCAGGTCATGATACCTTTGCGCGGCAGCTGCCAAGTCCAAGTTCTCCTGGTCCGTTGCTCCAGCGGGAGGGGCCGCGATCCGGGTCCCGCCGATTTGTCGCACCAGGTCCATCTCTCGTTTCGCCTGCTCCAAAGCGGCCGTCCGCTTTTTTTTGTCATCGACAATCCAGTTCGAAAATCCGATCGCGCTCTCTACCACGAGGCCAGAATCGGCAATCTGTTTTTTTAGATCGCCCAAGCTCCCTCCGTTCTCCTGGTGGGCTTTGATCTCCCGGATCCAGGGTTCGATTCCGGTGTAGCCTGCCTCGGCGGCGATACGGACCTCCTCGGCCAAGGGAAGTTTCTGGCCCCGCAAAGTACTGGTGTTCAGGCAATATCGGAACGTCGGCTTGGTTGGAAGCTCGGATGCCAGCGAGGTATCGGAGGCCCGTAGGTCGTGGCGGGCTGTCGCGGACAGGGTGGCCGCCAGTGTGGTTGCGCCGATCATCCATTGGCGGCGGTCGATCGGTTGTGTCATGTCCCATCTCGCTCGGTATCGTGTTGACTGTTTCTGTCCCATCATTGTTGCTGGAGGAGGTTGGCCAGGCAACAACGATTTACAAGGACTTCACGGCAAAACCGGGCTTTGACCACGCAGAGCGGTTCGACAAGTTTGAGAAAAATTTCAGGCTGTTCCATTCAGTGTTTCGCTTCGTCAAGTCGGATCAGCACCTCGTTGCGGCGCAGGAAGCCAGGGATCCAAGGGGGATCGTAACCGGCAAATTCGGCTGAACCACTTCCCTTTAAATTTTCCTGATTGATCCAGGATCGGAGCTTGGTTTCAGCAGCCGAGCGTTCTCGGGCATCCATTCGACCTGAGAAACGGAGTACGGCGAATTTGCCACCCTGACGAACTTGCAGTTGCACGCCTTGGCCTGTCGGCGCAGGGGCGCCTTGATTGGCCACTGCTTCAGGCAACACAAAGCCCATCTGCTCCTCCGAATCATTGGGTCCGGAATCCATAAACACGGGGGTCGTCATGGCGACTTTTTGTTTCGATTCATTACCACCACTGATGTATCGGAAAAGCCGCATGAAACTCCCATCGTTCCCCTCGGCGTCCATGTCTGTGGGCGTCGTGACCAACTGGAGGTCGGGGTAATCCCGTATTTCAAACTTGCCCTCTGCTTTTACCTGAGAATAGGCAGCTGATTCGTAGGCATTGCGAAACGAGGATTTCCACACGAGGTAAGCTCCTCCCATGACGATTAATATTCCTGCCAGATAGGTTATTTTCATCCTGTTTCCTGTCTCTTGGTTTGCGAAACCTATCTTCGGCAAAGTTTCTCTGCGGCTTGAGCCGGGTGGCCGATACCGTCGATTCCTGATCGATTGTGAGCCAGCCGCTCTTTTTAACGACCGATCGTCGTCGACATCCGTTGGGCACGCATATAAAGCTGATCCATCCCTCGTCTCAGCACCCAAGCTCGATCGGTTGAGTTGTGAGTCCGTTTGGCTTTGTCGATCGTCTGCTGGACCAACATCATGGAGTGATCGTCCATGCTTTCGATTCCGGAATCCTTGATCGTGGTCATGGCGTCCATATAAATGTCACAACATCGTTGGTGATGCCCTGCATTGAAGACCGGCACACCCATATCGATCGCTTCATTCAGCGATGTCATCACCTGGCGGCGAGACATCTTGGAGGGCATGAGAACTTGGTCAACAACGTGGATCACCCCATTGGTGGCTTCCAGATTTTTGGCAAGCACTTTGGCCTGGTTGACGTTAAGCCCTTCGGCCGACACGCCAATGTTAATCGTCGATCCGGATAGCGACTTGGCACGCCCCGCTTTGACTGCCATGTCGGCGTAAATTCGTCCTGGAACAACGTGGTATTTGAGCAAATCAATTAATTGATCGCGATTTTCAGGCTGCAACAATTGGTCAACGGTGCCGGAGGGTAATGCGGCAAACGCATCATCAGTCGGCGCGAAAACAGTAAAAGGACCCGAACTGTTAAGAGCATCGTTCAAGTTGGCAATGCCAATGGCTGTCAGCAAGGTTGAGAAATTACCTGCCTGATAGGCATTCGCCAGTACCGTAGACTGGTTGGGAAGCAGAACCGCGTCGATGACATGAATGACACCATTGGAGCATGGAATGTCCGTCAACGTGATCTGTGCGTTGTTGATCCTCAAAGGTGTGTTCTTAAGGTCAAGCGCTAGCCGCTGTCCATTGACACTGGAAGCTTCCGTCAGATCGTACGCTTGGCGCGCTGTGACTCGACCCGGGAGAACATGGTAGGTCAAAACTTGTTGAAGCTGTGTTTTGTTTTCTGGTTGCAGCAGGGACGCTAAAACAGCAGGATCGACATTTGCGAAGGCCGAATCGGTCGGTGCAAAAACAGTGAATTCATCTTGCCCGTTCAGGGTCTCGACCAGCCCAGCCGCCTTCACTGCGGTCACCAGTGTTTTGAAATTTCCCGCTTCGACCGCCGTTTCCACAATGGTCTTTTCCTGGGCTTGGAGCGGGGTGGGAAGAATCACGGAAACTGCCAGCAGTCCAAAAAGTACGGTTTTGCTCATAACGTTCTCTTGATCGCATTTCTCTACCATCGGAATCGCGTTCCCTGGAGGGAACGCTGAACACTTCATGGTTTCGCATAGCGGAAAACCACGGATTCAAAATTCATGAGAAAAAACGTGCTCTTCTTAGCCGCGCGGGAAGATGCGGGCCTTTCTGGCGATATTGATATGCCGATAGGCTGCGATGGCCTGCGATGGCCTGCGATAAGGAGTGGGGCTCTGCGGTTAGCGACAGGAATCCCGCGTCATATTCCATTGGCCGCAATCTCGTTTGGACCGATAGGTTGCCCGGAAATCGTTCCCTGTGATCGTGGCCTCATAGCGAAATGTTCCCATCAGTGGGCCCAGTTTACGCGAACCTTTCAGTTGAATTAGGCCTTCTTCCTCATGGACAATTTGCAGTACCGCGTTGTACCGAAATGGAAAAATCTTGCAGAACGTCCCGTTGAATCTGGCCTGCACCTGCGTTTCGCTTATACGGCAAAAAGTAGCCCGCAGGCGACCGTTATGACCACTCTTGCAGCTGGACCAGTCCCCGCTCCAATTGCCAGATAGGAGACCCGCGTTCAGGGTGCCGGCTTGGTCGGCCGAGTCGGAGTGAGTTTGCCCCCAGGCAGAAACCGGCGACGCGCCCAAGAGGAGGGCCAACAGTAAAAGAATCGGTTTTCCAGTGTATTGACGTCGACTCATGTTTCTCTTCCCCGTTTACGTGTGTGTACCTGGCGGCCTGCTGACTACCTTCGCCATTTATTCTATTTACTGGGATGGGCTGGGGAACAGCCATCTTGCCGAATCGAAGAAGTCGATCAGAATTTTGAGCGGCTCAGTTTTGCGTTACTCGCAACTGCGAGTGAGGATCTAACCTCAGCCACCACCACCGCCGCCGCCGCAGTTGCCGCCGCCGGTGAGCCCGCCACCCCCGTAGGTGCCGAATCCGCCATAACCTCCAAAGCCACCGCCCTGGTTTTGCGATTGCATTCGCATCCGATTGATCTCTGCCTGGCGGATAGCGATCCGAGCTTGCCGCACCTGATGGTTCTGCTTGATGCGGGCCTTGACCAGTTTGTCGACCATCTCTTCGGCGACTTCCTCGCTGTTGGCTCGGCCGAAGATCTGGTAACGGCAATTGTTGTTGTTGCTCTGAACAAAATCGGCCACTCGTTGGGCAACGTACTGTTCCCCTTGAAACTTATTGAACTTGACCTGAATACTTCCATCTCGACGAGGAAGCATTCCACCGACCACAAACCAGTCGTCGGCTGCGTTGGTGGAAGAATCAACGGCTTGCATCGTCTCCAGGTTGCTCAGCACGTAATCGTACTCACTCATCCCATTGGTGGTGTTGCCAAGAAATTCACCGCCCGTGTTGCCGGATGGGACGTTGGTGGAGATGTTCTGTGGGCTGACCGGCGCGCGGAACTGTCGAGAGTTCGTCGGCATTTGGTGTTCGACAGGGGGTTGTCCAAACTGGGCCGTTGCCAAGTTGGTGCCCATCAATACGAGGGCTGCCGCAACGATCAGGCAAGGAGTTTTCATGGAGCTTTACCCTGGAAAGGAAACCGGACAGAGGTCCTATCAGTATTATCTAGTATACGGTGATGCCAACTTTGGTTCAAATTTATTTAATCTGCCTAAAACGAGTATTCTGGGGTTATTAGCGACTTTTTTCCCCTTTTCGCTCTGGTTGCTTGCCCCTGTCACCTTCCGTTTTAGTGATGATTGGCTGTCGCGACGCCTCTGCTAATTCGATGATGTTAAAATCGAAAACGGTAAGAACGAAAAACGATTCACTCCTTAACCATGGCATATTATTGTGAAAAGCTATCTTGGCCAGTTGTTGATCTTTGTGCTTGTATTGATCGGGCTTAACTTCTTTTTCGGTAGAGACGGTTTACATATTTCCATCATCGGCAGCGTTGCACTGACGATCCTCCTGACGGTGGTGTTCAGTATCTTTAGGTCCGGACCACGCGGCTGACCGGGCTGAGAAGAGAGTTTTCAGCAATTTTTTGAACTTGGCAGTCACGCCGATAGCGAATCGCTTTTGGGACTCGGCGTCAGTGGGGCTCTCTTGGCAAGCGCGGGGGGCGACGGAGGATCGCAACAACTGCCAGAAAGAGGTAATAGGCTGTGACCAGAACCGACCCGATAAGCAGGAAGCAGGCGATAGTCAACAACAGGAGGTGGAGGAGAACCATGAAACTGTAGTAACTGGACGAAAGGAGAAAGGTGCGTCAATCCTCTAGGATCGTCTGTTTGGTAGGAGAAGAACAGCCTTTTTGCCAGGTTGCTTTAGGGATTTTCTCGTAGAAGGCCGTTTATGCGCGTTGGCCTTGGACTTCGGTTTTGCGGTTCGGTGTCGGTTTCGGAATTTGGGAGCAGGCAGGCCTTTTTTCAAGTCCATGACAGGGGGCTGTTTCTTCATTGGTGGAGCGGTTCCCTGGCCAATCACAGGGAGGCATGGATTCCCTGCTGCTCCCTGTGCGGCTGCGGTTTTTTGCGGTAAATGGTTGTATGCCCCAAAATACCTGCCACGGATTGTTTTCTTTTTCTTGAGATTCTCCGCCGGGAAAGACCCAGTTAAGTCCTATACTTTTTTAGGTTCCATACCTTGAGTAGCATGTTCGATTGGCACGAAGTCACGATTGGCACGAAGTCACGATTGGCATGGAGCTGCGCAAAGGCTGGCTCAGGTCTTTTCAGCCGGCTTCCGTTTGGCAACGAGGCTCTCGCGACCTCAAGGGGTAGTTGCCTGGAGCTTTACGCAATTCGTCGATTTTACCTTGACCCTCTAAAACAGGTGTAATGTTGCCATGTATGGTTTGGTGCATCGGGCAATCCGGGATATGGTTTTGGCACATCACGGCCCTCAGGTTTGGGAACAAATCCAGCGCGAATCAGAGGTGGGCGACGATGCGTTCTTGGCGATGCAGAGCTATGATGACTCGATCGTCCTCCGGCTGGTTGGGGCGGCCTCCGAGGTACTCGATATCTCCCAAGCCGAATGCCTCGATGCCTTCGGGCAGTTTTGGGTGTTGGATACAGCAGCCAAGCATTACGGCACGATGCTGGACAGTTTTGGCGAAGGGATCTGGGAGTTCCTTGGGAACCTGAACAGTCTGCACGACCGTATTTCAAGTACCTTTCAGGGGTACGATGCGCCCTCCTTTCACCTGGAAACGACTGAAGAAGGGGTGCGCTTGTTGCACTACCAAAGCAGCCGTCAAGGACTCACGCCGTTTGTGGTCGGTCTGCTGAAGGGTTTGGCCCAGCACTTCAACACTGGGCTTTTGATTTCCATTGTTTCTGAAGAGATGAATGAGCAGGGACAGTCCACAACGTTTTGTTTGGAAGAGGGGGGTTGCATGTGATCCAAGTGACTCCGGAGCAATGTGAACTGTTTTACCCGTTTGTGATTGGCGTCAATAACGCCGGGAAGATTGTATACCTCAGTCAGCCGTTAATGGACCGACTGGGGGCGGATCAAACGGGTAAGCCTTTCTTGAGTGTCTTTGATTTGCGACGACCGAGAATTGACAAAACGGTTGAGCAAATCAACCTGCTCGAGCATCGCTCGCAGTTACTCCTTTTTTCTGACGTGACCCGCAAGTTAGGCTTGCGCGGTCAGGTGGTCCCGGGACAATACGAGGGCCAGCCAATTGCCTTGATTGCTGCATCCAGTTGGCTAACCTGGTTGAACGAACATGTGGAGGATTATCAACCAAAGATATCCGATTTTTCGATCCCCGACGCGCAGCTCGATCTCAACCTGCACCTGCAGACGCAGTCGATCATGCTGGAGGATTTGCGAAACCTGACGGAACAGCTGACCAAAGCGCGCGACGAGGCCGAGTTGGCCAGTTCTGCAAAGTCGACATTTGTTTCCCATGTCACCCATGAACTCAGAACACCACTGACCGGTATTGCCGGATTGATTGAAATCATGGATGAGCTTCCACTGGACGCAGAGGTGAAGGACATTGTGGGGGATTTGAAAGCGTCTTCCGATCACCTGATGCAAGTGGTCAATCAGGTCCTCGATTTTTCTCGATTGAAAGAGAGTGGCGACGAATTGCTTCTCCAGATGTTTGACCCAGTGGCATCGGTTTCGGAATCAATCGCATTGCTACAGCCGCTGGCCAAGGCAAAAAACCTTTTGGTCGACAATCGTTTTGACCCGAACCTGCCAAAATTGGTCAACGGCGATGTGCTCAAGATCCAGAAAGCGCTGATCAATCTGCTCAGCAATGCCATCAAGTATTCCAATCGTGGGCAAATTAACGTGGTTGTGATGGTCAAAGAGAAACGAGACGGTAGATCTCGCTTGCGTTTCCAAGTGGAGGACGAGGGCCCCGGCGTCAGTGAGGCCGATCGTCCCAACCTGTTCAAGGAATTTTGGACCAAAGACGCACCCGGTACGAATCAGGTTGCCTCGACCGGTCTCGGTTTATGCATCACCCGAGAACTGGTGGAGGCGATGGGTGGCCAAGTCGGTATGCAACCCAAGCGGACAGGAACTGGCTCCGAGTTCTGGTTTGAAATTGAGCTCGAAGTTTGCCCTGACACGGCCGAGATCCGCGGACAGCCCGATTTGACGGGTACCGAATTCTACGATGCCAGGTTGTTGGTTGTTGACGATAACCGGGTGAACCGCCGTGTCGTGTCGTTGATGCTGGAGAAATTCGGAACTGCCGTTGACCAGGTAACCAGCGGTCGGGAAGCGATCGACGTGGCCCAAAAGAACCACTACGATCTGATCCTGATGGATATTCAGATGCCCGAAATTGATGGCCTGAAGGCAGCCGAACAGATTCGACTAGCGGCCGGCGGAGATTGCCCGCCAATTATTGCCTGGTCGGCCAACTGTACAGAGGACGATATTGCTGGCTACAAGGCCGTCGGAATGAGCGGAGCATTGACTAAGCCAGTCACTCGGCTTGGTTTGGCTACTATGTTAAAGCAGTACCTTCCTGCGCCGCGAACTGGCAAAGTTTAAAACAGGCGTAGCGCGGACTTGGGGTTGTCAGTCAACAGGCGCACGGGAGAATTTTTTTCCATGCCGTTGTGGAGAGAGCGTGTTGCGTAACGCGTTTCACTCTAACGAGGGTCGCCTCACACCCGCTTCCTCATGCGGCTTTCGCAGGGAGACCTTTAGCCGACTTCCAAGGTGGTAGCGCCAAACACACGGGTAAAATCCATGGCGGGTGGCGGTCCATAATACATCCGGATGCACCCAAACGTCTCCTTCAGGCCATACGTCTCTCGGAGTTGCGCGACGGCCGGGTTGGCATCGGGAATGTCAATGAAAATCGGTTTCCCTGCCTGGTGCGATTGAAAGGCCGTCAGCAAGTTTTCTGCCACGTGGACATCGTCGGCGAAGAGAGGCCCGATCCGCCATCCACTTGAGCAATGTCGCATCACACCAAACCCGCCCAGTTCGCCGTCGATGAGATAGCCAAGGGAAATGGCCGTCGGTTGTTTGATCCAACGTGACAGGAAATGCTTTCGGGGGACCGGGAAACCATAAAGGTCATACTGAGCAATTTTCTCCGATTCGACCATTCCAAGATCGACCATTCCAAGATCGACCATGTTTTCGTTTGTTGAGCAGCCCGCCGAAGAGGGTTCGAGTCGATAGCGTCGTTGGCGGGTCAATTGCCTGAAACCACCTTTCTCGTAGAAAGGTACCATCGGGTAGACACCGTCCAGGCCGATCGTTGCTCCCGGGCCAAGTCGTTCCAGGAGTTGATCTCGTCGGGCGAACCAGAGCTGCGTCCCCAAGCCTTTTCCACGATGCTCGGCGTCCAAGATGAACAGCCCCATAAAGCCGAACTGTTCGTTGTGACGAATGATGGCCCCGCCGCCCAGGAATTGACCCTCCTGTTCCATCGCCAGAAATCCCTCGGGATCCAATTGCCAAAATTGGTCCGCGTCGTTTACTCCCGGTTCCCAGCCCTCTCGATCGGCCCATTGAACCTGCTGCACCAGTTCCTGGTAGGTCATGGGGCGGATGAGCGGCATGGGATACTCCTTGTACGGGAAACGTTGTTCATGTTGCGAACGTGCTCGGTTGGCAGAAAGCCTGAGTCGTTATGCCCGCTTTTGATAGGCCTGCAAATTCAGTCTTCCACATGAAACAGCTTGTTGTAGATGACCCACTGGCCATCGACTTCAAGGAGTGAGAGGGTGTCCAGAAAAGTCATCCCCATGAACTGGTCGCGCACGACGGCCATGGCTGTTTGGCCCGATTGCTGGCTCGAGATAATTTCAAACAGTTGCGACAGCCCTTTCTCTTGGTCGGAAGGGACCTGCTTTTCTACCATCTCGGCCAATTGTTCGACCGTGAATTCACCGAGTTGCCCCTCAATGTAACCGCTGATCTTGGCCGCCGGATGAAACGCTTGACGGATCTTGTCAGGATTGGAGTGGTAAAGTCCTTCACCATACGTTTGCAAGGTGGCTTCGATCGTCGATTCCTGTTCCATGGTTGGCTCCTCCGTCCAAAAATGAAAATGTTGCTGAGATATTAACGTTCTGCCTTGAGCCAAGCCGCCAGCGGATTTCGTCTTGATAGCGTAGCAGACTCCCATTCGACCTCAAGTACGATCGGCTGGCGCGTCAGTGGGCCAGGAAATTGTTTTGCTTGACCACTCGATTTACATTCAATTGTTAAAAAACGATCGCAAGTCGTTTTCGATTATGGTGTGCAGGAAACACCGAGCTAAAAGTCATTAAAGTTGACCCCAAACTCATCTTGGATTTTTTGCATTTCCGTGGCAAATCCCAAGACGAAAAGTAGAACAAAGGCCAGGATCGTGGCGAGGATCGCCACGATGCCGAGTATCAAACCGGTCAAGGACTGTCCCTTGCCTCCCTTACCAGCTTCCTTTGATTTGACCAGACCGATGATCCCTGTAGTGATGGCACCGCCGGCGACCAAGATACAGGGGCACCCACCGAGGCACCCGCAGAGGAAACCGACCGGTGACATCACCAGCGACAGAATTCCCAGAATGAGTGCCACGAGCGCATTCGGGTTAGAGCCCGAATTCGTTGGAACGGCGGGTTGTTTCGCTGAAGCAACTGGATCGGAGGGCGCGCGATACGGGTTTTGCCCGCGTCCTGCAAAAAGTCCCCCCTTTCGATCCGGTGATCGGTTGTGAGTGAACCGGTGATTTGGGGACGGAGAGGTCGTCAACCATCGAAGCGCCTGACTCGCCGTCAGTCGATGAGCCTACACGAAACATAGCTCCGCAATCTTTGCAACTTACTTTTTTACCGGCGAACTGTGCGGACAGGTTGTAGTTTTTGCCGCATCCCGGGCATTGGACCTTAAATGCCGTAAGTACCTCCTCTGTTTACTTCTGCAAGAAAGTGAAGTGTTGACACTGGAAGAGAGGCGAGCCTGGACGCCCGTATCAATAAAAATGAATCCAAAACGGTTGTGTTGCAAATCTAGCTTAGCAAAATGTTAGCTGAGGTTACGACGAGTCGGCGAGGTTGGGCGATGAACAGAAAAGAAAGTTCGAATAAAACAGCGTTTGGCGAGGTTGTTGGTTTCGGCGCAGGTTGCTTGGTAGGCGGTCTGGCGGGAGCCTTGGCCGGCCTGTTGTGGCAAAGCGAATGGGCCGTAATGGCCTGCTATGCGGTCGGCCTGACCGCTGGCGGCTTGTTCGGCGGCTGGATTGTTCGGCGATTATCCAGTTCAGGCCCGGCTGGCAAATAGCAGATGCCTCGGTGTGACCGAGCGGCTACCGTGAGTCTGCAAGGTTCGCACCTTGCGGGTATGTCTCCTTTTTCCTTTCCCAGCTTGGGTGGAAATGCAGCATTGCATGTTGGTTAGGCCCGCTTGGAATTTACGGTTTTCCTTGGAAGGTCGTTTATTTAGTTAGCTCTCCTCACACGACACGGGCATGAGTGAAAAGCAGGTAGCTCGCAGAACTACGCGGAGACCGGAAAAGATCTGCCCGGTCTGCGGCCGGCCTTTCCAGTGGAGAAAGAAGTGGTCCCGGAGCTGGTCCGAGGTCAAATACTGCAGTGCTCGCTGCCGACGCAATCAGTCGTTTCTTGGCCGCAAATAAAAAAGACCTTCCGGCCGACTGAAAATAACACCAAATAAGACACGGCTGAGCAGATTCAGTGTCCGCCTGCGGATTGGGAATTGGAAACCGCCAAGTTGAGGGTGGTGAATTGTCCTTGTCCCTTTACCTGACTTGGATGGTTCTCGTCACAGATAGTCTTTCGATGCGCTGTGCTGAAGCGATCGAGAGGTGCGCAGGCGACTCGGTTGTCCCGTTTCAACAAAATTACTTTGCCATCGGCGAGCGTTGTGAATCGGTTTTTTATTTTGACGTGTTATTTGTGTCTTTAAGCTCCCGGCAGCCTGTCTTGTCGGGGTAGGGGGACAACGCGATTGGTGACAGCTCTCGCTTCATGGCGCGTATTTGATCGTATTGGTAATGGTATTCTCCGTCCTTTTTTCGATAACCGATCTGGGTTGCATAGAATAAGAAAAGCCAACGTTTATCATCGATCGTGGTGACAAAAGCTTCAGGAACGTGGCATGCATCAATACCGGGGTCTGGTGAAATGAAATCCCGCCTCTCCCATTGAATTCCATCCGGTGAAGTCGCCTCGCATAGCTGACGTCCTTTCCAGTGAGATTCTCC
>JAYZCF010000113.1:0-5425 GCA_036338455.1 Planctomycetota bacterium
CATGTTTTTGGCCAGGTCGAGTGCATCGTGAGCCCTACCCACGAAAACGAGGTTGCGAATTAGCCACTCATTGTTGTGGGCGACATTATTGATTTCATCCGGCATGACGTGGTCGCGCATCATGTAGGCGTGGTCAACCCGCGCGGATGCTTCCTGTTGGTAAGCAGCATCCTCGTAACGCTTTAAGCGGGAGTAGATATGACCGGGCATATGCCACATATGGGCGATGGAGGGCGCGGAAAGACCGCAGCGAGCCGCCGAGTTCAAAGCCATTTTTGGATTGCGGTAATCCCACAAGTGGATGGCGTAATGGTGGGATGGGTGAAGGGGTTCCTGTTCAAAAATCTCCGTCAGCAGGGCGTTCGTCGCGACGTAGCTGGCGACCGGGATCCCGGCTCTTCCGTTTTCCCAGATGCGGTGCGCTACGAAGGCCTTCGCCTCTAAGTCTTCAGGATATTCGAGCACGATCGATTCCAGATCTTTCAGGTACTGGCTGGCCCGCTTCTTTTTCTCCTCCGGTTTCTCGGCGACGAATTTGTTGAGCGCCTCGATATACATCTTTTCGCGAGGGGTCACGTTCTCCTTCAATTCCATCGCTTTGGCGATGAAACCCCGGGACCGTTTGGCGTCGCGCGTGGTGGCTAGTGCGGCTCCCCAGTAGGCAATGGCGCAGTCGGGCTCCAAGGCAATCGCCTGTCGAAAGGTCCGTTCCGCTTCCAAGTCCCAGAATCCATGTAATTGTCCGATTCCTTGATTGATGTAGGCCTGGACTGAGGGATTTTGGCAAGTGCATGGGAATTGGACGGAGCCCGTGCCACCAATCAGGTAAGCTTCCTGTCGAGGGCCTTTATTGAAAGCCTCTCCATGTTGCGAATGGCCCTGGAGGACATCTTCGAGGGTCTCCTCCTGGTTCTCTTTGGCGTCCTGGGTCTCTTTGGCGTCCTGAGTCTCTTTGGCTTCTGGCCCAGTAGCCTTGGAAGTCTCCTGTCCGTTCACACCGGCAACCAATGCGAAGGTAATCCAGGAAAAAACCAGAAAAAGTAGTTTGCGGTTTGCCATTTGGACGTTAAATCCCCAAGGAAGACAGGTTCTGTTGGCCGCCAGTTGTTCCAGCATTTCAATCTCAATGGTGATTGGTAAAATCGTTAATTGCAACCCTTCCGCCACCTTTGGTGGGGGGAATTTCTCGGCATTGGGTTAGGTTGTTCACGACCTGTCGATATTGGGGAAGAGGTTGTCCTTGCCGGATCCTGGTGGTGCCTTGAAAGCAGGCTGACTTTGCCGATTCAGAGAAAAAGAACATCGATATGAATGATCATTGGACCCCCAGTTCCTGGCAAAAGAAAATTGTTACCCAGCAGCCTGTCTATCCGGACAGGGTGGAGCTGGATGAGACACTTCGCCACCTGGCCAAATTACCACCGTTGGTGACCAGTTGGGAAATCGAAAACCTGAAAGGTCAGCTGGCCGAGGCGGCTGCAGGCAAAGCGTTCCTGATCCAGGCGGGTGATTGTTCGGAAAGTCTGGAGGACTGCGAGACGGACGCCATCGTGCGCAACCTGAAGGTCCTGATCCAGATGAGTTTCATTCTTATTTTTGGATCGATGAAGAAGGTGATTCGAGTTGGGCGAATTGCTGGCCAATACGCCAAACCTCGCTCGGCCGACACGGAAACCCGGGAGGGAGTTACCCTGCCTGTCTACCGCGGCGACATTGTCAATCGCAGCGGTTTCAGCGAAGCGGACCGTCAGCCGGATCCGCAGTTGCTGCTGCGGGGATATGAGCGCGCGGCGTTGACCTTGAACTTCATCCGCGGTCTGCTGGGCGGTGGTTTTGCCGACCTGCACCATCCGGAGAACTGGGATCTCGATTTTGCCAGTGAATCGCCTCGCGCCCAGCAATACCACCGAATGGTCAATTCGATCAATGAATCGATGCATTTCATGGAAGCGATCCTGGGCTCGACCTTGCGGGAAAGCCAGGCGGTCGAGATTTTTACTTCCCATGAAGGATTGCACCTGAGCTACGAACAGGCCCAAACACGGCACGTCCCGCGCAGGGAAGGTTGGTACAATCTGAGCACGCATTTCCCCTGGATCGGTTTCCGGACGCGGGCGATCGACGGCGCCCACGTTGAGTACTTTCGCGGGATTGTGAACCCGGTTGGGATCAAGGTGGGGCCCGGCATGGAGCCGGGTGAGCTGCTTCGCCTTGTCGAGATGTTGAATCCTGAAAATGAAGCAGGGAAAATCACTCTGATTCATCGCTTCGGAGCAGAGCAGATTGGTGAGTGCCTGGCGCCGCTGATTCAGGCGGTGAACGAGCAGGGCTGCCGGGTGTTGTGGACGTGTGACCCGATGCACGGAAATACGTACTCGACCAACTCGGGGATTAAGACGCGAAACTTCGACCAGATCATCAGTGAGTTGAAACAGGCCTTCCAGATTCACCAGGCCAATGAGTCCATCTTGGGCGGCGTTCACTTGGAGATGACCGGCGACAATGTAACGGAATGCGTGGGCGGGGCGGGCAAGTTGGCCGAGCCCGACTTACACCGCGCCTATAAAAGTACGGTGGATCCCCGCCTTAACTACGATCAGGCAATCGAACTCGCCTTTACGATTGCCGAACAGATGAAGACGGACCAAGGGTAGCCTGTCGGCGGCAGCAAGCCCCGTTTGAAGGGCATGGGTTCCAGCTGTTCCGTGGAAGTGATACAGTGAACCTGTCCGTCCTTGTTTCCCACCGTCCACCTCTCGCCCAATATTTTATGGAACCGTTTATGGGTCGTTCCCACCAGCTCAATCAGTCCAAATTGCTATTGCTGCAGGGGTGTGAGCGGCGGATTGGTTACGAGTTCCAGGAAAAGGAATTGTTGGACGAGGCGCTTACGCACGCTTCGAGTTCCTCGACGCGCTTGCAGTCCTACGAACGACTGGAATTTCTAGGGGATTCGATTCTCGGTTTCCTGGTTTGTGAATTTCTGTTTCAGAATTATCCCGATTGGCTGGAGGGCGAGCTGACCAAGGTCAAGTCAGTGGTCGTCAGCCGGCAATCCTGCGCCGTGTGGGGCCAGCAGTTGGGTTTGAAGGAATTCCTGGTCATCGGTAAGGGGCTTGGCAACCGGGATACCATCCCGGATTCGCTGCTGGCCAATGCCTTTGAAGCTCTGATCGGCGCCATCTATTTGGATGGTGGCATGGCAGCGGCCAGCCGGTTTTTATTGCCGTTTGTCGAAAGCGGTGTTCGAGCCACGCTGGAGGCCAGCGTGGAATCGAATTTCAAATCGAATCTGCAACAGTACGCGCAAACACGGGTGGGCCTGCCGCCGGTCTACCGTCTGATTGATGATCGGGGTCCCGATCATGAAAAGTGGTTTCTTGTTTCTGCCGCCATCGGCAAGCGAACGTTCCCCTCGGCCTGGGGACGCAACAAGAAGGAAGCGGAGCAGAGAGCTGCAGCGAACGCCTTGGCCGAAATCGATGGTGAACGACTCCCTTACCCGCACGAAGAGGGAGTGGATTCAGCCGCGCCGGATGTTCGGCCTGAAGCGTAATTAAACGACCTCGAGAACCGGCTTGCCGAGGACTTCCGGTTTAGGGGTGATGCCGAGCCCAGGTTCGTGGGAGGCAGACATGCGTCCATTTTTCCGCTGAGGGGCTCCGTCGGCTGTACTGACTGTCACGTAGCTATTGAAGTCAGTGGAGCTGAACAATAGATCGGTGGGTGTGCTGTGTGCTAAGCAGGCGATGGCCGCGGTGGTGATGTCTCCTCCCCAACTGTCCTCAATCGTCATCGCGATACCCAGAGATGCACAAATGTCGCGGGCCAGTTTCGCCTTGGTCAGACCGCCGAACTTGCTGATCTTGATATTCACGACATCGGCGGCGTTTTGAGCCGCCACTTGCAGGATCGCGGCGGTCGAGTCGATGCACTCGTCCATCACGAATGGGTGGTCGGTCCGGCGCCGAATGGAGAGGCACTCCTCAAAGCTGAGACAAGGTTGCTCGATGTAGACATCAAGATTGTCGACGGCCCGAACGACGCGGGCTGCATCATGCATCAACCAGCCGGTATTGGCGTCGGCCACCAGGCGGTCGCCCGGTTGGAGTACCGCGGCAACGGCGCGGATCCGGTCAATGTCCTCCGCCGGATCTCCTCCCACCTTGAGTTGAAACCGCCGGTAACCCTCTTCCCTATAATTGAGGACGTTTTGGGCCATCTGCTCGGCGGGTTGCTGAGAGATCGCTCGGTAAAGAGTGAAATCGTCGCCGAATCGTCCTCCCAACAGTTCACAGGTGGACTGGCCTGCCACTTTTCCCAATAAATCCCAACAGGCGATGTCAATTCCCGATTTGACGTACGGATGCCCTTTCAACGCCCGGTCCATCCGATCGTTCAAAGGGCCCAAGCGGGTGGCGTCCATGCCGATCAAATGAGGACCCAGTTCGCAGATTCCCGCGCGAACTCCGTCGGCATAGGCCGCCAGGTAGAAGGGACCCAGCGGGCAGACTTCACCATGGCCCAGTCGGCCATCGTCAGTCTCCACTTCAACGATGGTGCTGTCAAAGACTTCGACCGACTTGCCGCCGGACCATTGGTAACTGGATTCTTGCAGGGGAAGGTCAACCTGGTAGGCGCGGATCGCTTTAATTTTCATGAACGTTTCCAGTCCTGGATTCTGATTCTCGTGGAGGTTGTTCGCCGTTACCCCGATCTCATTGAGTGGGGCCGTCCAACCTCCTGGTCGTGACGAACAAGGTGGCTGATCGCTTCACCGTCTCTATCTTATTGGATTTCCAATTTAAAAACGAGGCTCAACCTTACGTAGCGACGGAGAACGCCCCGGAGCGACCATGGATGAATGAGCCTACCGCAAACTGAATCGGCCAGTGGCGGAGTTCGCTTACAACCTCTTTTAAGGGACTGCCAAGGGAGGTAAGTTAGAGATTGGAAATAACACGCGAATCATCGTGCCGAAGAAGGAGGCGATTGTGGAAAAGTTTGTTGCCCTGATGCTAGTGGCCTATTTGATTTGGTTGCCGTTTTTCTGCGGTTGCGATAGTCCCGTTGCCCCGGAAACAGTTGGTATGTCCGGTATTCCTACCCAGAGTCAACTGACGGGAGAGCCCGCCTTGATCACAGTCCAGCATATCCTGATCGGGTTTGCCACGCCGAAGGAAGGTGAGCAGGGAGTGACGAGTTCCGTGCCCGGCAAACCGATCACGAGAACCGAGCAGGAGGCGGAAGAGCTGGCCAACGAACTTTTAAAACGGGCCACCGACGGAGAGGATTTTGGAGAACTGGTCAAGGAATACACGGACGATTCAGCCCCCGGTATTTACGAGATGGCGAATTTTGGCGAAACCAATGTCGCGCCGGGTGTATTCAATCGCGATAAAATGGTCGCCGCTTTTGGGAACGT
>JAYZCF010000114.1:0-3039 GCA_036338455.1 Planctomycetota bacterium
TTGTCGTCTTTCGTCGGCACGGCGCCATCACCAGCTTTCATGACCTTCTTGTGAATCCCGTCATCCAGTTTTTGGACCCCGGCCTCGGCAGAGTATTTTTCGATAAAAGCATTGCCCTCGGCAAGGTTTTCCTCGGCCATTTTGGCTTGCATTTCCATCTGCTTTTTCTGCATTTCCATCTGCTTTTTCTGGACCATCGCTTGGACAGCCTGCATGACCGATTCAATCTCTTCGGGAGCCATTGGCATTTCACCGCCTTGAATGGCCAATTGAATACCCTTCACCAAGGACTCCTGATCAACCTCAAGACCGCTGCTCTGCACTTGCTTCGCAAAGTTGTAACCGAGCAAAAAACTCGCTTTTTGCATGGTGCTCTTTTCGTCGGGTGCAGCCGGTGCTTCCGCGGCCGGCTGTCCCGGATCAGATGAAGACGATTCGGTCTCCTGGCCAGACAGAATCATGGCAGGCAAACAGAACAGGGCGACCGCGAAGAATCGGAGGACGTGCATAGGGGGAAACTTTCTTTTCGGGTGACGGGACAAAGGCCTCACGGGGACATCCACGAGCGTCCAGGAAAGACGGCGGCGGCAACGCGTTGACCAAAGCCGAAATTATACGCGTGCTACAGGTCACTCAAAACTACAAAACAGTGATCACGCCCTGTTTTTGAGGACTATTCCGCGCCGACTTGGGTGATCAGGTAAATCGCGAAGGTTGCCAGCCAATGCTCCCCCTCATAGCTTCCACTGAAAACATACCGGAACCCCATATCGGCATGCTGGTTAGCCGAATCGAGTATCAATTCCCGGCAAGGATCATCCGCAGGCAGGGCCTGGGCAATGCCTTGGAAGCACCAGGCTCGAGACAGGTCCAACCCGGCCAAGTGCACAATTTTTCCGTCGGTCACGTCACTGACTTCCACAGGCACCAGCAGGTTGCCGCCATTTCCCGTTTTCAAACCTGGCAGGAACCGGTCGAACCATTCCTGAAACTCCTGTTGGGACAAAACTCGACGCATCAAATCCGCCTCGTTCAAGCCAGACGAAAAGAAATCTTGACCCGATGGTTCATAGCGGGACGGATACTCCTTGTCGGCCAAGTAATATTCTTTCGCCCGCTGGACAATCAAAGTCTCCAATTCCCTGTCACCAACACCTCGGGCATAATCGAGCGTCTGTCCCAGCGCAAACCCACTATCAGGATGCACCCCCGTACGAATCGGAAAACTTAACAAGGGCAGGTAATCCATCGTCCGCTGGACGATCACGTTCTCCAGCGGCCGCAGATTATCTCGCCACTGGTTCCCCTGCGCGTCGTCCCATTGTTCCAACTCGAGCACCAACCTCAAGAACCAGGCCCAACCGTACATCCGCTCAAAACTCTTGTTCTGTTTCTCTTCAAAATAGGCAACCTCACCGGCAATATTTTTTGCCGTTAAGCTCTGTGCCAGCTGCTCTCTGATTTCCGTATTCAACGGGTGTTCCGGGTACTCTTTCAGCAGTCGAACCAGCATCCAGTGGCCATGCACGCTGCTGTGCCAATCGAAACAGCCGAAGAAAGCGGGATGCATTTCCTTGGGCGATTGAACCGATTCAACTCCGGACATCACGTTGGAAGGCTTGTTCGGATATTCTGTCGGGATCCCTTTCAACGCCAAGCGCGCGAAAGCCTCAACCTGGACGTCGGTCAGCCGATCACCCAGTTTTGGCAACTGGGCCTTGGTTAGCCCTTCGTCTTGAGCACTCGAAAATCCCATGGTCATCTCAACAAACAAGCATGCAAACAGACAAAGTGTGCGAGTAGACACAGACTCCCCTTCCCACAAGAAACAACCGCAACATTGAGCGCCGAACCCGAATCATAACAGATGTACGAATCAAGACACCATCCCTCCATGGCGGCATCGGTCGCTTGAGAAATCTAAGGGAGACGGCATTACCGCAGAGTAGGGCGGCTACCGGCCTTCCAGAATCTGTTCCAAGTGAACAATCTGGCTCCGCAGGTTTTCCAAATCCGGGTTGATAAAGATGGCCACACGGAAACAATCCAACGCTGAAACTGGATCATCCAATTGGAGGCAGCAATGCCCCATCCCAATCGCGGCTGGAAAGTGAAAAGGATTGTTGGCCAGCGTGGTCCGACAATCGTCAATCGCCAGCTGGTATTCCCCTTGATTGCAAAAGGCGATCGCCCGCTGGTTCCAAGCTTCAGCAAGTCCCTCATCGTGACGAATCAGTCGTGTCGCGTCCGCGATGACACGCTCATACTGTGATATCGAGTTGTACCACTCAAGACGCGAGATCAGGACCCGCTCACCACCCACTGCCTGACGCAGCCAGATTTGGCGAATGTTGTGATCGGCCAGCATTCGCACAGCTCGATCCGGATCGGACAAAGCCCGGCCCATCGTCTCGTTCTGCTCAAAATCACCGAGAAAACCGACCGCGAGAACCGCGGCTCGACGCGTCAGTCGACGACCGAATCGAGCCAAATACTCCAACGTTTCCATCGTGTAAGTCTCGGAAACTTGCTGGATGAAACGAGCGCGGTCTTCGTCGTTGAGAAATTGCTGGTAGTATCTATCCAGCTTCGAATACCGGACTTTTCTCTCCGATACCGATGGTCCCGGTGTGAATGGTCCCGACATAAGATTGACTACCTGCTCGTTAAATGTTCTAAGGCGACGACGTCGTGGAATTAAAAGCCTATAATAATTTGGCAACATTCCAGGAACAACGAATCGGCCCGCGATTATCGCCTGAAATAGCAAGTTTTACCATCAGGATCGACCAACCAACGCAAACCTTAACGAATATAACGATTGGGTGATTAGATCATGAACGTGCTGGCACTCTTGGTGGTTCTTTCATTCTCCACCGACGTCGACGGCCCCCCCGAAATCGATTGGTTAAATGGGAAATCGCTTGCTCGCTGCAAACAGCTGGCGATCTCGATTCGCTGGCGAGACGTTCCCGTTCGCAGCCGCCTTGTGGCACTATCCCACCGACAGGGGATCCCTGTCTTTCTTGACCGCCGTAT
>JAYZCF010000115.1:0-8318 GCA_036338455.1 Planctomycetota bacterium
GTCGATCAAGACGGATGATTTTATTGCTGCCTTTGGTCGGGCGATTGAACTTTCTGCAACCGATATCGAGCGGATCGCAAACAATCCTGCTCCTCCTACGTTTGATAATACAATCGTGGCGATGGAGGAGGCGGGAGGGACTCTGACGCGAGTCAGCAACCTCTTTGGCGTTTATTCTTCCAATTTAAATCTCGGTTCGATCCCAGATATCGAGGCAGAAGTCATGCCAAAGCTTTCAAAACACAACGATTCGATCATGCAAAACGAGAAGTTGTTTAAGCGTGTTGCGGCGGTTCATGACGGTGACGAGATGAAACGGCTGAATCCGGCCCAGCAGCGACTGGTCGATGACTACTACAAGAGTTTCGTCCGCCAGGGCGCCAAGCTGGATGCTGATGCGAAGGCGAAATTATCTGAAATCAATGCCCTGTTGGCAGGTTTGTTCACCCAGTTCAGCCAAAATGTTTTGAACGATGAGCAAAGGGTGACCGTGCTTCAAAACGAGCGGCAGTTGGCAGGCCTGCCAGACAGTGTGGTCGATGCCATGAGTGCAGCGGCCAAGCAATATGCCGTGGATAAGAAATTGTCCGCTGAAGATGCGCCTCAGTGGGTTGTCAATAATACTCGTTCGTCGATGGAGCCTGTGCTGACTTATGCGGACGATCGCTCTTTGAGGGAACAGGTATGGAAAACCTATTACAGCCGTGGAGATAACGGTGATGATAATGACACCAATGAGATTATCACAGCAATTCTAAAGTTGCGGGCCGAGCGAGCCAAGTTGCTTGGCTACAAAACACATGCCCACTGGCGTCTGGAGCCTCAGATGGCGAAAAACCCGGACAACGCAATGCAGCTAATGATGCAGGTTTGGCCTAAAGCGGTGGCCAGGGTTCAGGAAGAAGTAGCCGACATGCAGGCGGTTGCGGATGAGGATGGCGATCATGTCACGATTGAGCCATGGGATTATCGCTACTATGCGGAAAAGGTCCGGAAAGACAAGTACGATCTGGACTTCAATCAAGTCAAGCCTTACTTGCAATTAGAGAAATTGCGTGAGGGGATGATGTGGGCAGCAGAGCAAGTGTACGGTTTTCAGTTCAAGCCGGTGAACAATGTGCCCGTCTTTCACCCGGACGTACGCGTTTGGGAGGTGTTGCGAAACGGAAAACATGTTGGCTTGTGGTATTTCGACCCCTACGCCCGCCGAGGAAAACGAAGCGGCGCCTGGATGACTGATTACCGAGCGCAGGCGGATATCGATCAGCCAATCTCGACGTTGGTCTCCAATAATTCAAATTTCATCAAGGGGAAAGAGGGTGAACCGGTTTTGATTTCCTGGGATGATGCCGTTACGCTTTTTCACGAGTTTGGGCATGCCTTGCACGGGTTGTGCAGCGAGTGTCAATACCCGTCCCAGTCGGGGACCTCGGTGGCCCGCGATTACGTGGAATTTCCGAGTCAGTTGAATGAGCACTGGTTGTCGACGCCTGAAGTTTTGGAGAAATTCGCCGTTCATTACGAAACGGGCGAGCCGATTCCAGGTGAATTGCTTGAGAAGATTGAAAGGGCGGCGACGTTCAATCAGGGGTTCGCGACGGTAGAATATTTGGCGAGTGCGTTGGTCGATATGAAGTTGCACTTGGCGGGTGAGGTAACGATCGATCCCGATCGATTTGAAAGGGAGACCCTCGATGAACTAGGGATGCCCAGCGAGATTGTCATGCGACATCGTACACCTCAATTTAGTCACGTGTTTGCCAATGACGGTTATTCGGCAGGCTATTACAGTTACCTCTGGTCCGATGCTTTGACGGCCGATGCGGCCGAGGTATTTGAAGACGTGGGCTCTTACTACGATCAGTCGACCGCCCGCAGCCTGTTTAATAACATAATGTCGGTGGGCGATACGGTGGACCCGGCCGAGGGTTTCAGGAAATTTCGAGGGCGAGACGTGGATACCAAAGCTCTTTTGCGTAAGCGCGGTTTTCCCGTCGACTAAGATCGATTCCAGGGCTCATGAAAAAACGCCCCCGCACTCGCAGGGGCGTTCCCTTCTCAACGACCTTCTTCCTTTCATTAGACGACTTCCAGTGCATCCAGGCGGATCCATCCCTCCGTTCCGTCTGGTGACCGTATCTGGATCCAATTGCCCCGCTGTTGTAAGACCCTGACGGCCGTCCCTTGGGAAAGGTCCGCGGTCGGCAATTCTGCAAAATTCTTACCATTGCCGGCATGCATGGAGACATCATCAGCAACAATGACGCCCAGGGGAGACGAATCTGAATATTGATGGGTTGCCACCATGCTGCTGCACAAAATCGCGATGACCACTCCCATTGCCAGGGCCGTTTTCTGGAGCCGCCACGTGGGACGCACCATGGGTATCCAGAGCAGTCCCCAAAAACAGAGCCACGTGATAAACAGGGCGGGAAGCGAGTAAGCTCGTACCATATTAAAGCACCAGTGGTAAACCTGCTTTCCCCAGGTCGCAGCGCCAGTGGCCCTTGAGTCTTCCTCTCGCTGCAACATCTCTTTCGCGACTTGAAGATTACGACTGGCTTGTAGGTCCAACGGGTTCAATTCCACAGCGCGATGGAAATTCGCAATGGCTCGTCCCATCGCATCGGTTTGCAGGCAGGCATTCCCCAAATTGAAGTACAACTTGGCATTGTGAATTCCTGAGTCGACCAAGATTTGGTACTTATTGACTGCTTCTGAAAACGCCTGCTTGGCATCCGCGGTGTCATTGCCAGCCAGCGCTTGCCCCTTCTGGTAAGCAACGGTTGCTTCCTGCAACAGGGCTTGCTGTTGCAAGGATGTCAGTTGCAAACTGGTTTCACGGCTGGGCTTATTCGTCATGTTGTTGCCCCAGTCGTAAGCTCCCAGTGCCAGCCCTACGGAGAGTGTCAAGGCGACGCAGGCGGTGAAAGTCGCCCATCTCCGTAAGGATTGCTTCATGACGGGCCGTTTTTTGCCGCCTTGATTTCTGGTTCGCCTGCGGGCCATTGAATGAGTGAACGTCCGGGCTCGTGTTTTCAGAGAGTCCAGAGATGCTGTCGACTCGCCGGCAAACGCAGCATGGTTGCAGTCGTCGTACAAACTCGAAAGGATCGGTTGGAATTCATGACGCTGATCGCCAAATTTTTCACGGGCGTATTGCCGAATTGCCTCGGCGATTGAGCCTGCGTCGGTCGCAGCGTTGATTTGGCGAACCGTGTTCCGGTAGCCAGGACCGCTCTGGTGGCCTCGCCTTTGTCGATAAAGCCAGAAACCGAAACAGAGCAGAGGTGGACCGAAAAGCAGACAGGTCCACTTCCAGGTACCGTTTGGGCTGTTCGCGTTTTTCAACACGTTGGCGTGGTCGTGGTTTGCCAGGCTGATCTTGGGAGGCGCTGTGGTTGCCGCCTCACTCGGTGCGGCCGGCAGACCGCCTGCACCTACGATTGAATCGAGTGCCAAGGTGTCGGCTTTGTTCACCGTGATCGCAATGGGATTGCTATAGACCGTGACATACTCTTCCTGCTCAGGATCGAAGAAGCTGAAAGGAATGGCGGGAATCTGGCTGATCCCTTCTTTGCGAGGTCGGATGGTCGTTTGGAAAACCTTGACATCATCTTGGACAACACCTGCTAATGGATCGGCAGATACTTTGAAATCAGTGGTCAGAGAACTGAGCTGGGACAGGGGCGGAGCCTGCACCAATTCCATCGGTCCGGTTCCTCGTACGCCGATGGTCAAAGAAATCGGATCCCCCGCTTTAACAGAGGTTGGTGTTGCCTGGGTGGCAAGAGCATATTGTCCGACCGCACCCCGGTAATCGAGTGGTTGGTTTCCGGTGGGGATCGAGCTGACCTCCACTGACGACACGTCGGGTTGGACGATGATGGGTCTTGTGCTGGTAACGGATAACGATGAACCGAACGGTGAGAAACCGCGTCGATTGAAAAAATCGTCATTGGCAAACGGTGAGTTGGCAAAAAAAGACTCGAACGGATCTCTGGATTTGCCCAGCGCTGTTGGGTATTGGGAGACGATCTGAATGTCATCCGCTTGCAGAGAGCCGGCAGCCTTGGGGTAGATCGTAGCATCGATTTCGTACAGGTAATAACTTCGCTCGACCCCGTCACTGTCGGGTCGTAAGACCTCGCTAACGCGGACGGCTGATGAGTCTTCGCGGAGCGTTTTCAGGGTTTCCAGAAATCCTCCCCATTCGGTTTGTTCGTTGGAAATCGTTTGCCACATGTTTTGGGCGGACAATTTAATATCACGTTCCCGATCCATAAAGGGCTTGATCCAGATCTTTAAGGTCAGGTTGATCGGTTCGCCAACAAACGTTTTTTCCTGTTGTCCCGTTACTTCGGCAAACATTAAATCGCCTGTTTCGCTCTTGGCGGCGGAAAACCGAATTGGCCTGGTGTGCTCCGTACCATGGATCGTGTTGACCGCTAAGGATGGAATCTGAAAGATGCCAGCCCGTTTTGGAGTGACGCGATAGGAATAAGTGACGGAACTGCTTTCCGTTCGTCGACCATTGATAATGGAAACCTGAGAGCTGCGGCTGGGAGCTCCCGCTTGGGTGATTTTTAAGCCATCAATCTCGGGGATCTTTGGCGCTTGCTCCGAGCCTTGGCCGGAAACTTGGATATACAAGGTAATCGGCATGCCAACGTACGATTCGCGGGCCGAAAGTTGCGCAACAACATCCGCGCGCGATGTTGTTGCCATTCCGGTTAACATCAAGCAGGTAAGGGTCAGTGTCAGGGTTTTGGAAAGTCGTTGCTGTCGAGTCATTGGGTTGCTCCATCGGTTTCTGAGTTGAGACAAGGGTGTGTTTAGGGCTGCGGTTTACCAGTCCTTTTCAACGGGAATGTGACGACGACGGGTTTCGCGTAATTTTTGCATTCGCCGCATCATGTCACGATCTCGGATTGCCTGAAGCATCTTCATCGCTTCTTGCTCATCCAGGTCGCCACTTGCTTGGCCTGCCCGGCTGGTGCCGTAGCCCGCTTTCGCGCCTGTCGTTTCGTCGGCCTCTCGCTGTTGATCTTGCTCTTGATCTTGTTGCTGATCTTGTTGTTGATCTTGCTGTTGATCTTGCTGTTGATCTTGCTGTTGATCTTGCTGTTGATCTTGCTGTTGATCTTGTTGTTGATCTTGTTGCTGATCTTGTTGCTGATCTTGTTGCTGATCTTGTTGCTGATCTTGCTGCTGATCTTGCTGCTGATCTTGTTGCTGATCTTGTTGCTGATCTTGTTGCTGATCTTGTTGCTGATCTTGTTTGCGCAGCTCGTCGGCTAATTGCATCGCCAATTCGATGTTTTCTCGAGCTTCGCTGTCGTTCTGGTTGGCGCGCAAGGTGCGGCGGTAATGCTCGATGGCTTGATCCAACTGGGCGATGGCGGCCGGTCGATCCTGCTCCGCATTTGCGACGGCTTCGGAATAATCGCAATTGCCCAGGTTGAAACTCGCTCTGGCTGCGAGATTGGAATTCGTAGTTGACAGGGCGTCAGTGAACAGTTGCCGAGCCTCGGCAATTTCTCCTTTCCGGTAGTGGGCTACCGCGCGGTTGTATGCCAATTCATGGCTTGCCGGCATGCTCTCTGCCGCCTTTTCGTACGTTGCAAGTGCCTCATCCACTTTTCCATCAACCAGTTGTTGGTTGGCCGAGTTGATTCGCGCATGGCGGTCTTGTTCGGTCTCTTGCCCGTGGGCGGGGTGGCCGAAAAGAACGCCAATTGCCAAGGCGAATGCGACAACTGATTGATTCAAAACGCCGTTCATGCTGCTTTCCTTTGAGACGATTCCTGTTGATTCGACTGGGATTTGGTGAAACCGGTCTGTTGGTTCTGTCTTGGCCTGTTCCGACGTGTGCCCCAAGGCCAAAATATTTCAAGCAAAAGCAGTGCCAATGCCGCGCCGACAAAATACTGGTAACGAGGTGTGTAGGCGTTGATCTTGGCTGTTTCAAAGTCCTGTTGCTCCACGCTGGCGACATAACGGTGGTAAATGTCGGCCATGTCGACCTGTTTTGTGCCAGCCGGCACAAAAGCACCGTCCGTCTCCAGGGCGACCTGTTCGAGAATCGCACCATTGAGTCGTGACCAAACCTGTTCTCCCTCGTGTTCCAAAAAGCGTCGCCCCGAGGCAGTTTGCCCCATCGGGATGCGAGATCCTTTTTCCATATCCCCCAGACCGATGGTGAAGATCCGTGTGCCCTGCTGCTGATGAATCTGCTTGGCGATTTCTAGGGGATTGCTCTCCTGATCTTCGCCGTCGGTCAAGATTACGATCGCTTTGTGATCATTCGATTTACCCAAAAAGGAGTCGGCCGCCAGGCCGATAGCGTCTCCCAGGCGTGAGCCTCCCCGCTGGACGTTGTACGGCCCGACTTCGTCCAGGGATTGCTTGAAATCGGAATAGTGACGTGTCAATGGAACATGTTGTTTTGCCTCGCCGGCAAACAGAATCAAACCAACGCGGTCGCCGGTCATTTCGTCAACCATATCCTTGATCTGCTGTTTGGCCCGGTCCAGGCGAGTTGGGGTAACATCGTCGGCCAACATGCTCCGAGAGACATCCAGGACGAACATGACTTCGATACCCTTTTGGGGCACTTCCTTCCAGGTTTTTCCCCACCGGATATCGACCAAACCGATTACGAGGAAGGCCATGGCTGCCAAAGCGGTCGCCGTTCGGAAAAATCGTCGACGAGATCTATTTTTGGGGAGCAATCTGGCCAGCAGGTCGCTCGTGGCAAAGCGACGCAGCGCGTGTCTGCGATAGACCCAAGCGGCCGTTACGGCAGCGCCAACGGCGGCTACCAGCCAGAGCCAGTTCAACTGGTTGAGATGTCCAAATTGAATGTCCATGGTATTCCTCATATAGTTCCCGACGACTTTCGTCGCCGATATTCTGTTTGGTCCATTTGCTTCAACGATTTTCTTTATCCGCTTTGTGTCAGGCGGTCGCATTGCGAAACAGCGTATTGCGAAGCAATACTTGTGCCATTAAGCAAAACAGGCTTAACAACAGGATGGGGGGCACCGTTAAGGGGCCCCACCGATATGGCTCAACGGCCAGTTCCCGGTAATCCACCAGGTGCCGCGATTCGACGTTGGATTTTTCCAGTTGATCGATCTCCGCGTAGATATTGGCTAAGGACTCCGTGTCGGTTGCACGAAAGTACTTGCCGCCGGTCTCGTCGGCGACTTTCTGAAGGGTTTCTTCGTCGATATTGACGTCCATCATTTGCAAGACCTGGCGCCCCGTATATGGATCGGTGACCGGGACGGGGGCCCGGCCCTTCGTGCCTACACCGATCGTGTAGATTTTGATATCAAAGGACTTGGCCAGTTCCGCTGCAGGAATGGGATCAATCGAACCCGAGTTGTTTTCACCATCGGTCAGCAGGATCACGATCCGGCTCTTGATTTCACTCTTGTCAGACTGTTCTCCCTCTTCGTCCTTGCCACTTTTCAAGGCAGCCAGCTTTTCTACCGCCAGTCCGATGGCATCTCCAATTGCCGTGCCATCTTCGCTCCGCTCCGTCACAATTTGCGTGGTTTCCAGTTGAGATGAAACGTAGGTGTGGTCGAGCGTTGGAGGTACCAGTCCGTCCGCGTGCTTGGCAAAGGTTACCAGTCCGACCAAGTCGCTAAACCGACCCTCCAGCCCGTCGCCGCCGTTGATGAAACGGTTGGCAACTCCCTTGATCGCCGTAAGCCGATCGACAGGTTGATTGTCGAACGTGAAGTCCATGGCCTGCATGCTGCCGCTGCAATCCACCACCATCTCGATGGCGATGCCCTCGGAATCGGTGATTGTCTGCTTTCTTCCTTCCTGGGGTCGCGCCAGAGCCACGATCATCAGGATGATGGCCATCAAACCGAGGGCGGGTGGAACCCAGTGGAATCGTTGACGCCAAGTCCTGGGCAAGTCTGCCAGCGCGTGGGTGGAACTGAACTCAATGGATGATCTTCGGCGTTTCCTGAGCATCATGTAACCGAATAAGGGTACGGCGATCAGGAGCAACAGAAACCATGCGGAGGCGGTGTGAAACATTATTCAAACTCCTTGTATCGATTTTCCCCGGGAGAGAGCCGTTTGGCATTAGACGTTTCCGACGGTTGATCACTTTCATGGATGAAGGTGCGTGCATTGGCCAGGGCGATTTGGATGGCATCGCTACCGGGTGCCAATCCGGCAAATTTCACCATGTCGGCTACCTGCAGAAATTCGAGCAGTAATTCCCGTGACTCGGCGCTCAACCGCGAATCGGTTTGTAATTTATTTAAGAACTCCTTCGTCGTGAGAAG
>JAYZCF010000116.1:0-8611 GCA_036338455.1 Planctomycetota bacterium
CCGACCCAGGTCACTGCTTTGACTGGAATCGATGCAATCTCCCACGCGGTCGAGACGTATGTGACTAAACGCCGCAACCCGATCTCCCTGATGTTCAGTCGAGAGTCGTTCCGTTTGTTGGCCGGTAATTTTCAACATGTCATCAACGACCCGGAATACGTGGATGCCCGGGCCTCCATGCAGCTCGGTGCCGCCTATGCAGGATTGGCGATTGAAAATTCGATGTTGGGTGCGGCCCACGCTTTGGCCAACCCACTCACGGCCGAGTTTGGTATCCCGCATGGTCAAGCCGTGGGGGTCATGTTACCCCATGTCGTTCGGTTCAACGGAAAGAAGTACAACTCTTGGTACCAGGAATTGGTGTCGATGATCGAGACGATGCTGAGTGGGGTGGTTGCCGGCAAGGGTGCTTACGGTTTAGCTGATTTCCTGGCTCAGCTCCTCCGGGCTGCAGGCTTGGAAGATAAACTGGAGCCGCTCGGTGTGACGCGAGAAGACTTCCCCAGGTTGGCGGCCTCGGCGGCCAAGCAATGGACAGGCAGTTTCAATCCGCGGGGGGTTGATAGTGAGTCGTTGCAGCAGCTTTACGAGCAGGCTTATTGACCCACTTTCGGGTCTCGACCCACGTTTAGATGGAAAATGGTATCCCCGTTCCAAATGCTGCTTTGACCACCCGTCTTGGACGGCAAATTCGATCTTCTTCTGCTGACGGTCATCTGTTGAAGTGCGGTCAGGTTTTGCGATAATGGAGCAGGTAGGCGGCAGGGATGATTTCAGGGGTGTCCTGACCCGGGTAACTTCCAGTGTGCCGAACGATTAAGCATTTTTTAGTGGAAGAGGCGGCACTTGCCGTTCTGATCGATTGAGGAGTCATGTCTTGACAGTGCGCAGAGAGACAGCGCGATGGGCTGCCTGGTTTGCCCTGGCATGGATAACTGCAGGCCCGCTGCTGGGTCAGCAAGGCGAAGCCGAACCCAAAATCGGGAGCAATAACCCGGGCAAGGTTCCTTCTGCCCAGGGAGATCGCACTGGCAATCGAGGAGGAGATATCGAAGAGGGTTGGTTGCTGTTCCGAGGTAATGCTCATTCGACCGGTGCGGCCAAGGGGAAATTACCTTCCAAGCTGAGTGTTGTCTGGAAGCACGCGATCGAACAAGGTGCGATTGAGGGAACGCCGATCATCGTCGGCGGTCCGCAACCCCGGGCCTATATCGGCGATTTGGATGGACGGATTCTCGCCTTTGATCTCGATTCCGGAAAACTGGCATGGGAGATTCAGTTACCGGATAAACTTGGTTTTGTAACGGCCCCGGCGTTTCGCAAGGGTCGACTTTACATTGGTGATATCGATGGGATTTTTCATTGTTTCGATCTGCAGGGGAAGGAGCTCTGGAAATTTACAACCGATGGCGAAATCGATTCGAGTGCTAATTTCTATAAGGACCTCGTCCTTTTCGGTTCCCAGGATTCGAAGTTGTATGCGTTGAATGCCGATACGGGTGAAGTGGCCTGGGAACTGGAAACGGGTGACCAGGTGCGTTGCAGTGCCACGGTGATCGAGAATCGCGCCTTTGTTGCCGGTTGTGACGGTAGCCTGCACATCATTGACCTGGATCAGGGGAAGGAAGTAGGAAGCGTGCTGATTGAGTCCCCTACCGGTGTGACGCCAGCTGCCCGGGGGGAAGATGTTTTCGTGGGGACCGAGCAAGCTGGTTTTTTTGCGATCAATTGGAAAACGGCTGAGCGCAAGTGGAAATACGATGACCCTCAAGGAGGACTGGCGACGCGCAGTTGTCCGGCCATCTTCGGGAAACATGTTGTTTTGGGTGCCAACAACCGGAAGGTCTACTCACTCAACCCGGAAAATGGGGAGGTTAACTGGACGACGGTCTTGAAGAGCAAAATTGTCTCGTCTCCCGTTATTGCGGATGGACGAGTCCTGGTCGGATCAACGGACGGGCGTTTCTACGAATTGAAGCTCGAAACGGGTGAAATCGTGTGGGAAACAGAGTTGCAGGGTGGCATTATCGGTTCCCCGGCGGTCGGCTTTGGCCGAGTCGTCATTGCGACGGATCGAGGTGTGGTTTATTGTCTAGGTGAACAGCCGTCCGACAGAAAGAAAATTCCTTAAGCGGAACGATTTGGTTTTATCCATGTCATCTGAATCGAGCAAAACAGAAGTTGGCAGCTATTTCATCTCCAACTACCCACCCTTCTCGCAATGGCAGAAGGACGAGCTAGAGCTGGTCAAGAAAGCAATGGCCGAGCTTCCCCGCCCCGTTCCACTCGGGTTGTACCTCCATATCCCGTTTTGCCGTAAACGGTGTAAGTTCTGCTACTTCAAGGTCTTTACAGATAAGAATGCCAAGGAGATCGAAACCTATGTGTCCGCGCTGTGTCGGGAAATCGAGCTGATCAGCCAGCAGCCGGTTATGGGCGATCGGCCCTTCCGATTCGTGTATTTCGGGGGAGGAACGCCCTCTTTCCTGAGCTCCCGCCAACTGGTTTCGCTGGTGGATCGATTGCGTCAAAACATCAATTGGGATTTGGCGGAAGAGGTTACGTTTGAATGTGAGCCGGGCACACTGCAAGAAAACAAAGTCAAGACGCTGAAAGAATTGGGGGTCACTCGTTTAAGTCTGGGTGTCGAAAATTTTTCGGATAAGGTTTTGGAAGAAAACGGGCGAGCCCATCTAAGCAAAGAAGTCTATCGTTGTTGGGATTGGATCAAGGCAGCTCAATTTGACAACGTCAACATCGATCTGATTTCGGGAATGGTGGGTGAGACCTGGGAGAACTGGAAGGATAATATTCGCCGGACCCTGGAGTTGTCTCCCGAAAGTGTGACCATCTACCAGATGGAATTGCCTTACAACACGGTTTATTCCAAGGACATCCTCGGTAATAAGATTGAGACCCCTGTTGCTGACTGGCAGACCAAACGGGATTGGCTGAATTTTGCTTTCGATGAATTCTTGTCCCACGGTTACCACGTCAGCAGCGCGTACACGGTCTGTAAAGACGCATCCAAGGTGAACTTCAGTTACCGGGATAATCTGTGGGAGGGATCGGACCTTTTGGCAACGGGAATCGCCAGTTTTGGACACGTTTCGGGAGTCCATTACCAGAACCTGCCTGAAATGAGCCAATATCTGGAATCGTTGTTGGAGCGGGGAGAATTGCCGCTAGGGCGCGCCATGAAACCGACCGATCGGCAATTGTTGATTCGAGAGATGATCTTGCAGCTCAAGCGAGGGTTTCTTGAAGTCCCCTATTTTACGGCGAAGTACGGTGTCAACATCGTGGATCTGTGGAAGCAGGAATTTGAGCAACACCAGGCCGATGAAATGCTGAGGTTCAGCCCGGATCGGGTCGAGCTGACGCGGAAAGGTCTGCTGCATGCCGATGGTTTGTTGCCGGTCTTCTTTGAGCCAGAGCATCGAGGGATTCGTTACACTTGATCGGTCCCTGGCCCGAGGGGTCAGAAGATCCTCATACGATTGAAAAGCCAGCCGACGGCGGTGAAGGTCTGTGGCATGAAGGACAATCTCGTTTTTATGATGGGTGAATTCGAAGCTGAATTCCCCCGCCATCTTTTTTATGCCTCTAATCACATGTGGGCCGCACCCGAGGGAGAAAACTTGCGATTCGGCTTTACTGCCTATGCGGTTCGCCTGCTGCAGGATGTCTATTTTCTCGATTGGATGATCGAATCCCCTGTTCAATTGGCAGTTGGACAGGAGATCGGTTCCATTGAGAGTAAAAAAGCCGAAAGCTCGTTGTATGCCCCGCTTGCAGGTCGCCTTGAGCAATTCAACGAGCTGTTATTGGAGGACCCGTCGGCCATCAATACCGACAAGTATGGTCGCGGGTGGTTGTTTGAAATGGGTGCGACTTCCGATGAGCTGATGTCGGCTGAGAAGTATGTCGAATGGTTGACTTCGGTCTGGGGAAAGACCCAACAGGCGATCAAGGGGCAACTCAATGAATGAGGTTGACTTCTGAAGAAGGTCAGCCCCTTTTTCGCCAGACAGCTGCTGAATGGGTGAACTTGTCTGTCGACTCGCCCGGAGGGTTAACCAGATCACCCTGCTCCCGTGTTTCGGCTGAGGCACGGATCTTCATTTTGACCTGATATTCCCATCGATTTCTGTTAAAATTGGCGGAGTCCAAGGAATCTATCACGGTACATCATGTCCAAACGAATTTCGGTTGTCATTTCGCAAAGCCCGAGCAAGAATCCGGCCAAACGGAAGCTGGAAGAGGATATCGTGCTTGGACTAATGCTCGAACCTGGCATCGATGTAACCGTGGTGCCGAATCTCTACGATATCAAACCGGACAGCACCGGGATGTTGGCCCTGCGGGGATTGGCCGGAAACCTGGTCGTTGTTTCCTGGCACTACGAGCGGGCTACGCACTGGATTTTGGATCGCCATGGCATTCACGGCCATGTGGGAGAGACCTTAATTCAAAGTGATCCGGACGACGATGAAGATTCGCCGGCGGCAGAGGAAAAGCAGAGGGTGATTGAATCCCGCGAGATTCCCGATCGCCGGATCTATGCAATCGACTTGAGAGCAACCAACAAGCCGCAGGACTATATTGACGAAATAAAGAGGATCCACTCAGAAAACAATGTCCAGGTGGTTGGCTTGGGCGACTTGGTCGGTGGCATCACAACATCGGCCAATGGTCAGCCGGTGGAGACGGAGCCGCAAGAGGGTGATTCCGTTCTCAATCGTATTGAATCGGAGGGTGGCCGTCGCTGGTACCCGGTGATTGATTACAGCCGCTGTACCAACTGCATGGAGTGTATCGATTTCTGCCTATTCGGCGTGTACGGGGTGGATCGTATTGATACGATCCTGGTCGAGCAGCCGGACAATTGCCGTAAAGGGTGTCCTGCTTGCAGCCGTGTCTGCCCTGAGAACGCGATCATGTTTCCTCAACACAAGACGCCGGCCATCGCCGGTTCGGCGGAGTCGGCAGCCAGCATGAAGATCGATCTCTCCCAGTTGTTCGGCGCCCCTGCCGATGGGAAGACAGCGGCCGAGATTGCGGCGATTGAGCGGGACGAACAGCTGATCATGGCCGGTCGCGACGCGGTCGGCAGCCAGGCGGTGCTGGCCAAACGACAGGATGATATCGAAGCGGGTCCGGCCGACGAACTGGATGATCTGGTCGACCAGTTGAACGATCTCGATATCTAGTTAGGCCTGCCTCTCAGTCCGTAGCCCGTTCGACGATATGGCCAAAGAAATCGTATGCTTTGGCGAGGTAGTCCTTGATCTGGTCCGGATGTACCTGTTTGTTTTGCCGATAGAAAATCAAGGCTCCCTCCTTCCCTTCGATGCAGTAACCCTGGAAGCGGATCAGGAATTCGATCCATTCTGCATCAAAAAAATCTCGGATCCCCTCTTCGTCTTCGCCCTGTAGAAAGAACAAGCGAGAGAAATCTGGGTGCTCTTCGAAGTCGATATCCTGGACACCTAAGGCGCTAATCAGTTTATGCAGGATTCCTTGGGGTTGCAGGTTGAATCTGGGCAGCACAATCTGGTCAGACAATAATGCGATGACCGATTGGTTGTACGATTTTGTGGAATCGCTGCTTCCTGAATCATACGAGTAATCGAAAATACCGATGGTCAACTCGCCCGTGTCACCACAAATCATCTTGGATGATTTACCACGACGTCCGCTACGAAAAAGGGAAAAATCCGAAATGGATCGGAACAGGGAGTGTTGCCCATCCTCGATGTATTCCAAGCCGAGTTCATCAGCCACTTCACGTAGGCGTTTTTTTCTTTTGTACTGCACCCAGGCGTAGATAACCTTGCCGATCAGGCCGAATACGATTAACCCGGCGATCGCATAGAACATCAGGTTGCCAGGTAACATAAAGTCCCTTTCGGTTATTTGGAATGATCGACGATCAGGTGGCTACTGGCCAATCTGGACCAAATCGCTGGATGGAGGAGCAGTGTGGTCTTCTGGATTCTGCCATTGCTCGGCGTCAAAGTTCTCCCGATAGACCCCGTACTCGTGGTAGGCAATTTTCTTAGCGATCCGGTAAGCCCAACTCCGCTCCGGGATCGGTTCCATCTCGGGCGCGTATTGAGAGGAGTGCCGCGCCGCAGCCTGTAGCTCGGCCATGGCCGTTTTTCGCGCGGTTGCGTCGGAGGCATCGTGTCGCTGGACCAAAGCCTCGATCAGGTCAGGTCGTTCCAACGCAATACAGCCTCGGGTACTGGAAGCGGCCGTTTTGCGGAAATCCTTCAGGAAGGAGGATTCGTTAAACACAACATCCAGCGGTCGTTCGTCATGAATCGACTCATTGGTGAATTGAATCACGGGGCAGGGCTCAATGTCTCCCCAGGGGTTGATATGGTGGGTAAACCCGGTCGCTGCCGGACAGAGCGCCTGCCCATCGGCATCGTAGTAGGCGTCGATCACGATGATCGGTTTCTTGCATCTCATTTCAACGACAAATTCACGAGCTTTCCTTTGCTGCTCGGGTGAGAGGGCAAGCTCGGGTGTCGATTCGGGGCCGACGGGACGGTAGATGTGGAACCAGGTGTACATCACGCCCATCTCGATCAGCCGGTCGACCCACTTTTCGGTTAATAGGTCTTCGTAGTTGGTCTGGCAGAGACTGGTGCAAACCCCCGTCATCACCCGGTTATCGAGGCAGTTTTGTAATCCACGCATCGTGTCCGAGTAGACACCCTCTTTGCCCCGCCGTTGATCACTGATGATTTCAGAGCCCTCAACGCTAACCAGCGGGGTGACATTGCCACACTTTCTCAACCTTTTAGCCACTTTGTCGGTGATGAAGTGGCCATTGGTGAACACTTGAAAATAGACATCCGGGTGGGCTTCGAGGACTTCGAAAAGCTCTTTATGCATGAACGGCTCACCACCCAACAGACCGAAGAAACTGTTTCCCATCTTCTTGGCTGTTTCAATGGTCCGGTTTAAGGCGTCGACATCAATCTTTTGTTGCTTGTGGGCGACATCGACCCAACAGCCTTGGCATCTCAAGTTGCAGCTGTTGATGATCGAGATGTAAAGGTAGGGTGGAAAGAACTGACCATTTTTCAGCCTCTTCTTGTGCTTCTGGACCGATCCCAACCCTTTGATTCCCATGTTCCAGAACAGCTTCCATAAAAGCCGTTTGTCCGTTTCCAGCAACATGCGTTTCGCCATGCGAAAGTACATTCAGTTCTCCGTTGTGAATAAGGGCCCTTCAACGGTCGTGCCGCGGCCCATTTCTCTGGTCTCACCGTTATCCGTTATTATACCGGAATCCTTAACTTCCGCACGGTACAATGCAGGAACCAACTGTTTGAAACGAGGAACAAATGAAGAAATCGAGGTGGAATTTGGGGATCCTGTTCGGGGACAGGTGGGTGGCGAGAATGAGGGCCACCGGGCTGTTTTGCGTGGCGTTCTTGTCCCTCTGTCTGTGGCATCAAATGGCCTCAGCCCAGTTGGATCAGGAGACAATCCGATTCATCGAAGATGTCTTGATCGGAACGGAGTATGGAGCGCAAGGTGAGCCACAGGTCTGCTACCGCTGGGAGACCCGTCCTCGATTGAGCACCTTTGGGGATGGCAGTCACCATCCGACGGTCGTTCAAAAAACGGTGGCCCATATCAATGAGTTTCTGCCCGACAATCGCCGGATAGAAATTCTTCCGCCAGACGATCAGACGGCCACCATCCAATTACATTTTGTCCCCCTCAAAGAATTCGAAACCTTGGCTGAGGCTGAGGGGTTTAAAGTGTCCGGATCGGACTGGGGCGTCTTTTACATGCGCTGGAACCGATTCCATGAAATTGAATCGGCTGTTGTCCTGATTGCCGAGGACAAATTGCGTGGACGTCGTTTGCAACATTTTCTCCTCGAGGAGTTAACCCAGTCCCTCGGAATGGCTGGTGATTCAACCCGTTTTAAAGAGAGTGTCTTCTATGAAGATGGTGGTCAGAGGCAATTTGGTACGGCCACCGAATTGAGTGAGTTGGACCGTAAGTTGATCCGATTTCTGTACGAACATGTGCCGGCCGGCACGTCCCCTGTAGAACTGGGTGTTTTTCTGGAACGGTTTTGGCAGCAATAAGGGAGAGCCGAGCGTGCTGGCGGTGGGATCTATCTTACCGAAAACAAACGAGGTTATCAGTCCGAGGCTGAAGGGTCACCCTGTGTGTTGCCTGGCCGTTTATTTTGACTTGCCCGTTTTAAAAAGTTCCAGCACGGATTGCAGGCGGGCATTGTTATTTGCGGCTGGTGTTTTGTTTTCGCTGCCACGGTTCTCCGTCTGACTCGGCTCAGTGCTGGCGGGTGGGGCCGTCGCGGACTGTTGTGTCATTGGACGCCTCACCTTGGCTTTATCTACGGTGATTGGCCTCGCTGTGGGGAGCCCTGATTGAGGCAGACTCTCACGTGGCTCGGGCGTTTCCTCCCGAGCCAGATCCCAGGTCTGATCCGCATGGCGGAAAACGTAACGTCCTGGTTGATCCAGGAGGACCGATTTCTGTGATAAGCCAGTGCCAGGTGAGAAGGTCACCGTCCAGCTTTGGTTCCCGGCAAGCTGAATCTCGCGTCCCG
>JAYZCF010000117.1:0-30387 GCA_036338455.1 Planctomycetota bacterium
GAACTTCCAAGGTCGTCACCCAGGCCAGGCCAATCCCGGGGAGTTCGTTTTGGGTCAAACTCCAGACGATCTCCTTCTCCGGCGTAACCTCGATCACACTGTGTCCATTTCCTGTCGCAATCAAGAAGTTGCCTCCCGGTAACCTAATCGCACCAAACACTTTATTGCCAAACGAATCGGGACCATGACCGGCTTTCGCTTTTCTACCAAACATCGGGATCTCATAGTCCCACGTGACGTTCCCCTCTTCATCATAAAGTCGTACCTTACCGTCTCCCTCATGGCAGACCAGGTAACTACCGTCTGAAAGCTTTCGTGCCAACCGTGTGTCGGTATGTGGATGCGGCCGGTCAACGCGCAGCTTAATCCACTTGACGATTTCCCCTTGACGGTTGACTTCGATGATCCGAGCCGGCCCTGATTCCGCAATCATCAAGTTGCCGTTGGCCAGCGGCTGGAAGGCATGGATTTCTACTTTTTCCCCTGGCCGCTCCCGGTTCGTCTTTGACGCATCGTATTGCCAAAGAATCTGCTTGGTCGGGATGTCAATTTCCACGACACGGTGATTGCCCTGCTGGACCAAAACCGATTTGGCTGTTCCGTTCGGCCCGGGTTTGACGTGAATATCATGGATACCGCCCCAAGCCATTTCCCATTCGGTCTGCCCCTCAGCATCCACGATTGCCAACTTCCCATTCCCCTGCACGATTAGGCGATGCGACTTCTCATCAGCCATCGCCAAACCCAACACCAACATTATCCCGACAGGCGCCATGAAACAGACTCGGTAGTGGAACATCGATTGATTCTCCTCAAAGCATGCAGTAAAGCCAACATCCTAACCGAAATGACGAACTGGGTGTGATGTGACGAACTTCTCCGAAAAAGCAGGGGCCACCTCCTCCCCATACGCCTCTTCGCGAATCGCGGCCCCCTGCAGAAGCGGGATTATTTAATTGGGCACTTTCCCATCTTCTGACGAGTCCGGTTGACCGAGGTCAGCACCTGGTCCTGAGTCTGGATCAATTTAATCAACTGGCTGGTGGAACAGCCCAGCTTCCTGGCTGCGGGTGCGAACCTGAATTCAAACAACTTCAGCCAATCGAGAACCTCAGCAATCACGGCGGGAAAATCCTCGTGATTCACACCGACAGAAATCTTATTGCCCGACAGTCGCTGTTGCCAAAGCGAGCTGGGTTCTTGGTCCTCCGCGATCTCTGTGCGCACCTGAATCGCCAAATTCATCCGCAAACGAACAATGGCGACCTCCCGGTTAGAATGTTGACTGCGCCGCTCACTGGCTTGACCCATCACACCGGTTGGTAAATGATGAGCCACAATCGCCGACTCGACTTTATTCCGATGCTGCCCGCCCGGGCCACCCCTTCGTGTTCTCTCAAAACGACAACTTTCCAGTAAAACCGGGGTGGGAAGGCATGCTGGATGAGGCCAATATTGCATGAAACTCCTCCACTCTACTGAATCCATTTAAAAGTTGCGTTAAACTAGAGATCGAAGACCGGAACCAACCGGCTTCAGGTCCATTGTCACCGAGCTCGAATGAAGATCAAGAAACTAGGCCCGTACAAATTGCTAAGTGTCCTCGGCCGAGGCGGAATGGGGACTGTGTATCGGGCGCAAAACCAGGAAACGGGCAATTACCTGGCCGTGAAGGTATTGGCCGAGCATTTTTCACATGACCCTCACTTTAGAAACCGCTTCGAATCCGAAATCAAGGCCTTGATCAAGCTGAACCACCCCAATATCGTAAGGTTAATTAGTTACGGGCAGGAAGACGCCACCTTGTACTTTGCCATGGAGCTGGTGGAGGGCAAAAACCTGTTCCAGCTGCAACGGGATGGAAAGCGATTCGACTGGCGAGAAGTCCTTTCGATCTCGCGCGACATCGCTCAGGGCTTGCGTCATGCCCATGACCGGGGTGTCATCCACCGTGACCTGAAGCCAGGAAACCTGCTCGCTTCCGAGGAGGGATTGATCAAGATTACTGATTTTGGCATCGCTAAAAATTTCGGGGCCAATTCCAATACCGGGACGAATGTTCTGGGGACAATGGATTTTATGAGCCCGGAACAGGCGAAAGGAGATCCTGTCACGGTCAAGAGCGACCTGTACAGTCTCGGCTCTGTGATGTACTGCCTGCTGTCCGGGCGACCTCCCCATCGCGGCAACTCGGTCGAAGAGTCGTTACACAATCTGACTCGACCCAATGCACCGAGAATCATCCAATCCGTTCCGAACGTGCCGACAGAGCTCGACGGCCTGATCAGCCGTCTAATGGAACCTGATCCGCAAAAACGATTGCCGACAGCCCAATCGCTACTCCATCGGATTGAACAAGTCGAACAGCAGCTCAAGGATTACAGCGAGGCACAAACGGCTGAACGACCCATCGCACCCTCACACGATAAATTTGCAATTGGAAAGCCCGTCACCTCAGAACAGAAATCGGATTCCAGCTATGCCAAGAGCACCGCGATTGAAAATCCAAACGCCCTGACGGGCGACTCCGAGAATCAAGCCCACCGCAAGACACAAGCCAACACTGTCAAGGAACCGGAAACACCGGGCGCACCCGATTCCGGTGCTTACATCGATTACTTTAACACGGTCACTGAGCAACAGAGACAACGGCAAACAGGCGAAGCGGAAAATACACCACGAGATTCGTGGCGAAACATCGCCTGGACCGGCACCCTTTTCATTCTGGCAGTCGGCTTAATCGTGGCCGGGACGATCCTGGCGTATCGACGACCGTCGGCAGAGCAGTTGTATGCCAAGATCATAGAACATCAAGCGAACCCCCAGAAATCAATCGTTGAAATTCGTCAATTCTTGGAGTTTTACCCAGACAATGAACAGGCGGACCAAGTCCGCTTACTGAAATCTGAAGCCGAAGCAATTGCCCTAAGACAGCGTCTTACGATTCAAAGTGAGTCGCGTATGGGAAACTCTCTAACCGAAATCGAGAAGCAATTTGTTGAGATTATGGAGCTTTCCCGCAAGGACATTCCCGCCGCCTATTCTCGTTTGAAGGCACTGGTAACATTATACGGGGGCGACGGCTCCTTGAACTTGAGGGATAAAGTCTGCATCGAGGCCTCCCAAGTCTTCTTGACCCAATTAAAAAACGAAGCTGAAGAAAAACAGATGGTTGGGCGGGGCCGGATAGAGTCATTGATGCAGCGTGCAAAGAAAGCTTCCCCTGCCGAGGCCGCTCAAATGTACCGTTCAATCATTGAACTCTATGGTGAATCATCTTGGGCCGCACCATTGATCGAAACGGCCAAGCGTCGATTAGCCACCATTGAACAGGAGTGAATCATGAGTTTCCAATCCAATTCGGGTGAGACCGGTGAAGGTACGGGTAATCTGCCACCTCGGTCAGGACAACTCACTCGCAAAAAAGGAGACGACCGGCGACGCTGTTCCTACTGTGAAAAGCTCTTTGATGCGGCCAGTAGCAACTGCTTGCCTTTCTGCTGCAAACGCTGCCAGCAAATTGATCTCCATAAATGGATGACCGAAAGTTACGGCCTGCCAATGGATGGCCAGGAAGATGTGGAACATGAACAGATCGATGAATAGCGGTGGCTGATTATCGTCTGCTCTGATGGGATCCACACAACAGAGCGAGTGATTGCCGGACGACGTTCAGGCCTTGCGTGCTCGGGGGTGAGCTTTTTCGTAAACTTTGCGGAGTCCCGACGTGCTGACGTGCGTGTAGATCTGGGTGGTCACGAGACTCTTATGACCCAACAATTCTTGCACACTCCGGATATCGGCACCGCGATCGAGTAAGTGCGTAGCAAAGCTGTGACGCAGCGTATGAGGAGACGTGCGCATATCCAAGCCAGTTAATTTTAGATATTTCTCCAACATCCTCGCGACACTGCGAGTGGATAGGCGATTGCCAAACTTATTCAGGAACAGGGGAGGGGAGATTTTCCCTTTCGGTTTCCCCGCTGGAAGTCGGTTCCGGGCGCGACCCCACCTCTTGATGGCTCGCACCGCATGGCTTCCCAGGGGGGCCAACCGCTCTTTCTTTCCTTTTCCCCGGACTCTTACCAAGCCATCTTCCAGATCCAAATCGTCCAGATTGATGCCAACTAACTCACTCACACGCAAACCGGCCGAGTACAACGTTTCAAGAATCGCACGATCGCGCAAGCCGAGCGTTTCATTGCTGGGCGGCGCTGATAGTAACTTGCCAATCTGCGTTCCGGAAAGGAAATGGGGCAATTTTCTTTCGCGCCGCGGATTCCTAAGCGGTTTCGCCGGATTCGAGTCGCAGAGGCCCTCTCGCTGGGCAAACCGAAAAAAACTACGCAGAGACGCCAGCCTTCTGGCAACCGAAGACTTGGCATAGCCAGCTTCGTGCAAGGCCGCCACGTAGGTCCTCAGATCACGGGGCGTAATTTGACCGGGGGTCGGACAACCTCCCATCGAATCCGTCAAGAATTCCTGCAGGATCAACAGGTCTTCCCGGTACGACTTGATGGTCAAATCGGAACTATTCCGCTCAACTTTCAAGTAACGTAAAAAACGGTCGGTCGCCGATTGCATCAGTGCTCTATCCAAAAAAATGCCAGCAATTTTGATTGCTGGCAAGGTCGACTGTCTAAATGGGGAGTCCGCTATCGGGCGGTTCAGATATGGCCTTCAGCCATTAACCAATCGGTTCCTCGCCAGACAACAGGTCTTCCACGTGAGGCTCTTCGTATCTGGCCTGCTGAACAGGCTTCCAGTCGGTCTGGTCTGCCGGCTTGGTTTTGCGGACTTTCTGACTCATAACGGCTGCGTCGTACCAGGAGAAACTCAATTCGGGATTGGAGGCGTAACGACCCAGGGTGCGGAGTGTTTCACTCCGATTTTCTTCATTGTAGAGAAAAATGTACCGCTCTTCGCCTCTGGCCAACGCCAAGATGTTTATATCTTTGGACACGTCTTTCCCCCTGGATCGTTCTTTACGACTCGAAACAAACATCCACTCGAAGTCGCCCGACCAGCCACATCGCACTGGTCACTTAGTACGTATCGGCCGCACACCGAGGAAACAACACATCACTTTCCTGTAACCCAAATCCTTTCACATATATCCCCCGCGCGATGTCAACAAAATCGTCATGGCATGAGGGGTCACTCCAAAACGCTGTCACAATCGGCACTCGTAAACGTTACGACTGTTACAAGGTGACACAAAGTGCAACATCAGAACTCCGCACTACGCTATCAATCGGCTGTCTAACCGACAGCAAAAATCGGTATCAACACCGGGGATTTTGCAGCATTATCTGGCAGTTTTCCGATTTTGGCTGAAGACCCATCCCGGCGCATTGGACGTGCAACCATCTCAGCAAGTGCGCGCAATGAAGGTAGCATTCATTCAAGCAGAATGCGTTCAGCCGATGATCGACCGGCGAGTCGACTATCCTCTCCCGAGCCGACGCTCCAAGGACTCTGCCGGGATTGCCGTGACTTTGGAGTTCGCAACCAAATCGGTTCGCAAAATATCGATGTCCTTATTAGAGGGTACATCAAATTGCACAATGAAAGCGCCCACCTGGAGCCCTTGGCCAGTGTATTGAGGCGGCCAAAAATCCTCGGCCCGTGTGGCCAAGGCACGTGCCAGCAACCGGGTCGCTTTCCCAGAAAATCCGCCCATCACCATCTCCAGTCGACCCTGCGACTCCCGGTGCACGTAAAAGACAAAAGCAACCTCTTCCCGAGAGCCGTCGGCCGAACATGAGATCCAGTCACCCACGGCGTTTTCATAGTAAATACCCGGTTTTTCATTTTCGTGCCCACGGCTTAGCTGCCAACCTCCAACACACGATTCGACCCTCGGGTCATTGTCCCTGTACCTCAGGTAGAAAGGGATCGAGCGTTCGGTCGGATCCTCAACATCGTCCTGGCTTTTGAACGGCTCACAGGAAAAGAGTCGGGCCAAAACGATTTCCACAACAGGGTTGCTCTTCGTGCTACCGATCCCGACCAGGGCTTTGTCCCCCTTGGACTCCGAAAACTCCTCGTAAACCAGATGCGCTCTTGCTGTCATTTCCTCAGAGGAGGCTTGTCCCGGGCTCCAAACCAAAGATTGCTTGAGGTATTCCGGTTGCGGGATGGCGTCAGCTTCCAATTGAGAACCGGATCCATCCCCCGGTTTCTTCAACTTGGCGGTACCACCCAAGGTTGTCACACCATTCAAGAGTTCGCCTAGCAATACCGAATCGGAAGCCACCACGTAAGAAACATCCGCCACGTCTGCCGACTCATCTCGACGAACACCAACACACAGTTCCATCCGGTTGCGTCGTGCCAGCAATTCCCAAAAATTCTCAGGTTCTACGGCAAAAAGAGCGCCAGGCAATTGCTCAGCGGTAGCGTGCCCATGCTCAATCAGGTAATCACAAAGCCGCGATAACGCCTTGAGAGGGATATACTTCACCTCATTCTTCAGGAGGGCAGCAACCTGGTGACGGTCCAAACCCGTGTACTCAACAATTGACTTGATCGTACCGGGGCGGCGGCGCGGATCGGGCACGTGCCCGAGTAACTCTGCTAAACGAAAACTATATTGCATGGCTGCAACTCGCTGTCATCGATCCACTTAAGGGAATACTGAGTGCCGCAAACATCTAATCAAGAATTCACGACATTAAACAGGCTAATATAACCTCCAAAGTGAGAAAAAGCCCCCCTTGAACAGCTGGAAACGTGTAATACGGCTCTTTTTTCCATTACTTTGAAGAAAATTTGCCAATTCGCTGTAGTTGGCTAAAGGTCGTTTTGCTAAGGTTCCCCCGCTTTTGAAATCGCCAATGGGCGAATCGAAGCCAACTTTCAAGAATCCGTCGTGACCAGCCCTTAGGGAGAAACGATGAAAACCGCCAGTTTGAGATCCTTATTATTCACTTTGTTTGTTGTGTTGGTGACCGTCGAGGTCGCCCATGCCCAACTGAAGTTACCCTTCCGCTCATCCCGCACATCGACCTCGCAAACGACCGGCCTGACCCAAACAGATGGGCCTTGGTTGATCATGTGTGCCTCGTTCGTGGGTGAACAGGGGGAGAAGCAGGCCCGTCTGCTGGCCTCTGAGCTGAAACAACACAAATTCAAAACCTACATCTATCGCCACACCTTTGACTACTCGGATCCGATCGAAGGGATTGGTTGGAAAGAGCACACGGACCAAGAGGGAGACACTTACCAGGCGGTACCGAAAACGATGAAGGTCGCCGGTACTGACCGTTTTGAGGAAATCGCGGTCCTCGTCGGTGACTTCGCCTCGATTGAAGACTCCCGGGCACAACGAGCCCTGGAAAAGATCAAATCCATGAAGGTCGCATCGATCTCTGAATTTGATCCCAAGAGCGAGGAAGGTCAGCGTCTCCGGTTCTACCGAGAAATGGTGAAGATGATCAACAAAAACGGTGAAGCGAAGACACGAGGCCCTCTTTGTGCTGCTTTTTTACTTCCCAACCCGATGTTGCCAGATGAGTATTTCAACATGGGTACCCTCGACTCGTTCGTGATGGATCTTAACAAGGGAATCAAGCACAGCCTGTTAGATTGCCCCGCACTCTACACCGTGCGTGTTGCTACGTTCCGGGGTGATTCGACATTCGAGCTTTCGGAAATTGAAGCCCAACAAAGCGAGCAACGCTGGAGACTGAGATTCAAGAAACCGGTCAAGGACAAAGAAAGCAAATTAGCCGTTGCCACCGCCAAAGCACACCGTTTAACAGCAGAACTTCGCAAGATGGGTGTGGAAGCGTACGTCTTTCATGACCGCTTCGAAAGCTATGTGTGCATTGGCAGTTTTGACTGGATCAAACAAGACAATCAGCAAAACCCCCAAGTGGTCAAACTGATTAATAGCTACAAAGCAAATGTCGAAGACTTACCTGGCATTCCGGGTGCCGTAAGACCACGAACGGTCCCCTCCCTTCAAAAATTTGACATCGCTTTTGATCCGCAGCCAGTTCCGGTACTGGTACCGAAACCCCAACAGACGCATACTTCCAGCCTTTTGGACCGTTTCCGGTAAACGGCCCCACGGGATATTGAAAGTTGTCAACACCCAAACAGGTGGAACCAAGCGGGACGGAAGTCCCGCTTTTTTTGTGCTCCCAGGCGATCGGCGACCACCACGCTCCCCCCAAACGGAGAGATCCTGCGAAAGCGAAAGGGGATGGCGGGCGAGGCTTGGAATCGCCCCCCATCCAGCATTAGAATAGGGAGGTCGGACAATTCAGATTAAACAACCTTTTGCAGGTATCCACTATGAAATCGCTTTCCTTCCATCTCCTATATCTACCATTGGCTGTTTGCCTTTTTGCCCTGCCCGTATTGGGCCAAGAGGATGAGACAAAGTCCAAGCCGGATTCTGTAGAGGCCGAGACAAAGCCGGCCGAAGAAGTCCCTCCCGGTTATGACTTTACGATTGAAAAAGAGATTGGCCGTACCGGCGTGAAGAACCAGGGGAGCACGGGGACCTGCTGGTGCTTTGCCACAGCCTCGTTCATCGAATCGGAAATCATGCGAATGGGCAAAGGGGAGCACGACCTTTCCGAGATGTTTATCGTGCGAAATATCTACCAAGACAAGGCGCATAATTACATCATGCGTCAGGGAAAAGCAAACTTTGGCGAAGGGGCATTGGCCCACGATTTCATGCGTGCCGCCAGCCGACACGGCATGGTACCCAACTCGGTCTACACCGGCCTGGAGGAAGGCGCTACAGGCCACAGCCATGGAGAGATGGTCAAGGTACTGGAAGGGGTGGTTAAGGGACTCGCCGAGCAAAAAAAACTTTCCGACAAATGGCCCTACGCACTGGATGGTGTGATGGATGTGTATCTTGGTTCAGCGCCCAACGAGTTCAGTTACCAAGGAAAAACTTACACGCCTGGTACGTTTGCCCAAGAAATGGGTTTTGACGCCAAGAATTACGTCAACCTGACCTCTTACACCCACCACCCTTTCGGCGAGTCCTTCGCCTTGGAGATCCCCGACAATTTTTCCAGTGGCCAATTTCAGAACATGCCGATTGATGATCTGGTCGCCGCCATCGATAACGCCATTGCCCAGGGCTACACAGTCGCTTGGGATGGTGATATCAGCGAACGTGGTTTTTCCCGCACCAACGGCTTGGCAATCGTCCCCAAAGACCCCAGTCGACGAGACGTTTTTAAAGTGCGAGGCGATGAACTGGACGTCAATCAGGAGATGCGACAGTCAACCTTCGGCAGCCGTTCCACCACCGATGACCACTTGATGCACTTGGTCGGCATTGCCCGCGACGCCGACGGTAAAAAGTACTACCTGATCAAGAATTCCTGGGGAGATACGGGCAAGCACAATGGTTATCTCTACATGTCGGAGCCTTATCTTCGCCTGAAAACAGTGGCCGTATTGATGCACAAAGATGCACTGCCCAGCCAAACGGACGAAACCAAACCGAAGACGTAAACAGTTAATGGAATGGCCATTCTCCCAGATTACCGGCCGGGTCTCCCAGATCCGGCCGGACCATTACGGGGTGATTCAGCTGCCGAATCGATTGCCGCCAAGCTTGTCGACGGATATCCAGGCCAGAAATGAAAATGAAAATTTCGATCCAATCGAGGCTGGCAGTTTACTTTCTCTTGGGCGCGGCCTGGCTTCCTTGCCTAACCGTTTTTGCGACCGACGAGGGCCCCCCCAACATCCTCCTGATCCTGGCAGACGATCTCGGCTATGGCGATGTGGGGTGCTACAACGATCAGAGCCAAGTACCCACCCCTCACCTCGATCGCCTCGCCCGTGAAGGAGTCCGTTTCACCGATGCCCACAGTCCCTCGACGGTCTGCACGCCCACCCGCTACAGCCTGCTCACCGGGCACATGGCTTTCCGGCTGAATTATCGCGGTGTGTTTACAGGCGTGGGAGGGCCCTGCCTGATTGAAGAGGAGCGACTGACATTGCCCGAGATGCTCCGAAAATCGGGATACACAACAGCCTGTATCGGGAAGTGGCACGTGGGCATGACTTTTTTCGATTCGGCGGGCAAGCCAATCAACAAAAATGGTCTCGAGGCAGTAGAGCGTGTCGATTTCACGCGCTCGATCGAAGGGGGACCGATCGACCACGGGTTCGATCGTTTTTTCGGGACCGCAAGTTGTCCAACAACTGACTGGCTCTACGCCTATATCGATCAGGACCAGGTCCCGGTCCCTCCAACCGGATTGCTCGACAAGACAGGCCTGCCAAAACATCCGTACTCCCGAGATAACCGCCGGGGTCAAATCGCCACCGACTTCGACCTGCAAAGGGTCGACCTGGTCTTTCTGGAAAAAAGCCAAGAATTCCTCCGCCAACATGTCGCAGAACGGCCTGACCAGCCCTTCTTCCTATTCCACTCCATGCAGGCAGTCCATCTGCCTTCCTTTCCCGCCCAAGCTTTCCAGGGAAAAACGGAAGCTGGCCCCCACGGCGATTTCCTATTTGAAATGGACCACATCGTCGGACAATTGTTGCAGACTTTGGAAGAACTCGAGGTCGCCGAGAACACGCTGGTGATCTTCACCAGTGACAACGGGCCCGAAGTACCAACCACGATCGCCATGCGTCGTGACCACCAACACGATGGCGCCCGTCCCTGGCGCGGCGTGAAACGAGATCAATGGGAAGGGGGCCATCGCGTCCCCTTCATTGCCCGCTGGCCAGGTAAGATTCCGGCCGGTCATACGGCTCGACAAACGGTTTGTCTCACCGACCTGTTGGCAACGACAGCCGCCATCAACCACTTTGCTTTACCTGACGACGCGGGAGAGGATAGTTTCGACATGTTGCCTGCCCTGACCGGCAGCCAAGAACCGGTACGTCCCTATACGATGCACCAGACAATGAGCCTGGCACTGGCAATCCGCCAAGGAGACTGGAAATACCTCGACCATCCGGGATCCGGCGGTAACAACTATGAACGTGAAGGCGAATGGGGAATGAAACAGTTTGCCCTGCCGGAGCTGGCCCCAACTGCCCCTGGCCAGCTATACAACCTGAAACAGGACCCGGGTGAAACTCGCAATCTTTATCATGAGCATCCGGAGCGGGTTGCCCAATTGAAAGAGCTCTTGCGATCGGCTGTCCAAACAGGGCGGAGCGCCCCGCTGACTCGGTAACGCACCGCTAACAAAGCCGCCGCTTTAGACACTAGGTAAGCCTTGGATGCGCCGCCAGGCACTCAACTGACCAAGGTGCTGGTTTTCATGGTTCAGCATCAGATAGGGCAAGGCCGAGCCAACATGGGGCATGACGGCGGCCCAACGGGGAAGGTGAACCGGTTGCTCAAAAATCGATTCGTCACACCCTCCTAACAATTCAGCGATTTCCCGATGACCCTGCTGAAATGTTTCGATCAGCTCTGCTTTGGAGGGATAGATCTGTGGATCCGATTCAGGGCGAGAGAGCATGCCAAACCTGTGATCCCTAGGATCCTCAAAGGTCTCTCCTCGGATCAGACACTGAATTACAGGCAGATAGACGTTGAGATGACTAAAGACCCAAGCCGGGTGATTCGAGGGAGCCAAATCCGCAGGTGCGGGCTGCCACAACATTTGCTCATCCGAAAGGTCAGCGACCAGTTTCGGTGCATAATCGGTGTTTTTCTTCCAGCAGAACAATAAGCCGTCCAGGATCGCGGGCATACTCGTCTCGTTTCCAAATCGGAAAGGGCAGGGGATAAAAAACAGCAAATCGAAACGAATTTTAGAGGCTCGCCTCGTATCTCGCTACTCCCGTACGACAGGGAGTTCACCAACCTCTCCCACACTATGGCTTCCACAGCGGAACCACTTAAAAACTGTCAGCCGAAATCACTTCGCCTCCGTGAATCGTACCCAAGCTGCGCCAGATGTGCAGATCGACCGTTTCAGCCATCGAACGCGTCGAACCGTCCAGCAGGGCCAAATTGACTACACCGCCCGCATGGTAACTTCGCGAAGTAATGGCAGCGTAGGTCGACTTCGTGGTGCTGTTTCCTTCTTTCTCCGAATTGAAATCAATGTCGTACAGTTGGCCTTCATACTCGTACGGCACGACCGTATTCGGTGTGAAAACGGTCGTGAATCCGGAGTGGTGAACCCGACCATCACACCATTCGGTGTGCCCCGTGTTCTTGTGTAAGTCCGCCCCCAGCTTGATCTGACCGCTGTAGCCCATAAAAGCATTAGGGTCAATCGGTGGAACAGCGCCGGGGTCTTCCGTATTGCGGATGTACGATGTGAACGCTTTCACCTCGGCCACGCACAACGTGTTACTGGTGCCGTCGCGGACATCTCCAAATCGGACCTTGCCGTTGACGTAAAATAGCCCGTCGCCCCGCGTTGCCGTGACCGGATCATAAACCAGCCACGAGCCGAAATTGAATCCGTAATTGTGCGGGTAGACATGTGGTTGCCCCGACTTGAGCCGAACCGTGTCGTTTGGCTCCGCGGGGCAAAGATACATCGGCACACGCATGGTGGGTACGCCGCTTGCCTTGTTGACCGGATCACTCCACGCCAGGTCAAAATTGATTCTGTCGTAGGCGTTGGCTTGTTCACAGTAAGGGAGCAACTGCGCATGAATGGACCAGGAACCGTTGCCGGTCGCCAAGCCGCCCGGGTCGAGCTGATAACTGGGTGGAAGATGTCTTAGAGCCGTCTCGTAATTATGCGTTGCGAGCACTACTTGGCGGACATTATTCAGGCAGGAAGTTCGCCGAGCTGCTTCGCGCACCATTTGAACGGCCGGAAGAAGCATGCCGACCAAGATTCCGATGATGGCAATCACCACGAGCAACTCGACCAGGGTAAAACCTCGAGAGCGACAATTCAAAAAACGCTTGAAATTTCCTGCGTTCACCATGGGACAAATGAAAGCCTCTGATTTCAATCTGGAGAGAAGAATCCTTGGATGTAGTGTGCAAAGTCAATATTCGGTAGAATCCAACCTGTCGAACTGAATATATTATACCTTTGGGCTTCATTTTTTGAGGCCTTCAGATTTTTTTTCAACCAGCCTTACCCATAAACACGAATCCATGAGCTCCCTTTCTCCAAGAAAACTTTTCGAGCTGGTCGACACCAACCAGATCGAAGCCGTTGAATGCCCTTGCGGGCAAACGCGACGAGCTTTCACCGAAGACCCCGATCAAACGGCCTCGCTGCACGTTGTCGATATCTGCACGGACACTAAGACTCATTACCACCGAAAATTGACTGAGATCTATTACATCTTGGAGGGGAGTGGCCAGATGGAACTCGATGGTGAACTGCACCCGGTCGGCCCTGGCTCCGCGATCCTGATTAAGCCGGGGTGTCGTCATCGAGCCATCGGTGAAATGCGAATTATCAATGTACCAGTTCCCGCTTTTGACCCAAACGATGAGTGGTTCGACTAGGCTGATCGTGACGACCCCTTCCACTACGCCTACCCCTGCCGAAGAGATTTACCGGCGCAAGAAAAGTGACTCGATATGAAACGATTCGCGGCATTGTGGCGAGATACCTGGTGGCTCTGGACCGGCCTGGTTGTCTTTGGAATCACGTTGGCGATCCTCGTTGAATGGGTGTTTCTGGTTGCCCTACCCATCAGCCTCTTTGCCTTTGTCTATTTCGGCCTGATGCGCTATGACAATCAAGGGAACCAATTAGGCGACCGGTTCAACCCATAGCTTTGGGCAGCGATGAGGGGAGAGCATCAGCAAGCCACATTCATCTGCTCCAGATAATAGCGATCAAACGCGGCTACCACACTTTCCAAATCGGCGTAAGGCCCAGGTTCGTACCCGGCATCGTTAATCCCCCGTTGCGCCAATTCGCAAACTCTCCAGTCTTGGCGGTTCGTCAAATCCCAGAAATCCAGTGCACTGGATGGATCGAAATCAGGAGCGGCCATCGCCTCCGGGTGAAACAACAACTGACATACGACCCGGGTTTGATCCACCGATTTTCGCTCGAGCCGATGCAACAGAACGTAGTCAGGGTGAGGACTAATAAACAAACCGGGAAAGAGCGTGTAGTAAGCCACCATTCTTTGTTGCTCTTCGCTTAAACCGGGCAAACAATTGGCCACCCGTCGACCATCATTTGACATCGTTTGACAATCTTCCGAGAGCATCATTGGGCCACCGAGTATCGGCCCAGCAGCGATGTCATTCGTGGCTCCCCGATAGGGAGTCAAACGATTTAATGCAGGGTGGACCGAGGGGCAATGGTAACACTCGCTGTAGTTCTGAAAAATCAGTTTCCAATTAGCCTGAACATCGTACGTAATTTCTGCCCCCACCCGTAGGTCCTGAAAATTCCAGTCCACGGCATGGGTCTCCAAAGGTGCTAGGAATTGGAGCAGCGACTCCGCCGGCTGCCCAACGTGGACAAACACAAAACCGTGCCAAACTTGGCAATGAACCGCTTTCAACCCCCATTCTTCGACGGAAAAACTTTCCATATCCATCATGTTTGGGGCTGCGAGCAATTGACCGCACCGATCAAACGTCCAGGCGTGGTAGGGACATTGGATCCGGCTACCCATAGTTTGACAGTTTTCCGACGTTACCAGTTCACTGCCACGGTGCCGACAAAAATTGCGGAAAGCCCGAATCTCCCCGTCTTCACCCCGCGCGAGGAACAGCTGGTTGTCCATCAGTTCAAAACGATATAAGCCCGATGGCTCCAAGATCTCGGAGGTGCGACAAACATACTGCCAGTGCCGGTTGAAAATCTTTCGATTCTCCAACTCGAAATTAGCAGGGGAAACGATATAGTCCCGCGGCAAGGCCAGCTCGCCCTGGGCGGATCGATTGGAGGATATGTCCATCCCGATTTCACTCCCCTCTAAATACTGATTTGAAACGTTCCATAAGAAACCGCTCTCCCGGGCGGTTTCCCAGACGGTTTCCCGCCCATCAGGATCCCGGTATGGCTTGCTTCTTAGGCTTGCTTCTTAGGCTTGCTTCTTAGGCTTGCTTCTTAGGCTTGCTTCTTATTCACCCAGATTTGATTAGAATTTCAACTCTCCGTTAAGTACAGGTGACCCGCAATGATACAGAATAATTTCGGCCAGGATATTGAATTTTTAAAGAAGCATGTCGAGACCATCGTTTTGAACAATGGTCAGGGGGGGCAAGTCGCCGTCGTACCGGCCTACCAAGGACGGACCATGACCTGTTCGGCCCGAGGCGAACAGGGGCACAGTTATGGATGGATCAATTACGATCTGATTGCCAGCGGAAGACGAGATCCGGTGGTTAACCTCTACGGCGGGGAAGACCGGTTTTGGATCAGCCCAGAGGGTGGGCAGTTCTCGGTCTTTTTTGACCCGGATGCCCCGATGGACCTGGCCCATTGGCGAACCCCGGCAATTATCGACACCGAGCCGTTTGAGGTTGTCGATCAAGACGAATCGAGCATCCGATTTGAACAGCGCGGGCGGATCACCAATTACAGCCGGTTCACATTCGATATGCAATTTGAGCGGCAGGTAATCGTCCCCGACCCCCGTGTTGCGGCGGAGCGGTTCTCGCTCTCTCTGGACGGTCTCCACGCCGTCGCTCATGAGAGCCACAATCGCTTGACCAACGTGGGAGACGAGTCATGGCAACCGGAAACAGGCCTGGTCGGCATCTGGGTACTCTGTATGAACGCTCCCTCGCCTCGCGCAACGGTCGTGATCCCTTACCAGGCTGGCTCGCAGGAGGAGCTGGGGCAGATCGTGAATGCCGACTATTTTGGAAAACTGGACCAAAATCGATTGCAGGTGGATGAATCACGGGAACTTATTTTTTTCCTGGGCGATGGTCAGTACCGCAGTAAACTGGGGCTACAATTCGGCCGTGTGAAACCGACGATGGGAAGCTGGGACCCCGTGCGAGGGGCTTTATCCATTGTTGACTTCAATCTCCCTGACGACGCACCCACCGGATACACGAACAACCTCTGGGAAATTCAGGATAAACCTTTCGCCGGAGACGTCATCAATAGCTACAATGACGGTCCTAACGAAACCGGCGGGATGCTCGGGCCTTTCTTTGAACTGGAATCGATCAGCCCGGCCCTCGCATTGGAGCCAGGCCAAGGGTACACGCATGTTCACCGAACACTTCGCCTGGAAGGAACCCCGGAGGCACTCGACCAGGCGGCTCAAAATGTGTTTGGTGTAGGAATTCGGGAAATCGAAACCAAGTTTGGATAGCTGGTAGACAAACCATGAAGAAATCAACCCTTAAAATCCGTATAGCGACATGGGGAACGCTGGTGTTCTGCGTTGTCCTGCTGGAGACTCAACTGAGGGCCGCCAATCCATCGCAACCCGCTGAGAACAACAAGCCGAATGTGCTGTTTATCCTGGCCGATGATCTCGGCTGGCGTGACCTGAGCAATGAAGGGAGCACCTTTTACGAGAGTCCCAACATTGATCGAATCGCCAGTGAAGGGATGAAATTCACAAGGGGTTACGCTGCCTGCCAAGTCTGCAGCCCGAGTCGAGCCGCCATCATGACCGGCAAGGCGCCGGCTCGTATCAAGATCACTGACTACATCGGCGCTCCTGGGGGCACGCAGTGGAAACGGAATACCAAGTTGTTGCCTGCCCAGTACGAGCGCCAGTTGGCTCACGAGGAAACGAACCTGGCCGAAGCTTTCAAAGCAGCGGGCTATGTCACGTTTTTTGCTGGGAAATGGCACCTGGGGGATCAAGGCTCGTTCCCCGAAGATCACGGTTTCGATTTCAACGTGGGCGGCCATCACCGTGGCACACCCCCTGGCGGTTACTTCTCACCTTATCAGAATCCTAAAATGGAAGACGGACCGGAAGGTGAGTTGCTTCCGTTGCGTTTAGGTCAGGAGACGGCCAACTTTATTCGCCAGCATCGAGATCAGCCCTTTTTTGCTTTTCTCTCTTTTTATTCCGTACACGGTCCGATTCAATCGACCGAAACGCTCTGGAAGAAATACCGCAAGAAAGCCAGCCAGCAGCCCGAACCAAAACACCGCTTCATCATTGACCGGACCTCACCCGTCCGGCAAGTTCAAGATCATCCGCTCTATGCGGGAATGGTCGAATCGATGGATGACGCCGTCGGACTGGTGCTGGATACCCTGGACGAATTGAAGCTTGAAGATCGGACCATCGTTGTTTTCACTTCGGACAACGGAGGTGTATCAGCAGGCGATGGCAAAGCGACCAGCAATTTACCGCTGCGTGGTGGAAAAGGACGCCAATGGGAAGGTGGAATTCGCGAGCCTTATTACATTAAATGGCCCGGCGCTGTCCCGGCCGGCTCGACCTGCTCGACCCCAGTGATCGGGATGGACTTCTATCCCACCCTGCTGGAAATGGCAGGACTCCCGCCGCGCCCGGAACAACACCTGGATGGAATCAGCTTGGTTCCCCTGCTCAAGGGAGGCTCTTTGCCAAGCAGGCCGCTCTATTGGCACTATCCCCATTACGGGAACCAGGGTGGAGAACCGTCAGCCATCATCCAAGAAGGTGACTGGAAGTTGATTCATTACTTCGAGGACGGCCGGGACGAACTGTATCACCTCGCCCGCGACAAGGGCGAACAGGAGAACCTGGTTGAGCAAAATCCGGAACGCGCCAAACAGATGGCGAACCAGTTGAGCCAATGGCAACAGAGCGTGGATGCCAGCATGCCCACGACCAATCCAAATTTTGACCCGGCCAAATACGAACAGCAACAAATCAATACACGAGAAAAAACCATGCCCAGCCTGGAACGACAGGCTGCCGGTTTCCTCAAGCCGGACTATCGCCCTGGCAATGGCTGGCTTTGGAAGAGAAAAAGGAAGTAGAATGCGAGACTGCGGTGAGGGCTTTCCCTTGTCCACCAATTGATCGATCCAAACTGTTTACTTACCTGAGACCCAATTATGAAACTCACATATACGCTGGCAAGCTTCGTCTGTCTCCTGGCTACCTTTTCGATTTCATTCGCCCAAGAGGACGAATTTCGGCCTCTTTTTGACGGCAAGTCTTTGGACGGCTGGCGTGGTGATACGGAGGTGTGGCGAGTTGAGGATGGAGCGATTGTCGGAGAAACGACAGCTGACAAGACGATTAAACAAAACACTTTCCTGGTCTGGGACGAAGGAGAGTTGGACGACTTCGTATTGCGATTGAAGTTCCGCATCTCCGGAACCGACCGAGCCAACAGCGGGATTCAGGTCCGCAGTTCTCAAGCCGACAACGGTGCCATGGCTGGCTATCAGGCAGACATCGACCGGAGCGGAACGTTTATTGGGATCGTATACGATGAACGGACAGGGCGAGGGATCCTCGCCAAACGAGGGCAAAAAGTATCGATTGACAAAGAGGGTAAGAAAGCGACCGAATCAATTGGCAAAGCAGATGAGCTCCTGACCCACATCAACATGGATGACTGGAACGAATACGTCGTGACGGGAAAAGGGAATGTTATCACGACCCAGATCAACGGCAAGACGATGGCGCAGGTGGTCGACGACCAGCCGGATCATTTTGATCGAAAAGGCTTGCTCGGACTTCAGTTACACGTCGGACCTCCGATGAAAATCGAATTCAAGGATATCGAATTAAAGCGACTTCCACTGGCAGACCAACAGAAAAAAGTCGTTTTCATTGCTGGCAAACCGAGTCACGGCTGGGGACAGCACGAGCATAACGCGGGGTGTCTACTGATGGCCGACTGTCTCAATCAGTCTGCCCAGCAGGAGGGACTCCCCGTCCTGTCCACGGTCTATCGGAACGGATGGCCGGCTGACCCGACGGCGCTCGACAATGCAGACTCGGTGGTGGTCTATTGTGACGGGGGCGGACGGCATTACCTGCATGCCCACGGCGAGGAATTTGAAGAGATCATGCGGAAAGGTGTCGGCCTCGTTTGCATTCATTATGGTGTTGAAGTACCCAAGGGGATGTCGGGACAAAGATTCCTGCAGTGGCTCGGGGGCTATTTCGAAACGGACTGGTCCGTCAATCCGCATTGGGTTGCCAAGTTTGACTCCCTGCCCGACCACCCGATCACTCAAGGGGTCAGCCCGTTCGAAATCAACGACGAGTGGTACTACCATATGCGATTTTCTCCTGAAATGAGTCGCGTCACTCCGATCCTGACAGCCATGCCGGGGCCAGAAACGCTGACCCGTAAAGATGGCCCCCACAGCGGCAACCCTTCCGTTCGCAAAGCGGTCTTGGAGGAAAAACAGCCGCAGCATCTGGCTTGGGCGTTTGTCCGCGGAGACGGCGTGGGACGCGGCTTCGGTTTCACCGGCGGCCATTTCCACAGGAACTGGCAAAACGACAATTTCCGAAAGCTGGTCCTCAATGCCATTGTCTGGTCAGCCAAGGTCGATGTACCCGCCGAGGGGATTGCCTCGCAAACGCCTTCGGACGACGCGATGAACGAAAATCAGGATTACCCGGACCGGGCTCCCAACAAAAAAACGAACACCAAAAAGAACGCGAAGAAAAAGAACGAAAAAAAGTCAAAATCATAGACGCTACCGTTACGGATTTCCCAAACACTAGGCCAATGAACGGGTGCTTTTCAGAAGCTTGGCTGCACCCCCAAAACCTTCATTGCTTATCCGTTTTCACTGCGGCACGGGCGAATTGAGCCAACCGGCAATCCCACCAAGCCGGTTTTCGACCATCATCCTCGGCCTTTTCTTTACGACGGATCGCGTTGCGGACGGCGATTGAACCGAGCCAACGGACCGGTTCCGGGGGGAAGTATCCGCGGGGTCCACCCACGAAACCAGCACGGCTCCAAGAATCCTCCACACCCAGCACCAGCGAGGCGAGTATCTTACCGCCCAAGTACGATTGAGCGACTCCGTTTCCCGAATAGCCAAAACCATAAACGATATGAGGTTGTGAGTTGAGCTTTCCGAAGAAAGGAAAGCCAGAAACCGATCGGTCCGAGCCTCCATTCCAGGAAGCAGCCACGGGGATATCCGCCAGACTGGGAAAAAATCGCTGGATTGCCCCTCGGAGCTGTTTCTCGTATCGACTTGATTCAAAGAAACTGGGAAGCATTCGGGAACCGTAAGCAAAGGTATTGCCACCCTTGCCAAACATCAGCCGACCATCCGACGTACGGTGGTAATAATGGACGAACGTGCGGGAATCACAAACCGTCGCCCCATGCGTCAGGCCAATCTTATCCAAACGGTCAGCACAAGGTTCGGTGACCAAGATATCGCTGGAAACCACCGCGATTGTGCGGGCAAATTGGGGGAATTTCCTGGCCATCCAGGCATTCATGGCCAATACCACTTTCCTCGCCGTGACCGAACCTCGCGGCGTCTTAACACGCGCTGGCGAACTCTCCTCGAGCTTTATCATCGGTGTTCCCTCAAAGATTTGCACTCCCAGTTTTCGGGCAACACGAGCCATACCTCGGACCAATAAACCGGGTTGGACACTCCCCGCGATGGGCGAAAAGAAACCTTCATGCATATCCTGAGTGCCCCCGAATCGGCGGGCCTCGTCCAGGGCAAGCCGATTCCAACTGTTAATCCCCTCTCTTTGCAAGGCTTGCATCACGGGCTCCATCGTACCGATCTGCGATCGATTGCTGGCCATGTAAAGTGTGCCATCCAGGCGCAAATCGGCTTCGATCTCGTGCTCTCGGCAAAACGCCTGAATATCGTAAACCGCTTGTTCGGAAGCCTTCACCAGTCGCAGCGCCTCGCTCTCTCCGAAGAACCGCCGCATCGTCGGCAGCTTGGTCGACAAGGTGAGCAAACAGCCACCATTACTACCGGATGCACCGTAACCGCACAGCTCCTTGTCGATGAGAACAATCTGAATTTCAGGATGGCGTTGTTTCAATTCAATCGCGGTCCAGAGACCGGTATAACCACCCCCAACAATGCATATGTCGGCTTCGAGATCCTGCTCTAAAGGCTGGGGCAAAGGATTTCCTTCGCGCTGAAGAGCCTGATCAAACATGTACGGGCGAAACAAAGCAGGCCGTCCCAAAAAAGTTGTGACTCACAGAAAACTGGCGGTCTGAACGCTCTGTTCCTGGTCGAGCTGCCGGGCTCTTGACACTCACCCGATGCGGCCTCCAAGTCGAACAAACCCGGCGACAGTGAAACAACCGGAAAACGTATCCTGTTATCCTAACGACTGATCACCAGCCGGTCGATTCCCGATGTGAGTCTCGCTTGTCATCGCGATTCAATCATCTTCACTCGAACGGTGTCGCCGCGGCAGACTTTCCATCTGTTCACGAAGCTCGGCAATCGGAGTGGGTAAAGGATCCACCAGGTTTACCTCTTCCGACTGCGCTCGCAATCGCAAGGGCAAACGGAATTTCTGGACCTCATTCTCCAAGGCAGCCAACCAGGAAGGCAAGTCCACACCCACCCCAACGGTCGCCTTGCAAAAAGCATGCGACTCATGCTGCAAAAGCTCAAAAGCGCGTTGACTCTTACGCGAACCCGGGTTCTGCATGGCGGGCCGCACTAGGGAACGTAGACGATCAATCTGGAGCGGTTGAGAAAAACGTTCCTCCAGGCGCCGCCCCACCGTATCCATTTGAATGGAATAGTTTCGCCGTAATTCCTCGAGGCGATCGAGGAACTTCTCCGCCTCGGGCCCAACTCGATCCGTCAAAGATCGTCGCCACATACGAGCCACCGCGTTTTCACCGCAACGCACCAAAATTTCATGGCCCCAGACAACCGGCTTAAGGTTCCAGCAAACCCGGTCATAGCGACCTCGCAAACGAAGGAAGTCCAGGAAAATATGGACTTCTTCACCCCGATCGGATTGGGTAGTGGTCGAGTTATAGTCCCGATACTCGTTGTAGTTCTCGTACACCGCCTCGAGCACGAGTGTCAGTAAATTTACCGCCTGCTCCGCCGGCAAAGCGGTCCCCAGTTCGTCGATGATTCTCAAGTCAAGTGGAACCGGTGCATCACGAACATTCTGGAACCAGACATCCGCACCCTGGTGCAATATGGAACGAATGCTGGACAGATTCAGGAACTCCTGGGTAAACAGGCCTGCCCCATATCGCTGAATAAACTCGACCAGGCGGCTCCAAGATTCCTTGTCATTGACTTTCTCGAGCACGGTTAGGCGCAAGGACTTACTGTGCGTCAACCACATGATCAACATCGACTCGGTTAGCATTTCGACACAATCAAAGAGGGCCGACTCAGCCTGTTGACTGGCGTCCGCCTCCGATTGCCCCTGAGAAACTAATTGCTTCTCAAACTCCTTCGTCGCCCGCACCAGACAATTCACCGACGAAGTGTAAGCCACCTGAAAAAGATCATCGAACTCCGTGACCGCACCGCGGGCAACCTTCTGGTTCCTTTCCATCGCCAGTGCCGTACCAGCCAACTCATGCGTTTCGGCGATCAGCCCCAGTCGTGGCAGACTTGCCAACAGGTCATGCAAAGAAGCCTGCAAGCCACGGGCGCTCAAAATACTCTCCGGCTTCCCACCTTTGCTTAACGGTACATACAGCAATAAACGATCGCCAAGGTAATCAATCAAATCTGGAAAATGCTCTCGCACCGCTTCCCGATCACTCAGCAGGATCGCTGCAAAAAGCGTAATCAGGGACGAGCCATTAACTTCCGAATCGACCTGGTCGAGAGGTTTTCCGTCAATCAGGTAATCGATCGACGCCCCCACAGCGGACAGCATGCGCAGGGCATTTTCCGTCTCTACGCAACTGTTCATGATTCGTTCCAGCAACGTCTCTTTGTAAAGACGATGCTTGTCATAGGCCGCCATCGAATCGTGGTCTACCCCCGACTTGGGGAGCCGATACTGGTAAACCGTCTTCAAGAGTTCCATCAGCCCGGTACGGTTGCAAGACGCCTGTTCGATCCACTGACTGACGATGGCCCGACGCTTGCGAAGCTGCGACTCCCTCTGCGGGTCGACTTCATCGCGAGACTGAATCGGCAAAGGGACGGTCGCGGCGATTCGCCAAAAACCCGCCAAGGTTGCCAGGAACTCAAGCCGATCATTAACGCGATCTGTTTCGGCCTCTAGTTCTTCGTCCTGGTTGGAACCTGGATCGAAAACAGGTCCGTCCATGCCGTCGTTGGTCGAATCGACATAGGTGACATCCTCATAGGCGGCCTGATAGATCGTGACTTCAGGATCGTCGTCGTCAGCAAAATCTTCGGCCGCCTTCTCTGGTTCAACCGGTATTCGATCTGCCCCCGCATTCCGACCGATCTCAAACGTCGGAACTTGCCAGTAATGATCCGCGTTGACTTCGATAAAATCGTAAAACTTCTGAATCCGATTCCAAATCAGTTCCCGCTGCTGGACGTCGGCGTCATCCAACAGCTCTCGTTGCTCGGAGATCCATCGCCAGAGGAGATTATGAAATGAACTGTCACCTTGCTGCAGTCGAATTTGACCTGCCTGACTGAGCCAGTGCACCATTAAGGCTGTCGCTGTTTTGTAATCAGAACGCTGCATCAGCGCATCAATCACCAATGCGTAGGCCTTGGGCGAATCAAAAAGAGCTGCGTACTGGCCCCAAAACTGGATATTGCCCGCTTCCGCCCCTCCCTTGTGCCACAGATTCAACGCGTTGGCCACATGCTCTGCCGCTTGGAAAATATCCAATGGATCCACCGCATCCACCGCCATCACCTGGTGCGCTGCGTATTTCCTCCACCACTCAACGATGTCAGAAAATTCCTGGCGAATTTGCTGGCACATATCCAGGTCATCAATGGCCGCCGCCTCGCTCCACAACTTGGAATACAGAGCAAGGATCCGTTCGACCAATTCGACCAGTTCATAGGCACGGTGATCCGGTACCGTATTCTCATTAGCAGGAAACAAGCTGAAATTGGCATCGAACCCAAGAATGTTCCAAGGGTCCACGATAGCACCACACTCCACACCCCGCCGTAACAGGGAGATGATCCGGGGAACCTGAGCTAAAGCGCTACGCAATTCGCCTTCATGAATTCGTTGATTAGCACTACTCAACAGGCAATCGATCTGACACAGAAAACGGGCCGAGGCAACGGGGACGATCTGAGACTGCTTTTCAGCAGCGTCCGAGAACCCCATCTTGGCGAATATCGAAGCCAGTCGACAATTGACCAGCTGCGAGGCACGCAAACGGGCCAAATGCCGATTGAGATGCTGTCGGGCCTGACCAAAAGGCTGGCGACTCACCTCCGCCTCCGCTTTCAGTCGCTCTTGGTGACCTGCGGGCAGGCGATCGAGGAGATTCCGATAAAACTGGTCACGGTAATTGGCAATGGCTGGCAATAATTTTGCCAGCGTTGTATTGGAGTCAAAGGTATCCGGTGCGTCCCCGCTAATTCCCGACGCCATCAACATCGTCCCCGCCAGCACGGCACCAGCTTCGACCCACCGCTCGGATTTCGGTACATCGCGATCCAGATCCTCATCCTCGGCCCGCTCAAGGAGTGCATCAAGGGTGACCTGTTGGACGATAAACCGATAAAAAAGTCCATTCGAGTCAACGGAATGTTCATCCCATTGCCCAAATTGATGATTGGGACGTTTATTGATCGGGTGGTCAAAATCATAAGCGCGCGGGTCGTAGGCCAGCACTTTCAGTCTCTGGGGATCAAAAAAAGCGGAACGCAGGATGTCAGGATCCGTTTGCTGCAGAAATTCAATCGCTATTTTGACAACCTTCTCGTAGCGGCCATGGGCCGCGCCGACACCGGCGAGATAAACCGGCACGGGACAGACCCATTCGTGAGAATATGCTTCGATTTTCTGGGATTCCAACGTTGCCACCTGGCGATGGCCGATAAAGTCGTTGAGTTCCGCCAGGCAAACGTCAAGAAAGGAAGCGTGATCCACCGCATCCGCGCGGTGCCTGAGAATGCTCTGCATCACCAACCCCACAAAGAACGAATTGAACAATTGTTCATCCGGTTGGTGAAATAAAAGGTCGGCATGGTAATCCCGGTAAGCCTCCAGGCAGGGACTGGTCGTTTCCAATACGTCGAGAGCCTGGTTTGCATTCTTGAAGTTAGCATCGGATTTGGCCAACCGATCCAACGTATGCTGGAGGGATTCAATCACTCGACATACAGTCGTTCCCCGCTGGACATCCTGCTCGGCAAACAACCTGTTCAGGTTTTTCATGAAGCGATCATCAGGAACACCTGAAGAAAAATTCAGGTAACCGAGAACTTGTTCAGCAACTCGAGGATCTGCGGATTCGGGATTGGTTGAACCCATCAAATGTACCTACCGAGTCGAAAAATCGATTTACCACTTCAAGTCGACGGCTGACCTGGAGCTGAAAGATCGCTATGAGCTACGCTCTCTTCTGAATTATCGTAAAAACGGCGGGGAATTTGGTCTAGGCGGGACAACCCTGAAGAACGTCCTGTTTCGGTCAACCCGAGCCGCAAGGACTCCCAGATTCTGGGGAGCAACATCGAATCGGGGCGAAACGGGACCATGTACCTAACAGTCGTGTCAGATAACCGGCTGGATAGGGTTTTTCCGGAAAATCACATATTGGTTTTTCTGAGGCATCACCTATTTCCCGTGTAATTTCGCGCGAAACCTTGTCGAGTTCTTGATAAAATAGGACGTATTGTTTACCTGGTTTACCGACGCTGAGGAATCTTCGAAGATGTTTCACTTCAAATTGATACCCCATCTCCCATTCGCCCTTTGCGCCTGCCTGATCTCAGGCAGCTTGGCGTTGCCGGCAGCACAGGCAAACGACAGCGTTCTCTCCGACGCCAACATCAGCACGGCGGGCCTGACCGTGGATTGGTTCACGCAGGTCGAAGTGGCAGCCGGTGGTCAACTGGTTGACATCCAGTTGACCATTGATGAGAACGCTACAACAACACTGTTCAACATCAGCTATGGAAATCATTCCGAGCAGATTTCTGAAAACGACTTGGATGCCTTCGGTAAACCGTTCGGCATCAAGGGAGCCGAAGAGCGGGCCAACGTTCGCCGTGAGATCATTGAAGCGGAACTGAAAGCCCGAAATCAAACCAGTGTTGAAGTCAAAGTTGAAAAAGTGAGCTTACCCCGGACGACCTTGTACACGGTCAATTCGCACGGCGTCACTACTGCTCTGGATGCAACAACGGGTGAAACCCTTTGGGTTCAGGCAGTGGGAAGGCGCAACTTCCCCACGATTGGACTCGGGGCGTCGACCAGTTTCTACGAAAGCGTCGAAGGGAAAGCGGTCTACCAGCACGGGCGAGTCGCCGTAATCAACGGGAACAACGTCTACTGTCTCGATGCACGCAACGGGAAAGTCCTCTGGAAGCAGGCAGCGGTTTGGCCACCCAACGCTCCGCCGGTTGTCAATGACAAGTTCGTTTTTGTCCCGACAACCAACGGACGCTTACAGGCCTTTCCACTGGATCGCAAAGGGGTCGCACCCGGCAATTTCGTGTCCGTCGGTGTTTCGACCTCCCGCCCGCTATTGACTGAAAAAACCGTTTCCTGGGCAACAGACAGCGGCTATTACACAGTCGCCCCTAACTGGCAGGTAGAGCGAATGTCACCCTCTTTTCGAGTCAGTGCATCGGACGCCATTCTGTCAACGGGCAGCTACAGCAATGGCATGCTGTTCGTCACCTCGAAAGACGGATACATCTATGCTGTGAATGAAATACACGGCGGGTTGGCCTGGGAATTGACCATGGGACAACAGATTTTCCAATCCCCCGTATCGATGCAGGACGATTTGTATATCTTCACCCGCGAAAAGAATCTATTTAAAATCGCTGGGGAATCGGGGCGTTTGTCTCAGGACTGGAACGAAAATGGTGTTTCGGACATCACCGAATACGTTGGTGCGAGCCAGACCAAGCTTTACGTCCTGGATAGCCTGAAGAAGCTGAATGTTCTTGATCAGGCAACGGGCCAACGAGCCAACGTGATCCAGAGTGAACCCATCACACTGGTTTGCGCTAACACCCAATCAGACCGCTTGTACGTCGGCTCCAAGAGTGGATACATCCAGTGCATTCGTGAGGTTGGAAATGAGTTCCCCTTCTACCATACCTCAGATGCTGGGAAGAAGGACCAAGACGCTGCCGAAAAGGACAATCCTTTCCGCAAGGAACAACCAGGCAAAGACCCCTTCAAGGCAGGCAGTGACGACGACCCCTTCAAAACCACGCCGAAGAAAGACTCGGATGCGGATATGGATGACCCATTCAAGGCGGGTGGCGACAATGACCCCTTTAAAACGGGCGGATCTGGCAGCAAGTCGGATGATGACCCGTTCAAAACGGGCGGCTCGGACGACAAGTCCGATGACGACGACGATCCCTTTAAGTCAGACGATGGCTAGTCGATCGATCCTCACCCCTACGAATCAACCGCTCGATTATCGAGCGGTTTTTTTTGGGCAGACCAAAAATACAGTGAGTATCATTTACCAAAGGACCGCCTGGCCTGGCCCCCGCTTGCGGTTCAACGTGCGATTCGTGACAATTAGAACTCCAATGCCACTTTGCTTGAATTGCAGGGTGGTTTTTTTCTTTCAACGCTCACGACGAGGTTCTTGCCCGAAAGCGGCCAGGACCGCCACAACCAGACAAAACGCCGAGGGGAATGACCTCAAATGGAATCACCAAAAATCAAACGCGCCCTGATCAGCGTCAGCAATAAGATGGGTCTGACGGACTTTGCTCGAGGGCTGGTAGAGGCGGGGATTGAGTTATACAGCACCGGCGGAACTCGGCGACACCTCGAGTCGTCCGACAACCGGGTCACGGATGTCGCTTCCTATACCGGCTTTCCTGAAATGATGGATGGACGCGTCAAAACGCTCCACCCCAAAATCTTCGCCGGAATCTTGGCAAGGCGCAACAACGAATCTGATGTAGCGGCCCTTGAGGAACACGAAATCGCCACCTTTGATCTGGTCGTGGTCAACCTCTACCCATTTGCTGCCACGATCGCCAAACCAAACGTCCTGATTCACGAAGCGATTGAACAAATCGACATCGGCGGCCCAAGCCTTGTTCGAGCGGCGGCAAAAAACAGTGATTTCGTTACCGTCGTGACGGATCCCGAACAGTACTGGTCCGTATTGGAAGAAATTCAGGCCGAGGGTAAAACGACTGCCCGCCTACGGACAGAACTGATGGCCAAGGCATTTGAACACACAGCAGATTATGACAAGACCATATCCGAGTACTTCTCGCGCCAAACGGAGGGAGAAAAATTCCCGACCACGCTACAGTCCAGCTTCCATCGACAGGTGAATTTACGTTACGGAGAGAACAACCATCAAAACGCCGCCCTCTACAGTTCAAATCACTGCGCCGAAGCAAACCTGGTCAATGCCCGTCAACTCAACGGAAAACAGCTCTCTTACAACAACCTGCTTGATCTCGACAGCGCCCTGGCCATGGTCCGGTCCCTCGAACAGCCTGCCTGCTCAGTGATCAAGCATAACAACCCCTGTGGGGCGGCGACCGCTGGGACACTCAAGGAAGCGTGCGAGGCAGGCCTGGCAGGAGACCCCGTGAGCGCATTCGGATCGGTAATCGCGCTCAACCGGATCGTCGATCTCGAGACAGCCAACTTCCTTGCCGACGGTGATTTTTTCGTGGAAGCGATCGTCGCGCCTGGTTTTTTCGCCGATGCGATCGACGTGCTAAAAACCCGACCAAAATGGAAGAAAAATGTCCGGCTGTTGCAGGTAGGCGAGTTGTCCGCCCCTCAACCAAGGTGGGAATGCCGTCAAATATTAGGAGGAATGCTGGTTCAGGATATGGATAATCAGCCGGATGATCCTCGTGATTGGAAGGTAGCCACCGATCAGCAACCGGATGAACGCCTGATGGCCGAGCTGACCTTTGGCTGGCATATGGTCCGATTTGTTAAATCGAACGCGATTACCCTGAGTAAGGGTAACGCGCTGGTAGGCGTCGGTGCCGGCCAGATGAGCCGGGTCGATTCAGTGGAAATCGCTATCCGAAAAGCGGGTGAGCGCGCCGCTGGCAGCGTCTTGGCCTCCGACGCATTTTTCCCTTTCCCGGACTCGATCGAGATCGCCGCCCAGGCAAAAATTGCCGGGATCATTCAACCGGGTGGTTCGGTACGTGACGACGAGGTGATCGCAGCCTGCAACCAGCATGGGATCCCTCTTGTACTGACGGGCACTCGTCATTTTCGGCACTGATCGGGGAATGCGGGGGGGCACAAATGAAACGGTCTGCCGCCATCCTCGGTCCCACCCCCTCGTTTGTCAGGTGGGCCATCAGCATCGATTGTCCACTTCGGGATACAGACGGGCAGGCATTGCTTGACCGAGCATTGCCGGACCGGGCCTTTCGTGAATTGCGAGGCCTGAGAGAACTGTCTCTTGGTCTGCGGCAAGGTCGACTTCTGCAAGGCATTTGCATCCACCCAGAATCGAACCGGGATGTGGAGACGGCCAAAGGTTTTTTCTCAGAGGAAGTGTGTGAAGTTTTTGGTGGGGTAGACGAAGTAAATTCGAACTGCACCGGCTGTCGCGCCAACGTCTGCCAACGGGCTTACGACGAATCAGCGGATCCCCCGGAGCGACAGAATATCTGGGCAGGTTGTTACGGGTGGTTCCCCTCCCGGCATGGAAAAAACGACTACCCAATCCTTTTCCAAGAAGCGTGGCGAGCGAGCGAGCCGCCCCCACCTATCACAGGACTCCTCGAGACGGATCCCTGCTGGTACGGACTTTGGCAGGTGGGTCACTGGTTCGGCCCCTCGTTGAAATACCTGAACGGCTTGCTGCAGCACGTCCGCCGACAAGTCGGCGATACCATCGAAAAGGACCCAAGCCTGATCGAATTGGCAATGGCTACTCGGGAATGCCTGAAGTCAGGGCTCTCCCTGGTTGCCGAACTGGTGCCTGCCGGACACTCCGATGGACTGCACTGGTCGATTGAGTCACACTGTCCCGACTGTGGTAAGGAAATGGCAACGCAGCAGCTCCAGTGTCCAGCCTGTGGTCGACAGGGAGGAGCCCACCCAATAACCAAAAGGAAAGTCCTCGGCGAACGCCCCTATCGATTGCTCAAGGAAATGATCGGGCCTGAAAAAACGGCCCAAATAATTCTGGATTACGACCGTTTGAAAGACCGGCCAAGCTCTGCGTAGGGCGAGCCACGTGGAACCCCCGCATCGGTCTAACGCAAACCTTTGAACAACGCCTGTTTGGAACGGGTAGTAACGAAGTCGGAAAACGCGAGTTCCAGCAGCTTCAGCTGGCTCTCCATCCAGCCTTCAAGCTGTTGGAATCGCGCTGAGTCCTCTTCGAACTGCCATTTTTTAAGCGACTTGTTGGTTCTCGTCTCTTTCTCAGACATCGTTCTGCCTCGATCTTAAACC
>JAYZCF010000118.1:0-7969 GCA_036338455.1 Planctomycetota bacterium
GCAATTCCAGCAACTGATCGCTGCGGCGCCGGCCGACCTGGCGAGCCGTGGGCCCTTGCCCTGGAGGTTGCTCGTGCACATGCTGGACCTCGCTCCCGAGATCGAACCGATTCGTCAGCTGGTCGACGGTCGTTTACTGGACGACAAGGCTCGCCAGCAAGCGCAGCGCGAGCTGAATCGGCGCTTGATGACGTTGTGGCGAGGTGGTTACGTTGAGCTTCAACCAAAGCCCCCGCTGGTGGAATCAGGCAGTGAAGGGGCAGGGCGTCAAGGCAATGCGACGAATCAGGCAGACCGGGACAGGTCGGAGGCGGAGCCGACGGAGCAGGCGGGTCAACTGATCTTGGACTTGGGGCAACGGTCGGGTTCGCCAAGGGAGCGATTTGGAAAAAGTACATCCGTCACTTCGGGTTTTGAACCGAAAGAGTCCTCGGCCGATGATCCACCCGATTATCGGCCCGAGCTGGCTTATCCGACGGATGCCCTGGCCGGTTTGCTCCATTTGCGAGGTGTTCATCCTCTTTACGGTCTTTTCCTGATGAACCACTTGGGCGTGGCTGATCGAAGCGAGCGGATCCAGGCGATGGAAAGCTTACTGGAACTTCCACGGTCCCTCGGCCGAGCCATTCGAATCCCTCCCCTGGAGGAGATGCCTGCGGGTCCCTTGGCAACGACGCGACTCGACGCACAGTTGCTCAAGCTCGGACTGGCGACTGCCGAGGAACTGTTTGGCGTACAAGAGGAGGACGAGTCCGAACCGGGTTGGTTCGATGAAGAGCGCGTCTTTGTGTTGACGCTCCCCCAGAAGTTACAGCGCCTCTTTCAGCACGACTTTCCAGGAGTGGACGACCTTCGCATTTGGCCCGTGTGGGTGGCTGGAGGAGTGCTCGAATTTGGGGGCGACTTCAACAAATACATCACCAGCCACCGACTGCAAAAACAAGAGGGAATGATCTTTCGTCACCTGTTGAGGATGATCCTGCTGATCGATGAGTTCGCCGAACTCTGTCCACCCGAGATCGAACCGGCCGATTGGCGAGATGAGATTGGTGAAATAGCTGACCAATTGGAAAATGTCTGTCGCCGCGTCGACGCCACCGATACGGACAAATGGCTAGAAAATACTAGGCAAATCGGGGGTTAATGGGACCCTCAGGCTCTCCGGCCGGCAGGCGGGAGAGAGAATGGTAAAAGAATTATTTTGCGATCGTCCGTTCACCCGATTATGATGGCTTTAGTATAAGTAGCCCCATTATGCGGGCCCTATCGACGGTAATAAGTGATTTTTCCCACCTCTGGATCCCTTCACACCTCGACGGACAGACCGATGCGAATCCCTACCTTTCTTTGTTCTCTTGTCTGCATGGTCGCACCCAGTACCTTGTTAGTTGGACAAGTCGTGCCCGACATAGATCGTTGGACCGGAAACACTGCGTTGTCGCAGGCGCAAGGTTTTTCCATGGGTGATCCTCTCCGCCTGACTTGGGGCATTGTTAACGACGGGCTGAATATCAATGGATTTGCAGGCGAGGCCGCTGCCCCCAGTAATCTGAGAGCCCGCCTGACCGAGATCTATGGGAGTGAAGCGGCCTACTTGGCGCAGTTTGAAAGCGTCTTTGATCGCTGGGCATCCATCAGTGGACTGGAGTATTCTTACGAGGCGACAGATGACGGTGCTTCCTTTGCGAACTCGGCGGGTGTCGCTGGAGTTCGGGCCGATGTGCGGATTGGTGGACATCGGATTGATGGCAACAGTGGCATCTTGGCCTACAACTTCTTTCCTAATTCTTCTGAAATGGTTATCGATACGGATGACAATTTCTATGACAACACGTCCAATAATTCGATTCGCTTTCGGAATGTGATCTCTCACGAGCACGGCCACGGGCTGGGTATGGAGCACGTTGAGTCTTCAACCGATCGTTACCTGATGGAGCCTTTTGTTTCGACCGCTTTCGATGGTCCGCAGCACCACGACATTCTTATGGCTCATCGTGGTTATGGCGACGTGAATGAAAAGAGCAATGGCCAGCAAGGGAACGAGACGGCTGCCTTAGCCACAGGCCTCGGCTTGGTTGCCGATGGAGCCACGGTGTCTCGAGGTCAGGACGGTGACAATGAAACGGTTGCTGACACCGACACGGAATTCTTTAGTATCGATGACCAGACCGACACAGACTTCTGGAGTTTTGAAATTGCCTCTGCCTCCCTGGTCGATATCAACTTGGAATCGCTCGGCTACGTTTACAACATTGACGAGCAAAACGGGAGTGGTGGCGGTGATTTCGATACCCGGGCCCGCAGCGATCTGGCTTTGGCCCTATTTGATAGTGATGGAACGACGTTACTCGGCACGGCCGATGTGACCGGCTTGGGTGGCGATGAACAGTTGACAGGGGTTCAGCTCGATAACGCCGGGACCTATTTTGTTCGAATTTCCGGTGATGACAATGATGATTCGATCGCCGTGGACACTCAGTTTTATGGTCTTACAGTAAGCGTTGCTGCGATTGCAATTCCCGAACCGGCAACGTTCGGTCTGCTGAGCCTGAGTGGGTTGATCTTGGCTTGCCGTCGCCGGCGGTAGTTCAACAACAGGCAGACGACACCCCAGGTGCGGCAGCTGATGGATTTGCGTTGCCAGCCGAGCGACTTGGTTCTCTTAGATGGTCCCGCCCTGGTGAACCGGCTTGTCCCACCCCGTTAGACATCAATGTCGTTGGCCTCTTCGGCGCGTTCCATGATGAACTTGAACCGTGCTGATGCATCCCGGCCCATCAAGTCCGAGACGACACGGTCGGTTTCCAAGTGATCATCCACCTCGACTTTCAGCAGGCGGCGCGTCTTGGGATCGAGCGTGGTGGACCAGAGGACTTTTGGCATCATTTCGCCCAGTCCCTTGAAACGGGTGATTTCGGGTGTAGAACGACCATCTTCATGTTCGGTCAGAATTCTCTGGCGGTCCTCTTCATCGGCTGCCCAGAATGTCTGCTTGCCAATATCGATCCGGTAGAGGGGCGGCATAGCGACAAATAACTTTCCCTCGTAGATCAGCTGGGGCATGTGTCGATAGAAAAACGTCAGCAACAACGTGGTGATGTGATGCCCGTCCGAATCGGCATCGGCTAAGAGAATAATGCGATCGTAACGCAGATTGGCCGTGTTGGCATTTTTGGCAATCCCCATGCCCGTAGCGGCAATGATATCCTGAATCTCTTTGTTTTCGATGATTTTTTTCAGCGTCGCGCTTTCGGTATTCAGGACTTTTCCTCGCAACGGCAAGATCGCCTGAAAGTTGCGATCACGTCCCTGTTTGGCGCTGCCACCCGCCGAATCCCCTTCCACAATAAACAGTTCGGAATCGGCACGACCCGAATTCAGGCAATCACTTAGCTTGCCCGGCAGCATCGTCTTTTTACCACTCGCCTTACGGGAGACGGCGGCAGAAGCGGCCCGCGAAGCGGCGCGCGCCCGAGCGGAGGCGATGATCCGCGCGGCAATCCCGTCGGCCGTACTTCGATTGTCGTTCATCCACTGCTCAAGGGCGGGGCGGACCGCGCTCTCCACAATCCCGGTGATTTCCGGATTGTTCAACCGATCTTTGGTTTGGCCTTGGAATTGGGGCTCTGCCAAGAAGACGGACACGATTGCCACCAGACCTTCCCGGATGTCTTCCAGGGAAATTTTGACACCCCGGGGGGTCAGGTTGTGCATGTCAAAGTAATTGCGGACCGCTTTGGACAGGCCGGAACGAAACCCGTTTTCATGGGTTCCTCCACTGCCGGTGGTGATCCCGTTGACGTAGGAACGTACATGCTCGTCCGTCGATTCGGTCCATTGCATCACCAATTCCAAGCGGGTTTCCCCGTCTAGGCTGAAGCTGAACGGTAATTCATGGATGGCGGCCGTCTTTCGCTCCTTGATTACTTTTTCCAGGTAATCAACGATGCCACGTTCGTGGAGAAAGACTTCCTTCGTTTTGGTCGTATCATCGGAGAAGGTGAACTTGATTTGCCGGTGTAGGTAACTGGCAATTTCCAGTCTCGAGCGGATGACCCCGGTATCAAAATCCGTTTTTGGAAAAATGGTCGGATCCGGTGTGAATGTGATTGAGGTTCCCGAGCCGCGGACTTTTCCTTTGAGTTTTTGTAGTTTCGACTTTGGCAGGCCCTTGCTGAATTCCATTCGATATTGCGAGCCGCCGCGGCGAACGATTGCCACCAGCTTCTTGGAAAGTGCGTTGACCACCGAGGCCCCTACGCCGTGCAACCCACCCGAAGTCTTATAGTTATTGCCGTCAAATTTACCACCGGCATGGAGAACCGTGAGCACGGTTTCCAAAGCAGACTTCTTCGTTTTGGGGTGCTTGTCGATCGGGATTCCCCGACCATTATCCGAGATCGTGACGGTCTGGCCGTCCTTGTGCAATTGCACATTGATTTCGTTGGCGTGACCGTTCATCGCTTCATCAATCGAGTTGTCCAGGATCTCCCAGACGAGGTGATGAAGCCCCGGCATTCCGACACCACCAATGTACATACCCGGTCGTTTGCGTACCGGGTCGAGGCCCTCGAGGACGGTGATGTTCTTACTCAGGTATTCTTTAGTGGCAGTCGCCATCGTTAGGATTGACCTCCGTGAGGGTCGTAATTTATGGGTCGTTCGTCATGTTAGGAATCGTCACCGGTCGAGTTAAAAGCAGGAGGTGATTCTGGCACCGCTTCGACGATTCTGGCAATCTTGCCGTTTTTCTGAATTTCCGTTCCCTTGCCCCCACGACCAGTAACGCGGTACTTGGCTGTGGAAATGGTCTTTTGGGCGCCTCGGTTGGTTTCGACCAACAACAGGTCTCGCTCGCCTTTGGACGCTTTGAAGCCGACCAATTCGTCCGTTTTCGCCAAGCGGATCAAGGTCACCCCTTTACCAGGGCCTGACAGGAAGTTGATCTCGCTGGTAGGGCAAACCATGGCGCGGCAATCTCGAGAGATGGCCAAAGTGGTTTCGTAGGTATCGTCGATGACCTGCACTCCAACAAGCTTGTGGCCGGTGCCCACGCGGGCAAATCGGCGCCCGTTTCGTGTGGACGGTTCAATCAGCGCGTCGCAGCTAAATAGCAAGGCAAAGCCGTTGCTTGAAACGGCGATCCCAAAATCTTCGGGAAAATGGTTTTCGTCTGGGGGAACCAGGTTGTATAAGCGAGGGTCAAAGGAGACGGCCGACACGATCTTTTCGCCATCCTTGAGCCGGAAGATTTTTTGGATTGGGTCCCCGAAACCAGTGGAAGCCGGGATGTCGATGAAGCGGCACGTATAACAGACACCGAAGGAGGAGAAGAAGCCGATCGTCGCGCGGGTTGAACCGGCGACGCATGCCAGGACGCTGTCCCCCTGACGAACACGGCTTTTGCCGGGGTCGGCGATCTGTTTCTGTCGCTTGACCCATCCGTCACGGGTGACCAGCACATGGCAGTCTTCGGCCACGATAAAGTCCTCGGCCGAGTATTCCGGCTCGGCATCAACGGATTCAATCAAGGTGCGCCGCCGGGATTCCTTGTTCTTGCAGTAATGGGTGACCAACTCCTCGATCTCTTTGCGAACGATTGCCCAGCGTCCTGACTGGTTGGTGTCGGCTGTGTCTTCACGTAACAATTTCCTGATCTGACTGGCTCGTCGTTTTTTCTTTTTGAGCTCGTCCTGGATCAACTGGATCTCCAGTCGCGCCAACCGGTAAAGTTTCAACTCCAGGATCGCATCCGTCTGTTCGGCGTCTAAACCACCTTTGTTGGCGGGGAACCGCTTCATGATTTTTTCGGCGGCGTCCGCTTTTCCTTCGGACTTACGGATGATTCGAATGATCGTATCGAGCGCATCGAAGATGGTGACAAACCCATTGAGAATATGGATTCGCCGATTCAACACTTCCAGTTCGTTTTCTAAACGCTGGGTGATGACCTCCAGGCGGAAATGCAAAAAATGCCAAAGGATTTCTTTCAGACCCAAGCGGTCTGGTGCACCCACTTCCCGATTTTCGGTGGGTACCAGACAGGTCAGGTTGACATTGAAATTTGTCTGCAACTGTGTGTTCTTATAGAGGTACGCCAACACCTTGTTTTCGTCGGCGTCTTTTTTGAGCAGTAGGTCGATGCGGATGTCGTCCGTCGAGAGATCTCGCACCTCGGTGACCAGCGGCATCTTGCCGCTGAAGACGATCTCAGAGATCCGCTCTACCAAATTGGCCTTGTTGACGGCATAGGGAATGGACGTGATTTGTAGGACTTTACCCTGTTTCCGGTTTTCGATCAGTTTGTGGGTGCCTCGTAAGCGGATCGCTCCCTGGCCGGTCGCGTAGATGTCTCGAAGCTCTTTTTTCGAATTCGTGATTTGGCCGCCGGTGGGAAAATCAGGCCCCTGTACCGCGTTTTCACCCACCAGCTGGTAGCCTTTGATCTCTGGATTACTCAACAACTTCAGTAAGGCCTTGCATACCTCTTTGAGATTGTGTGGCGGAATGTTGGTGGCCATCCCGACTGCGATGCCGGTTGCCCCGTTGACCAGGAGATTGGGAACACGACTTGGCAGGACGACCGGTTCTCGTCGGCTGCCGTCATAGTTGGGCTTGAAAGCGACCGTCTCCGTGGCCAGGTCATTAAGTACCTCGCCCGCGATCTGTGTCATTCGACATTCGGTGTATCGCATGGCAGCGGCGTTGTCGCCGTCCACCGAGCCAAAATTACCACTGCCATCGACCAGTGGGATTCGCAACGCGAATGGCTGTGCCATTCGCACCAGCGCTTCATAGATCGAACTGTCGCCATGGGGGTGATAATTACCCATGACATCTCCAACCACCTTGGCACACTTTCGATGCTTGCTGGTATGGTCCAACCGTTGCTGGTGCATCGTGTACAAGATTCGACGTTGAACCGGTTTGAGTCCGTCACGTACGTCGGGTAAAGCGCGGCTGGTGATGACCGACAGAGAGTAATTCAGGTAGCGATCCTCGGCCAAGGTGCGAAGGGGGACCGCGGACAAAGTTTCGTCGAGGCTGTCAAACAGACTTGGCTCGGACTTACCATTCCGGGAGGGGCTTACCTTGGTTTGCTTGGTCTTGGTTGCTTTTCTACGGGCGGCTCGCTTCTTGGCCAAATTGTGTACCTCTTGGAATGGGAAACAAACGATCTGGACAGTCGGAACGGCTCGCTGCAGCCCGTCTTACCCAAGCCCCCTGGTTGTTCTGCTTTGAGGGGAAATGGGCCCAATTTGGGCCTGCCGATTCATGTCAGGATGGTTAGGAGGATTGTACCAATCTGCCGGTTTCGGTCACAGACGGTTTTCCGGGTTGTACCACGGCCCCCGGTGATTTCACGCGGAGAGAGGCATATTTACCTGAAACGGGTTGTTCCGAGTGGCCGAAAGCAGAAAGGAATCGGATGGATTCAGTTATGGCATGCGCCGAAAATCAAGGGAATCAGCAGGGAGCCCGATCATGAAGATCAGGAATATTTATTTTTCAATGGCTGGCTTGGTCATTGCAGGTTTGATTGCAGGGACGGCAACTGCCCAAGACGGGGCTCTGCCTAATTACTTGTTCTCACAATATTACACGCAGCCCGGCGCGAGCAGTGTCAACGCCGAGTTGTATGTCGCTCCGCAGCCTGTTCCGGCCAATGTGGGGCACAGTTATTACACGTACCAGCCGCTGATGCCGCACGAAATGTTGTACCGCCACTCTCGCAATTATTACAACTGGACTGCCGGTAGTGATGCTTTCTATCACAGTGGATGTCGCTACCCTTGCGGCGGCGCGCTGAACAAGACGACCGTACACTGGCAGGCTGCTGGCTACCGCGTTGGCAACTTGGCTTGCACCAGCACTGCGTTGGCGCGTTGTCGTTACCGTATGGCAAAGCACCGCTATTCATCACGAAGTGGACATGGTGGCAACTGTGTCACGAGCGATTGCGTTACGG
>JAYZCF010000119.1:0-5035 GCA_036338455.1 Planctomycetota bacterium
GATTTTCCCCGGGAGAGAGCCGTTTGGCATTAGACGTTTCCGACGGTTGATAACATTAATGGATGAAGGTGCGTGCATTGGCCAGGGCGATTTGGATTGCATCGCTACCGGGTGCCAATCCGGCAAATTTCACCATGTCGGCTACCTGCAGAAATTCGAGCAGCAATTCCCGTGACTCGGCGCTCAACCGCGAATCGGTTTGTAATTTATTTAAGAACTCCTTCGTCGTGAGAAGTGGCGCCGAGAGGCCGAACTGTCTTTGTACGAACTGCCTGATAATGTCTGTCAGCGTCACGTAAACCAGTTCTGGGCTGGAACGAAACATGTCACCGCTTTTCTCGAAATCGTCGAGTGCCTTGAGGGCCCATTGCCGCGGCGTCAAGTTTCGGCGATTGCGCACCAGTACGAGCGCCAGAGCCAAGCTGGCCATCAGTCCACCTGTTGTCCAGTAGATCCAATTGGGTGAGGGTCGTTCCTTGACATCGAGAAATACCACGCCTTTGATATCTCTAAATTCCACCGGATTTTCCGGTCCCTCCAGCGAGCTGGCGATCATTACGATGCGTTCATCGGTTTTCAGGACCCCCGAAATAGCTGGCGTTAAACGCCGATCGGTGTAAGCGACGTCGAGTGACGGGATTGCCTGTTCTCCTGCGTGGATATTTTCCAATGTCAAATGTCGCGTATAGCGTCGGCCATTTTCGATTGGGATATCAAGTTCATCGCGAAATTCCGCGACGTCGAAGTTTCCCAGTTGGTCAAGTGAATCGGGAAATCTTACCAGTACGTTCTCGGGTGCCTCGACTTCAATGGTCATCCGTATCGGTTCAGCGATCCTCGCCTTGTTGCGTTCAAGGCTGGTGTTGATGCGGAGCCCATCGACCGACTGCGATTCCGTCGCTGCCCAGGTCCAGGCCGGGGATGCCATCAGTAGGAACAACAGGGAAAGGCCTGTCCACTTTGTGAGGGCGGATGCCCGATGGTAGTTTGGCGGCCCGAGTCTGTTGGAGTCGTTTTGGTTCAGTATGGGAGTCTTCATTTTTTTGCTCCTCGGCGGTGAAAGTACTCTCGGATCGGGTCGACGTAGTCTTGGCCGGTCATGATTCGGATTGGTTCAATTTTTAATTTCCGGAACAGGTTGTCCTGTTCGTTGATTCGCGCTCGGGCCCTGTCGGCAAACAATTCGCGGTTGCGACGGCTGGCCGTGTCAAATTGGGTGACCAGGCCCGTTTCGCTATCCTTCAGTTCGATCATGCCAACGCTGGGCATTTCCATTTCCCTTTGGTCGCCGATCACAACGGGTATGATGTCGTGTTTTCGTTTAGCGATTCGAAGTGCCTTTTCATAATTTTCATCCTGGAAATCACTGACGACGAAAACGACTGAGCGGCGTTTGACGGTTCGGTTCAGGTGAGTTAAGGCGGCTGCAAGGTTGGTTCCCTCACCTATCGGTTGGCAATAAAGCAACTCCCTGATGCACCGCAGAACGTGCCGTGACCCCTTGCGCGGTGGAACGGTTTTCTCGATGCCGTCAGTAAATAGCATCAGTCCGACCTTGTCATTGTTTTGGATCGCCGAGAAAGCGAGCGTCGAGCTGATTTCGGTGACGAGTTCTCTCTTGGTCTGATGTTGGGTTCCGAGGCCTTGGGAAGCACTTAAATCCACCAAGAGAAACACGGTCAATTCCCGCTCTTCTCGGAATAGCTTGATGTAAGGCTGGTGGCTGCGTGCAGTGACGTTCCAATCGATGGCTCGGACGTCATCACCAATCTGGTAGGGCCTGACTTCTTCGAACTCGATACCTCGGCCTTTGAAAGCGGAGTGGTATTGTCCCGCCAGCAGGTCATCGACCTTGTGGGATGTTCGAATCTGGATGCGCCGAATTTTCTTGACTAATTCTTGGGGAATCATTTTCGTTCCAACGTTTTCATAGATAGACGTATTGAAATGACGGTTAAGAGCACTGAGCTCGGTGAAAGTGCTGGCGTCCGCCCGGCGGAGAAACCCGGAACCGGAACGCCGCACTTCACCTGAAAATGACAGGCCTAGGGGACCCGTATTTCCTCGACGATTGCCTGGACGACATCGTCTGAGGTCTTTTCTTCCGCTTCGGCTTCATACGTGATGGCCAGTCGGTGCCTCAATACATCCAGGGCGATGTCCTTGACGTCTTGGGGGATTACGAACCCTCGCCCGCTGAGGAAGGCATTTGCCTTGGCCGCCAAGGTCAGGCCAATAGTGGCTCGCGGGGAAACACCGTACTCGATCCATTCTGCAACCGGGATTCCATATGCGGCAGGGTCACGTGTTGCCATTACCAGGTCGACAATGTAGTCCTTGACCTTGTTGTCCACGTAAATCTTGTCGACCAGTTTCCTGGCACGGTGGATGTCTTCCGGTTGCATGGCGGTTTCCACCGAGTGTGACTGTTCGGTCTTGGACATCCTTTCCAGGATCATTTTTTCCTGCTCTCGATTTGGGTAATCGACGACGACTTTCAGCAGGAAGCGGTCCATTTGTGCCTCAGGCAGGGGGTAGGTCCCTTCCTGTTCAACCGGGTTTTGCGTCGCCATCACCAGGAATGGACTATCCAGTCGGAACGTCTCAGAGCCGATCGTGACCTGACGCTCCTGCATTGCTTCCAGCAGCGCACTCTGTACTTTGGCCGGAGCTCTATTGATCTCGTCGGCCAGGATCAGGTTGGAGAAGATCGGCCCTTTTTGAACAACGAACTCTTGGGTCTGTGGTCGGTAGACCATCGTCCCGATGAGGTCAGCCGGGAGCAGGTCGGGGGTGAACTGCAGTCGCTGGAATCCTGTGTTGATTCCCTGGGCCAAACAGGCAACGGCTGTTGTCTTGGCCAGACCGGGGACGCCCTCAATCAGCAAGTGTCCATTGGCCAGCAGTCCGACCAGCATTCGGTGAATCAGTTTTTCCTGGCCGACGACAACATTGCCGACTCCCTCGACCAGCGCATTGAAAGGCTTGCTTTCTTGCTTAATGACCGCTGAAAGTTGGTTGATTTGATCGTGCAAATCATTTCGCCGAGCCTGATTCGCGCTTTGAGCTTGACGGTGGTTTGAAGTGGTTGACATCTTAAGACCTTTCAAATGTTCATTTCCGTAAGGTAAGTGTGAGCGAAAGGATTTCGCATTTCGGATCTGTTTGGGAAACGTTCGAAACGCAACCGTCGTGCCAATCCACCGGAAAAATAAATTGAAGGTCAAAAGTAGTGTTTTCAGGAAATCGGCGAGGCATCTTGTGACCTCTGGGGCAAAAATCCCCACGCGGTATTCGGTTGGTAGAACCGTGGCGCGACCGTCTGCTGAGGCGTGTTTGAGTCAGCGTACTGAAGCCCCGCAGTCTCGAGAACTGAAACCGGCTGTCGAGGGGCTACCAGGGCCGAGGCGATACGGAGTTCCTTCAACGTCGAAATCCCCCCCAGCCCGGTCAGCGGTTGAAGCGGAATTACGAGGTGTCTCGGATTTGTTTTCGGATTGGCACGCGAAGTGCATTTACGGAAAGATAAATCTGGGGCGTTTAGGAATCGTCCGCTGAGGCGTAAACCGCCCCTGGCAATCCAAGTCGTTTCATGAGTAAAGGAAATCAAAATGAAAAAGTTATTGACCTACTCGCTTGCCGCGGCAATGGCCATCGGTTCCTGTGCCGCTTTCAATTCTGCATGGGCCGACGGTACCGCTCCCAAAAAAGAAGCCGCAGAAAAAGACGGGTGCTGCCTGGAGAAGACTAAGGTATCGGAAAAAGGATTTGCAGCGATGCAAACGATTCACGCGGCCCGGCTGGCGATCTTTAATGGTGAGACGGACGCTGCCAAGGAGATGCTAGGCAAGGCGAACGGGCTGATGCAGGAAGTTGCCAAGGAAAACTACCAATGCCAAGGGGCCGAGTGTCGGGTACCAATCAATGGATCGATCACCTTGGACAAGTCGTTTGTGCCCGGTGAAAAACACGCAAGTTATCTGGCCAAAGCGAACGAGTGTTTTCAGAGGGGCCAGAAGGCTGAGGGGATGGAACAATTGAAGCAAGGAGAAATCGCGGTTAATTTTGCTCGCGTCCTGATGCCTTATGACGCGACAGCCGAAAAATTGAACGAAGCGATTGAACTGGCGAATCAAAGTAAATACTACCAGACGAATCTCACGCTCAAGGCAGCAGAGGAGGGAATGGATTTTGATTCTATTAGCCTGTTTAAGCCCGCAGCCAAACAGGAGAATTCGAGTCATCAGCATGACCTGAATCATGAGGAGAGCGAGGAATAGTTTGCCATGGTATTCCATGATGAAAAGAAAACGCCAGGTAAAGTGCCTGGCGTTTTTTTGTTTGGGTCGAACCACCCGCCAACCCACCAACCACAGATGCTGGGGGGGGAAAACCGCGAGCGCGTCCAATACAGGATGGAGCTCAGGGTTTAAATCTTTTTGCCGTTGCTGGCGTCTTTGGAAGCAGGGGCGGCCGACTCGGCAGCCGGTGGATTGATCCGATAGCATGGACCGCAGTGGGAACAGAAGACGATGCCGTCGTCAAAATCGAGGATCAGGCTGTTTGAGCATTGACGGCAGACAGCGTCCAGTTCCTTGTGAGATACGTCGAGATAGGCTTCATAGGCAATAAAATCGGCAGTCATATAATCAAACATGGTCTACTCCGTTACTCACGTTGACTGTTGGCATAGAAAAATACGTTTCCAATTTGGCCGGGGCAAGCGACAAATTTCAAAAAAATAATTGCCAGATGAATACCGTGTTATTCCGCATCCGAATTGTGTCGGGTGAAAGCGGCATGAATCGGAAACGAAGAGAGACATTCCGCATGATTTAAGGTAAGTGCCCCGGTGTCCGTAGATCCGCTTGCTTCGAGGGTGTTGGAGCCTGAAATTCTTTGGATTAACAAAATCCTTTTTGCAAAGATTGATCGAACCTTGTCGAATAGAGTGGTGGGATTCCTGTCACTGTGAGATTCATATTTCGTGATTCCCTATCCGTTTTTTGGGCTAAGCCGAAAGGTCGGTCATCTG
>JAYZCF010000120.1:0-7997 GCA_036338455.1 Planctomycetota bacterium
ATCACTCTCTGTGCTTTCCTGATGGGTGCCGCCCAGTTGATATTCCTGATCAACTTTTTTGGCAGCCTGATCTGGGGTCACAAGGCAAGCCGTAACCCCTGGAACGCCAACTCGCTAGAGTGGTCTGCTCCCAGTCCACCACCTCATGGGAATTTCGATTTCCAGCCCCTTGTTCACCGCGGCCCGTACGAATACAGCCACCCGGGGCGGGAGGATGATTTTTGGCCGCAAATCGATTCGTCAGAAGCGATAGATTCTACGGAGATACCGACTCCCACAGGCGAACAAACAAATTAGACTATCAGATTGAATTCCATGACCGAACTGACTGCCATGAACACCGAGCCGATGAAATCGAGTGGCCTCTCGACCAAGCTGCGCGCCTTCGTCGAGTTGACCAAACTCCGAATCACGGTCATGGTCTTGTTCACGTTTTGTGTCGCGGGGGTCTTGGCAGCTGGACCCGACGTTTCGATTGGCACGCTGGCCTGGGCTTCCCTGGGGCTACTATTCATGGCGGCCAGTGGTAATGCCATGAACATGTACTTGGAACGATACACCGATTTCCTCATGGTTCGCACGGCTAAACGTCCTTTGCCGGACCAGCGGCTATCATCGGGCGAAGTCGTCATGTTTGCGTCCGTCTGTTTCGGCATATCCGCCGGAATCTTCCTGGCGACGGTCAATTGGCAAACAGCCTTGTGCGGATTATTGACCTGGCTGCTCTACGTCTGTGTTTATACGCCCCTCAAGACGCGCACGACACTGAATACGGAAATTGGAGCGGTCCCTGGAGCCCTGCCAATCGTCATGGGTTCATTGGCCGTCACGGGGACGGTCAATCTGCAGGGATGGGCGTTCTTTGCCACGCTGTTACTTTGGCAATTCCCGCATTTCATGGCGATCGCCTGGCTGTACCGAGATCAGTATCGAACGGGTGGACACAAGATGTTGACGGTCACCGATCCGACGGGTCGGCAGGCAGGGATCAAAGCCGTGGTAACCTGCGCCATCTTGATCGGAGTCAGCCTGTTGCCCGCCCTGACATTTCGAACAGGATTACAAAGCCTCCTATTCTCTGGGGCAGCTCTTTTTCTGGGTTGCCTATACATGCGTGACTCGATTCGCTTTGCCCGTGACCGCAATGTGAATTCGGCCCGACGATTGCTGAAGACTTCGATCATCTACCTCCCCTTGTTCATGTTGGCGTTGGTCATCGCCAGCCTTTCCTGATCACAGATGGAACCGATGGTGAACTCCCAAGGAAATTCCGAACCCGATCATGACGGCCACGCCGTGCCACTGGTCTACCAACGGGCGCTACCCATGTCTCCAGGCAAGGTAGCGATCTGGCTGTTCCTTTCCACGGAGATCATGTTTTTTACGGCCTTGATAGGTACTTACATCGTCCTCAGGTTCGGGGCGCCCGAAGGCACTTGGCCAACACCAGCTCAGGTGGGCGTTGTCGAATGGCTGGGCGCGTTGAATACATTTGTGCTGATCTGTTCCAGCATGACCATTGTGTTCGCCTACGAGGCGGCCAAGTCGGACCGGGTACGTGCAGCGCGCGGTTGGCTGGTCGCAACGACGCTACTGGGCTTGGTTTTCCTCGGCATCAAAGGCTTCGAATACAAGTCAAAGTACACTCATGGGATCTACCCCCGTTTCCCCCGCTCCCTGATGCATGACCGGGCCGATCTCTATTTCGTATCCAATTTTTCATCGCATTTAAAGCAACGAATTTCCGACGAGGAGAATTTCTCGGCCCGCTCTTCAGAACAGGCGGCTACCCTTCTGGAAAATCTTTACCTGATCCAAAGCGGGCTGGTCAACTGGACAGAAAAAAAAGTCGGCATGTCCGATGACCCCAACATGAAACGTATGGCACTGGAGGCTTTTGCCCACCAGGTTCACCCCTTGTCGAAACGACCCGATATCGAAAAGTACCTCGCCGACGAGGAAACAGAACTGCGACAAGAACAACAGCGATTGCTGCCGGAGCAGGAACAATTGGAATCGAAATTGGCGTCGGCCCAACAACAAATGTCCGCACTTGCGGATGAAATCGCCCAGCTGGAAAGCGACCGCAAGTCCCAGGTTGACGATGACGGTAATTTCCCTGCCGCGGGTGAGCTGGAACGACAGCGAAAAGGGGAACTCGAGTCCGCTGAACAGGGTGCCAAAGAAACGACGCAGTTAATTAGTGAAGTCAACCAAACGTTGAACCCAATACAACAACGCCTGGAAGCGCATTCAGCCTTCAATCAGCTGGAACACGGCATCAATGAGCATTTCCATTTGAAATTACCGATGGTGATACCCAGTGGGAATACATGGGCCAACACGTACTTCCTGATAACGGGCTTCCATGCCCTTCACGTCATCATTGGGATCGTTGTATTCCTTTTGCTGATACCGCTCGAACTGAATCGCCGACGAGCCAAGGTGATGGAAAACGTCGGTTTGTACTGGCACTTTGTCGATATCGTCTGGATTTTCCTGTTCCCGATGATTTACCTGTTTTGATTTTTACTCGTGTGATCTGATGCAAACAGACACTCCCAACCAATCGAAAGCTTCCAGCCAGCGCAGGGTCTTCCTGGTGGTTTTCGGATTCCTCGTAATCCTGACAGGTCTCTCTTTCTGGGTCGCCAATTCAGACATTATGGAGAACCGAATACTAGGCTGGAGCGTAATGATCAGCATTTCGGTTTGCAAGGCAATGTTGGTCGTGGCATTTTTTATGCATTTGTGGTGGGAACCTTCCTGGAAATACGCGCTGACCATACCGACTCTCTTCATGGGTTGCATGCTTGTTCTCTTGTTGGTGCCAGACATCGGAATGCGGACAGATCATTACCCCCGGTCGCGTCAACAACTAAGCCCCGAAGCAATAACCGTTCCCGAGGTCCCTCAATTCAACGAACCACCAACCCACCCCGATCCTAGTCACGGTGCCAAGACATGAAAAAGCCAATTCCGATTGTCCTCTGGTTACTGGTGCTGATCGTGGGCGGCGCGACCTTACTGATGCAATGGAATCGTTCATCGCGTGAATCCGAGATTCAAACAGTGCAGGAAACGCCGTCATCGGGCGCCGTCCTGGTAGATGTACCTTGGAAACACCTACAGCATGTCCCCGAGTTTGAATTGACCAACCAGGAAGGTGAAGCTTTCCGGTATAGCGACATTATCGGCAAACCGATGGTCGTCAGTTTTTTTTTCGCCGGCTGTCCGAGTATCTGCCGTGATTTAAATGATCAAATCAAACGTTTGCATGACCAGCTAGACGGCGAGGATGTCGTGTTCTTAAGCATTACGGTCGACCCGGAAAATGATACGCCCGAGATCCTCAACCGCTACGCCAAGGACTACGAAGCCACGACAGATCAATGGGTCTTTGCTACGGGGAAACCCCACAAGGTTCGAGAGATTGGCGAACAAGTTTTTCGAGTCGTCGTAGACCGGGACACCCACACCGACAACATCCTCTTGATTGATCGCTGGGGAAAATATCGAGACCGCTTCAAGTGGGACGACCCTTACGACATGAAGCGTTTCATCCAGGTCGCTCAATCCGTCATCTCAGAGACCGAACCGCCCATGGATGCCACCGTTCGAACACGAAACGCGATGGCCGGCACCAAACCGGACAACTGGGATACGGTCCCCTGGATTCGTGATTTCTTCCTAACCACTTCTAACGGGAATGAAATCTACTCAAGAGAACTGACCGGAGAAACGTGGATTGGCAACTTCTTTTTCACATCGTGTCCGGGGGTTTGCATTGAACAGAGCAATTACCTGGCAGGACTGCAAGAACGATTGAAGCAGCACCCGGCTAAGATTGTCAGCATCACGACCGACCCTCAAACGGACACGCCGCAAGTGCTGTCGGAATATGCTCGAAAACGCGGAGCCCAGCCGGACCAATGGTTGTTCGCCACGGTCGGTGAAGACTCCCTGACCAAGCGGATCAGCAGCGAATTTTTCCGCGCACCCGCCGGAAACTCACACCATTCTTCCGAGTTGTTCGTGGTCGATCGGTGGGGAAATGTGCGGGGGCGATTTGACTGGCGTCAACCCAACGACGAAGTTCGCATGTTCCAGTTGATTGACGAGCTAAATTCTGAGACAGTACCCCCGGGGAAATTTTCCTTCATCCAGCCCACCAAGTCATCTAATACAAACGAGGAAACCAAAGACGAATGAGTGGTACCCTATTTAGTTCATCACTGCTACTGGCAGATTCTGTTTTGCCCCACATTAATGCCTCGCTCAACGGCCTGGCGACCGTTGTTTTGATCGCGGGTTACCTGTTTATTCGGAACCGGATGGAAACCGCCCACAAGGTCGCCATGCTCAGCTGCTTTGTGATTTCGATCATTTTTCTGGGCTGCTACCTGACGTATCACTACGGCTATGGGCACACGGTATTCGATCGGGAATCCTACCCCACGGCCGCGATCTTTTACTATGTACTGCTAGGCACCCACATCCCTCTGGCTATCACGGTCCCTGTTCTGGCAATCATTACGATCTACTACGGTTTTCGCGACAACCGGGTGAAACACAAAAAGTTTGCTCACTGGACCTTTCCGATCTGGCTGTATGTTTCTGTGACAGGTGTGTTGGTATACTTTATGATCTACTGGTGGTTCCCGCCGGCCGTGCAAGCGTAGAAGGTTCATCCAATGTTTCACAGAATTCGCCAAATCGTTTGTTCTATCGTCTGTTTTGCAACGCTCCTGCTGCTTTGCGAAGCTGCGATGGCGTGCCCTACCTGCAAGGATGGGTTGCATGACCAGACAGCGAATGCCTTCGCGTTGAGCATCCTCTTCATGATGAGCATGCCTTTTTTCATCCTCTGCGGCTGGGTTTTTGCGATCGTCCGTATGCGAAAAAACATGGCCACCATGCCGGAATTCCCTAACTTAAGCGATCCGGAGCATGTCTGAGGGGCGGTTCAGGACGGACCGACGCACCCAGAAAATTTATTCCCGGAGGACTGCCTACGTCTCCCCCATTCGAGCGCGATCAGCTCCTTCCGAGGGATAACATATCCAACCAGCGCTCCATTGCGGACTCGACCGCCCCATATCTTGCCGAATAAAAATGATCCGCGCCCGGGATGGTTTCTATCGCGACGTTTTCCAAGTGACCAGCGACTCGGTCCACCTCATCTTCTAATCCCACGAACACCGGATTCTCTTCCAACTCCAATTCGCCAAAACCGACCCAGGCAGGCACCTCTATCCGATCAATAAATTGCAGCCAATTCAGCTGATCGCCCGAACCGTATTTCTCCAAATAGGCTGCAGCAGACATCCAGGTTGGAAAAGGGAAATCGACGTACAGCAACTCCTGACCTTGGCCACTTGCCACTCTTTGACGGGCAACTTCCATCCAATTGGAAAACTTGCCGTCCGGGCTTGCCGCCAGCAACGCATCATGACTGAGACGTGTGGCCGAAAGGCAGAACACTCCCACCACATTGGGATGAGGGGCATGCGCTTGGGCATAAAGCGTCTTGATGGCTCCCAGGCTATGGCCGGCCAATAAAATTTTCCGATGGCCTTGGCCGACAAGGAAATCGACCCAGGCGTTAAGATCGAATGGGCATTCTTCAATTTTTTCATAGGCCGCGCCCAGCGTGGTCGAACGTCCCGATCGAACGGTCAGGTTCAGGTAGTCGTGGCCACGAGTGTTGATCAGTACCGAACTCGTTCCTCGGCTAACGCAGAAACGAGCCAAGTGCTTGAGCAGGCGGGAGGTATAAAAATTACCACTTAGTCCATGAGTAATAACGCACGCATCTACTCCGCTAACGGGTGCGCGTTCAGCGGCCGAGTAGAAACCATCGAGCCGAACGCGATCGGACGTCGTCACACTGACCAACCGGCCGTCCATTCCTTCCACCTGTTTCCCTCAAAATGGATTAAAAAAACCCTGATTTGCACCAGGCAGACCAGGGTTTGATTTGTCGATTTGATTGGTTTGATACAGCATCCGGCAAACGAATTACGCACCACTTTGAGCGTGCTGGGGAACACTGCTCAGCTGCGACAACAGCTGCAGAACACCATTGAGGTGAGCCAGACGGGGGCCGTAACGATCGACAAATTCGTTGAGGACAAATTCGCCGTCCAACATGTTTTCGTAGTTATCGTTGACTTCGATCGTTAAATTCTCGAGAAACTCGGTTTGCACACGGCTCAAGGCTTCCGCAGCCGCCCGGCACCGACGCGCCAACAGTGGATTCGCTTCTCTCCACTGGCCCAATTCATTGGCCCGTTGACGTTGGCTGGCACCCATTTGGTCTGTGAGATCCTGCAACAATTCATTCTGCCGTTCCTGGCCAAGAACCAACTGTTGCAACAGAGATGTAAGCTCTTGATCGTTACTCATGCTCGGGTTTCCAACCGCGGGTTTGCTAGCATCTTGACTAACGTCGATCCGGAACATCGGTGATAAATCTTGTGGGTCACGGGCCATAACATCTTGCTCCAGATAATTTCGAATCGGTATTCACCTAGTATAAACAGCCGACATTAGGGTGTCGAGCAGTACCTTGTCACTCCATCCCGTATTCAGAAGATTTTTGATTGGACTAAAGTGAAAAATCGGAATTGCTATTAACTCTTTCGCTCTTCTGGTAAGCAGTGATTGCTGCGAAGTATTTAACACTGGTACCAGTCGTAACGTCAGGATTGCCGATTAAGCGGGCATTAAAGAACGAATTCGATAGTTTCCGATTCAATCCAAGATGGCATTTGTCATCCCAATTTTCTGTTTTGATCGTTGACAAATGGGCTGCGTGAAGCGCTGCCCCAAGGGGTCAACCCCAGCCATTGGTTTCCCCAGGGACCCGGAATTGAATCAAGCGCTTATGAACAAGAACCCGAGTTTCGGTTTCCTGACGATTTTTGAGATTCCCTCGGCCGGGTTCGGCGGTGGGCTGTTGATCACGTCAAGCAAGGGACGTCCGTTGGAGTTCCACTGCACTGCCCCGCTGACAACCAACCGTGCGCAGGAAATTTTGTATGGCCAAACCCTGAAGTCATTTCTCTTTTGCGATCAGATTGGAATTGCATTGATCAAGAAAGCAAAATCTAATCTCGACGTGATCGTCACCGACACGGCTGAGTTGGTTGAACTCCAATCCTCGATCGATACCCCGCTGGCCTTGATCGATCTGGAAAACGAGGTGTCCTCCGAGTCTCCCCATCATGAAATCGACACCCACCTCATGCGGGTGGTTTCCGAGAATCCAGGCCCCGCTCGCCAATGGCTTCAGTGTTTTACCGAGACCCTACCGCTCAACGAACCCTTTGAGCGAATCCAACAGGCGATCGCAGAAGCCCATCAGGTCGCTGCCTAAAATTGAAACCTTTATCGAAAAATTAGGCGACTTAAATTGACCGACCTTCCGTCAAAAAGAATCGATTGGAATGCTGATTTAAACCACCCCATTCCCATCTCCGCCAACAGCTGGGAGTTGTCAGAGGCTGCCGAAGCCCAGGTCATTACCCTGCCGATCAGGGTCAAACCGACACCGGTACAAAGCTACTATTTCAATGTTGACCCTAGTTCGAAGACAAAGGGGAATGACTCGGCCGCCCGGGCATTCCTGTCTTCCGGACCGAAACAGGCCAAGTCAAGGAAGCCTGTAAAACGCGCTTCCAGGGAAACAAGAACGCGGATTAAACCACCTCGTGATGTCGTCAAGCTGAGTGACCGACTGTTTTATGCGTTGCAGCCACCTCTGGAGACGCTGCTGGCGAGCAACACGATTGAATTCCCATTCAAGCCATTCGATTTCCAATATTCAGGCGTCGCTTTTTTGTTTCCACGGCACTGCGCTATTTTGGCGGACGAGATGGGCCTTGGCAAAACGATGCAGGCCATTACGTCCATCCGAATGCTGTTGCGAAGTGGGTATCTGAAAAACGTACTGTTGATCTGTCCCAAGCCGCTGGTAACCAACTGGCAACGAG
>JAYZCF010000121.1:0-8889 GCA_036338455.1 Planctomycetota bacterium
TGTGCGACCGATGACCCAGATTCGAGATCGATTATGACAAGACTTTTTCTAGACAGACTGACCTTTCTGAGTTTGGCTCTCACCCTGCTGACAGGAAATCTGAGCGCCCAGCAACGGGCAACCGAAAACCGAATCGATCGATCCGCGGCAGGGCAGAGCCAGTTCATCGCCGAGACAACCACGTCCCACGTGCCGAAAAACGTGGCAGCGATATTGCAGACGATTCCCGACGAAATGGTGATCGGCTTGGTCGTACTCGATGATCGGGGCAAAGTCATGTTTCACCACAACTCCCAACGGGAACTCCCGGCCGCCAGCTCGGTCAAATCGATCCTGTTACTCGAACTGTTTTACAGGTTTTCGGAGGAATTAGATCAGCAACCACGCCCCGACATCGCCGCCATCGTACAAAACAGACAGCACCCAGCCATCGCCCATTTTCAGGAACGAAGCCAACAGGAAATTGCTGATGAACTTTCAAACGTTTCGATTAGGCAACTCGGTTCGATCCTCATCGACTCCAAGGATCCATCCGGTAAAACCTATTCGAATATCGTTTACAACGGCGCGGCCAACGTGGCGATCGCCTTGCTGGGAGGCCCCGCCGCGGCGACCCAAAAAATGCAGCGGCGAGACGCGGCGTTTCGAGGTGTCCACTTGCGGCGTTACATGCTGGCCCGACGCAATGTGACGGGCGATAACACGGCGACCCCGCTCGCCCTGGCAACCCTGTTTCAAACCACCATTGGTAAAAATCCGAGCGATTTGACAGCGGATACGGTGCAGGGGATCACCGAGATCCTGCATGCCAGGGATTACCCCAGCGGCGCGACGTTATACGCCAAGGGAGGTGCACTCTACAGCGATCCGGTTACCCAGGTCCGATCCGGTCATTACTCAGACCAGAAAAGGACCATGAACTACGCCATCATGGCCAGCCAGAAACTCGCTTCCCAAACCTCTGGTAAAGAGCAGCACGATGCACTGCAACGTTTAACACTCGAAATCTACACGCAGTTGCAAAAATCTGTGAAAGGTGAAACGGATCGAAAGCGGAACTGAAAACACCAAACATCATCGAATTCCTATCGGGCAGTGCCCTTCGCAACAGCCCGGCGATCACCCAAACGAACCACCAGCAAATCTACCCCGAGTCGACGACGAAGAAATCCCGAGAGTAGAATATTGCTTACGGCCAAATTCGCACACTTTGATGGCGGCGATCTCTCAGCCAGACAGTGCCACCCAACCGATTCCCGAGCCAGGAAACCATCGACATGACAACCACCCAAGAGCATGATGCACGCGTCGCCCAGCTGACGTTCGCTTCGGTATATCCCCACTAAGTCAACAAGGTTGAGAAGAAGGGACGCACTGAGAAAGAGCTACAGCAGGTGATCACTTGGCTGACCGGCTTCAAACCAAGCGATCTGAAACGCCTGCTCAAGAACGAAGCGACGTTTGAACAGTTTTTTGCCGAAGCGACACTCAACCCGAATGCTGAACTGATTACGGGAACAATCTGTGGCTATCCAATTGAAGAGATCAAAACACCGCTCACCCGCCAGGCGCGCTATTTGGACAAATTGGTGGACGAGTTGGCCAAAGGTCGCAAGATAGAGAAGATCCTACGAACCCCGTAAACCATAAAATCTGAAGCAAAATGAGAGATGTGCCTCACGGTACTCCGATTCAAATTTCGCAAGCGTGATCGCACTTGGCAATAGCCTGATTCCGCAACCCAACAGCCCAATGTTCAAGAGGAATTGTTACTGATGACCATTAAAATTATTCACTGCCCGATGTGAAAAGCGTACGGGCCAAGAGTAGTGAGTTACGCTGCCGCCATTCGAGAAAAACTGGAACAGGAACCATTGATCGAGAAAGGTCGCCGGGGCCAACTCGATTTCCTGGTCGACGATCGCATCGTGCTCTCTCGCAAAGGAGGTCTGTGGGCGATGCTGACCAAAAAACCATGGCCCACGACCGACGACGTATTACAGGCCATTTTGACGGCTCAGGGAACTTCCGAGTAGAATAACGGCATGGCCATGAAAATTCTATGGCTTGACGTGGCGGTTGGGGAACCGGCTCGTCGATGCCGGCTACCGAAGCGAGAGACCCAATTCATGGAACGACGTATTGCCCTCCTCTCATCGATCTTTGCCAGCCTTCTGGCCTTCTGGCCTGCTTGGGCCGCCGCTCAGGACACAGTACAGAGGCCCAACATCATCCTCGTTTTTATCGACGACATGGGTTGGTCTGACTTCTCCTGTTTCGGCAACTTGGATGCCAACACGCCCCACATCGATCGATTGGCAGCCGAAGGGATCGCTTTCCAACAGTTCTACGTCAATTCGCCCATTTGTTCGCCCTCACGCGTGGCGATCTCAACCGGGACGTACCCGCAGCGTTGGAACATCACCTCTTACCTCGCTTTCCGGGATAAAAACACCCAGCGGGGAATGGCTAACTGGCTCGACCCCCGGGCCCCGATGCTGGCTCGAGCCCTGCAGCGGAACGGCTACGCTACCGGGCATTTCGGCAAATGGCACATGGGAGGCCAGCGCGACGTCAACGACGCGCCGCCAATCACGGCTTATGGTTTCGATGAATCGTTGACCAATTTCGAGGGAATGGGGGCCAAACTGCTCCCATTAACAATCAACAAAGAGGGGAAAACCGGAAAGATCTGGGCCAATGCCACCAACCTGGGTCAGCCGGTCACGTGGATGCAACGGTCGGAGATTACGAGCGGTTTCATCGACGCCGCCATCCCCTTTATGGAGCGGGCCCGGGACGCCGGCAAACCGTTTTACGTCAACCTCTGGCCCGACGATGTGCACAGCCCTTTCTGGCCGTCTTATGAACGGATCAAGCAGACCAACAACAAACGCGAGCTCTACCTGGCTGTTCTCGAGGAGATGGACGCGCAGTTTGGCAAACTCTTCGAGTTTATTCGGGCCGACGACGATCTGCGGGACAACACCTTGATCCTGGTCTGCTCCGATAACGGGCCCGAAAAAGGAGCGGGGCGGGCTGGTCCTTTCAAAGGATTCAAAACCCATCTTTACGAGGGTGGAATCCGCTCCTCCTTAGTGGCTTGGGCTCCCGGACTGATGAAATCCGCGGCGCACGGGACCGTCAACGACACGTCGGTCTTTTCCGCCATCGATCTGGCCCCCTCATTGTTACAGCTGACCGGTCAGGACCCCGCCAAGGGTCCGCAGCTTGACGGCGAAGAATTGGTCGACACGTTACTGGGCAAGGTAAAAACATCCCGGCAGGCGCCCCTCTTTTTTAGCCGTCCCCCGGATCGGAAGAATTTTTACGGCTTCCAAAATTTGCCAGACCTGGCAATGCGCGAGGGAAAATGGAAACTGCTTTGTGATTACGACGGGTCCAGGCCGGAACTTTACGATCTGGCCGCAGACCCGGCCGAGGCGAATAATTTGGCATCAACTCATCCGAAAATCACCCGACGAATGACCGAAAGCGTCCTTAACTGGTACCTGGCCATGCCGCAGATCGAATCGGCCGATTGACCGATCAGGCGCAGCGGCAGAGATATTGCAAGGAAATGACATTGAAACATCTGTCCCCTATAACCGATGCGACAGTATGAATTTACCAACGGCCTGTGCGGCCAATGATCATCCGGTCATTACCCTTTTTGGCGTCTCATCGGCTGACCCGCTACAATACTTCCTACGAGCCGGTTACCCGGTCGATCGTAACACACGTTAGCGGGCTGTAATTTTCCGGGTTTTTGGGAGCACTGCATGAAAGAAACGGCTTACCTGCTGCAAGCCGCATTGATTAGTGCCTGGTGGCTGGGACTTGCCATCAGCTCAAGTTTTTTTCATGCGTTTCAATTCGCGGGTATCCCGCCGGTGTCGTTCTGGGCGTTCTTCGCTCCGGATATCCTGTTGATCGCCAGCTTATCGATCGCGCGAGCTTACCACCAGAACCGAGCCCTGGAACTTGTGATTCTGGGCGCCTTTGCGTACGCCACCCTTTACTGTTGCAATGCGACCATCCTCACCTTGAGTGGTTACCTGCCAACGGGTCTGATGGCGCTCGGATTGGGTTACAACGTCTTCCTCTGCTTCAATGAATCCATATTCCGCCGATCTTGCGCCGGCATGGTGCGAAACGCAGGCAAGACGGTAATCCAAATAGTCTGCATCTGGATCTTGGCACTGGCGGTGGTTCCCTACATCCTCCTCGATGCTTTCAATGGCCTCATCACACCCGCGCTGGACGCACAGACGGTGGCAGGAGGGCTCCTCTTCCTTGCTTTCAGCCTGCTCGGATTGACCAGTTCCTTCTTCTTGGTCCGCGATGGGGATGGCACTCCACTCCCCTTGGATCAAACCAACGAATTGGTCGTTTCGGGTCCGTATCACTATGTACGTAATCCCATGGCGATTGCCGGGATCGGACAAGGCATCGCCGTCGCCATTGTCTTTCATTCGTTTCCGATCCTGGTCTATTCCTTACTCGGAGCCTTCGCATGGCACCTCGTCGTACGTCCCTTTGAGGAACAGGATATGCTAAAAAGATTTGGCGACTCCTATCAGGGATACCGTCAGCGCGTACCCTGCTGGTTTCCGAGATTCGGGAAAAACACCGGGTAACCCTCGGCAAGATTGGACGGGGCAATCCGAATCCTATAGGATGCTTTTCAAGCGGCCAGGTCAGCGATGGGTAGGCATCCACGGAACATTCGACGAAATGTTTAGGGAGAGCATAACTTGATTTACCGAATCAAAGAGAAGTTCTGGTCTTGGGGAAACGATTTTGCGATCACCGACCAATTCGGAACGCCCCGCTTCCTGGTCGATGGTCAAGCTTTCTCCTGGGGTGACAAGTTGTCGTTTCAGGACAGCCAGGGGAACGAATTGGCTTTCATCAGCCAGAAGTTACTTTCGTTCCAACCGTGTTACCAGATCTTGGTCAATGGAAACCTGTTCGCCGAAGTCGTCAAGGAATTCACCTGGTTCAAAAAGAAATTCACCCTCGATGTTCCCGGACCAAACGATTACGAAATTGACGGCTCGTTCTGGGAGCACGAATTCGAGTTCCGTCGATCGGGCCGGCGGGTCGCCTCGGTCAGCAAGAGCTACTGGGACTGGACCGACAGTTACGGGGTCGACATCATTGAAGACGAGGATGATGTATCGATTCTTTGTGCTTGTATCGTGATTGACCAGGTACTCCACGACGGTGACGACCGGCGTTAAACGGTACACGGCCATACAAACTCGGCAATCTCAAGCGATGATTTCAGTGCAACCTTTTCCTGAATCCTTATGTGAAGCGAGCCGATGAGCAAAGAAACCAAACAACGAACCTGGACTCTTTGGGTCGCCGTCTTATGGCTATTCATGCCCGGCTGCCAGTCTCAGCAAACGGTCTCGAAAGAGCAGACCAACCCGAAAAAACCACCTGCCTTCGATGAACTTTTAAAATCGTTCAGGTCAGCTGACACGCTTTATGTCTACGAGGGCCTGCCCCACCAATACGAGGAAAGGGATTTACTTGAGCAGGAACAGAAACGTTCCGACACGGTCCAACTGGGAGGGTACCCGTTCTACACTCCCAGGGTTTTGATGGATCCAACCCAAACCACCAAGCTGCTCGAGCACATCAATCAACCGGAAACCTTCTACATCAGACTGGGCGAACCATTTGATTGCGGGTTTCATCCGGACTATGCCGTCAGCTGGATGGCGGGAACTTCCCAAAGGTTCGCTCTGCTCTGTTTTGGCTGCCATCAAGCTCGCTTCCTGATCGATCTGGACAAAGATGATTCCTACGAAGAAAGGGACATGAATCGTGTCAACCAACTTAAAGAGATCATGAAGGCTTACCAAAGCAAAAGACCAAGTCGTTAGCCAGGCGACTTTCCGCGGCACAAACCAAGCCATCGCCGCATCGTATTTTTGACCGAACCATCGTGGGTCCTCTTGCGTATTTAGGGTCATGAACAAGAAACAGACAATTCTGACTGGCTTGATCTGCTTCCTCCTGGGTTGTCCCGCAGGCTCCTTCTGCCTCTGCTGCCATCAGGCAGTCGGCTCGCCAAGCGAAGGTTGCAAACCGTTTGCCCAAAGGAACGTCTTTCAATCGGAAACCACCTGTTGCTGCACGGCAACGACGATCGACCCAGCGCTCACCGAATGCACTCGGTGTGACTGTCTCGATCAACCCCTCGAACGATTTGTCGGGTTCAGCTCAGCCGACCAAAACCGGACGCCGGCAACAAGCCTGGCATACCCGCGTGATGATTTACGAGTGAACCAGCTTAGTTCCGCCTGCCGGGGACCGGTGCTTCGAGCTTTGGGCCACCAGCAGCGACAGGCAACCTTGTCGGTTTGGTTAAAATAATTCTCCCCCTGAATGTTGTTTGTTGAAGTAACGTTTATGGACTAACGATTCCATGGGAGAATCATGATGTTAAGTAAAATCCTACTCAGCCTCGGCCTGTTGGTGGCTCTGGCAATCACCCCCTTGGCCATGACCGGTTCCTTCTCTTCAGGAACTGATCGATGTTCCTGCTGTGGGACAGCTTGTCACTGTGAAAATTGCCAATGCGAGCAACAGGCTTGTGAGTGCCAAACGGCTGGCGAATCGGCCTGCAGCGAAGCTTGCTGTCCGGATTGCTGCCAACAAGACGTTTAAGACGTGATGTTGTGGGGTCATCCAGGCTTCGGCCTGGGTGACCTTTTTCGCGGCTGCTCTCCACGGGTATCCCCCCGCCTCGTAAGCTCTCTTTACTTTCCCAAGTTGGGGCTTCGGCTTACAATCAGCATCCCGTCGCGAACTGCCCGGAGTGCAAAAAATCGGTTAACATCGATCCATATCGACGGTTTTGCTGCGAACCTGCACCTCCTACCAAGAGCCAAATACAATGCTCCCCAAGCACATCGAGGTCAATGACCTGATGCAAACCGGTTACCGATATCTCCTCACCGAGCCGACCGGTAGAAATTTTGATCCGGACTTCGAACCGGAACTGACACCGCGTCAAATGCTCGAACTGGGGGTGTTTGGCGGGAAGTACATGACGGACTGCCGCGACGAGTTCCCATCCAGCTGGTTCCAACGGGCCAAGCTTTGCCATGAACGACATGACCCCAAGCTGAATTTTTTCGGTGTCAACGCATCGCAGCCACTGGCAGAATGGAACCGCAAAGGCTGGATCTGCGCGGACGATCCCCGCGGATGGTTCCAGTGGTACTGTCGTTACTACCTGGGGCGGCGCTCACCGGATGATCAGCGCCAAGTGAAACGTTGGCGGGCAATGCGACGACACATTGGGCAAATCAGGAATAACTGCCGTCCGGGTGATCTTCAGTGTCGCCCCCGGCAGCGCCAAGCCCTGTTGCATTGGGCTTACGATTCACGAGAAATGTAGTCACAGATGGCTTCGACCGCCCTCTGCTCCATTATCTGACGAACCTGGCGTTCAACGCCCCCGGTCATCGGCTCCCCTTTTTCGAGGGTGTCGGTTTTAACCCCAGCACCTTCACTCCCTGCTCAAAAACAATATCCGTGGGAATGCCGGCCCGTTCGACCCGCTGCAAATCCTCCTGCAGAACAGGGCCCACAAACCCCATCTCGTCCATGAACTTTCGAGCCCCCTCGTAATCGCCGTCGCCCTGCAGCTTGAGAATTTTGTTAGTGAGTTCGGTGGCTGCCACCTTCAGTTCCGGGATGTTGATTCGGTACTGGCCATTATCAAGCCGCGTAAAGGCGTTCCGCTCCTTGAAGAAATTGAATCGTAACATGTTCGCCTTACCGTGGGCGCTGCTGGCCCCAAAACGGACCGAGCGAAACACACTGGCCATGAAGGTGACGTAATAATCCTCCAGTTCACCCTCGGTCAACTGACCGTTGTTGAACAACTCGGTGACCATGTACAGGCCAAGGATATCGGCTTTCCCCTCTTCCAACGCCCCGGCCGCTTCACGGAGACTCTCCCGCACACGCCCCTGGCCGTTGATCGTATTCTTGATCCCCAGTCCATGGGCCACTTCGTGGAACATCGTATTGGAAAAGAAGGCATTGAATGTGATGTGCTTTCGTTGCTCGGGAACAATCAGCAAATTGGCGATCGGAACCAGGATCAGATCGAATTTGGCTCGCATCGTGTTCTTCAATTGCAGACGTCGCGAGCCTTTTTTAAGCTGAACTTCCTCGTCATTGGGAAGGTTGATCGCAATCGTTTTAGAACCGGCATTGCAGTCGCCCGAGTAATAGATCACATCGTAGGCATTCAGGTCCGAGTTGGTGCCGGGAGACTCCTGTTTGTACGCAGCGGGAACGGGAAGCCCTTTTTGCAATTCAGGCAGCATGGCCGCGTACTTGCGCAGACGCTCACTCCAGCTCAGGTCCTTGACCAGGACATAAGCCTCGCACGCCGCCTTATAACCGTTTAGCTGATCCTCGTAGTTCTCAATCGGTCCGATCACGATATCGAGCGCGTTGTCCTTCATATCCATCCATCGCATATCACTCTCGCGGTACTCGTTGGACATCAAGGCTTTCGCGCGAGCCATAAGGTACGCTTTCAGTCCCGGTTCCTCGGCTAACTTGGCCGCCTCCTCCAATTTGTCCGCCGCCAACAGGAACTCGGTGTAAAAAGCACGGCTGTAGGGGATGGCGACCAGCCGGCCTTTTTCATCACGGCGGATCAAGGTGTAGAGCGATTTAAAGGCTTCGGCATCCTGCGGGTTCTGCTCGAGATGCTGGTTGAACTCTTCGACGGTCAAATCGGCCGGATACAAATTCGCCCCGGCTGGCTTGCTTTGAAAACCGTCGACAAACGGTTTATTACCATCAAGCCGATTCCACGGACCATAGTTGATCTCTGCGAATTCT
>JAYZCF010000122.1:0-12067 GCA_036338455.1 Planctomycetota bacterium
AAAAATCGATGCGGAAAAAGATTATGCGCATTGCGACCGATTCGCGTCCGATGGAAGAGCCGAAGGAACCTGAAGGGGACCACCTGTATCAGCTTTTTTCGCTGTTTGCGAACGAGTCAGACTGCCAGGAGTTGGCTGCCCTCTATCGGCGCGGTGGTTTTGGGTATGGAGAAGTCAAAAAGGCCTTGGCCGATGCGGCGGAAGCTTATTTCTCTGAGGCCAGGGAGAAGCGGGCGGAATTGGAATCGAATCCGCAACGGGTGGTTCAGATCTTGGGTGATGGCGCAGCGGTGGCCCGCCGCAAGGCGGCCGAAGTACTGAAGCGGGCCCAGTTAGCCTGTGGGTTGAAATAAGTAAATATGAACGTCGTAGGAATTGGTACCGATATCGTCCAGTGTTCGCGCATCGAATCGATGATCGCGAAACACGACGAATTATTTCTCAAACGCGTCTACACGGAATGGGAAATCAATTACTGTTCACGGCGGAAGTCTGCCGTCGAGCATTTCGCTGGTCGCTGGGCCGCTAAGGAAGCGATCCTCAAGGCAATGGGGACGGGCTGGGCTAAGGGGGTTCACTGGACGGACCTGGAAATTCGCAATGAAGTGGGTGGTCAGCCCTTTGTACAACTGGCGGGCGAGGCGAGAACCGTCTGCCAAGAGAAGGGGATTGGGGAAATCTTGATAAGCCTATCGCATTGTCGGGAATATGCCACAGCCTTTGCCACGGCTTTGGGTTGTAGCGTCTAAACGGCCGTCTCGGAGGGAGTGATGAGACGATCTTACTCAACTTGTTCACGGAGTTGTTAGGGATACTCGTCTTCGCCTGTGGCCTCTTCCGATTTATACTGATGAGCGGTTCGTTATAGAAAATCGTAAGGAAAGAAAACGCGGTCCATGAGCTCCGTCCCATCAGTTGAGAAACCGGAACACCTGTTTGTAGGTGTCGATGTTGGCGGGACGAACGTCAAGCTGGGAGTGGTGGACGATCGAGGCCAAGTGATTGCCAATACGTCGTTCCCGACGGAACAACAGAAGGGGCCCCACTACGCTCTCGACCTCGCCTGTTCCCAAGTTCGGCAGTTGCTGGAGCAGCAGGACTTGGATTACGCATCCGTTCGGTGGTTTGGCTTGGGTACACCGGGACCGATGGATATTTCGGCGGGGCGTATTTTGAATCCGAGTAATTTGCCTGGATGGCGGGAATTTCCCGTTCGGCAAACCTTGTCGGAGATCGCCGATCGACCTGTGACGTTTGCCAATGATGCTGCCGCCGCTGCATTTGGGGAATACTGGGTTGGCGGGGGAGCTGGCGCTTCCAGTTTGGTGCTGTTTACACTGGGCACAGGAGTCGGTGGTGGAATCATTGTCGATGATGTCTCGATCGATGGCGCGCATAGTCATGGTGCTGAAATCGGCCATGTGCGGATCGATAACGGAGCAGACGCTCGCGTCTGCTCGTGCGGGAGACGCGGTTGTTTGGAGGCTTATGCGAGTGCTACGGCCGTAGTTGCCAGGACCAAAGACTGTCTGGTCTCGGGCAGGGAGAGTTCTCTGCAGGGTCATCCTTCCCTGACTCCCTTGGTGATTGCAGAAGCTGCATCGTCGGGCGATTCACTGGCGGATGAGATTGTGATGGAAACGGCTGATTACTTGGCCGATGGCATTGCCCTTTTGGCCCATGTCATCGACCCGGGGGTGGTGCTGATCGGTGGCGCCATGAATTTTGGTGGTTTGACGACGGAGTTGGGACGTCGTTTCCTGGAACGCATTCAGTGCCGGGTGCGGGAAAATACGTTTGCCATGGTGGCTCAAAACCTGGTGATTGAATTTGCCCAGCTTGGTTCCGGTGCCGGTTTCGTGGGCGCCGCCGGGCTGGCCCGGCGAGATTTTTGGCGTTCGCGGCAAGCCGTGACTGAAGACAGGTAGCCTGCTAAGTTCCCCGTTCTCTTGAGTTATTCTTGATCTATGTCCGACATCGACATTCGCAATATCCGAAACTTTTGCATCATTGCCCATATTGATCATGGGAAAAGTACGCTGGCAGATCGGATGCTGGAACATACGGGCACGGTTTCCAAGCGAGAGATGCAGGATCAGTTACTGGATGACATGGAATTGGAGCGGGCTCGGGGGATTACGATCAAAGCGCGCGCCGTTGCGATGCGAGTTAAGCATGAAGAGCAATGGTACGAGCTGAACCTGATTGACACGCCGGGACATGTCGATTTTCAGTACGAGGTTTCCCGCTCTTTGGCTTGTTGTGAGGGGGCGCTCCTGTTGGCGGATGCCTTTCAAGGGGTTGAAGCGCAAACGGTCGCCACAGCTTATGCAGCGTTGGAACACGATCTCGATATCGTCCCTGTCATCAATAAGATTGATCTGCAACATCAACGCGCAGATGAAGTTGCCAGAGAGATGGAGCAGACAATTGGTGTTGAACCGGACGATATCGTCCGAGTGAGTGCCAAGGCTGGCTTGAATATTGATGAGCTACTTAACGCCATTATTGACCGAATTACCCCACCGTCAGGTGACCCCTCTGCGACCCTGCAGGCGATGGTGTTTGATTCTCATTACGACGAGTTTCGAGGAGCGGTGACCTATATTCGGGTCATGAACGGCACTGTGCGTCAGGGGCAGAAAATTCAATTTGTGCAGTCAGGGAGTGTTTTCGAGGTGCAGGAGTTGGGGCAGTTTTGTCCGAAACAGACCCCTCGAGACGCTCTGCAGGCTGGGCAGGTTGGTTACTTGATTTGCAACATCAAATCTCTGGATGAGGTCAAGATTGGTGAGACGGTCAGTATCCCTGGTGACGCGGCAGCTCCGGCTTTGCCGGGTTACCAGGAACCGAAGCGGATGGTTTATTGCGGTCTATATCCGTCCGATGGCCAGGATTTTTCAGAGTTGCGCGATGCCCTGACAAAATTGGCGATCAATGATCCCAGTTTTGAATTTCAGCCAGAGTCGAGTGATGCGCTCGGTTTTGGGTTTCGTTGTGGCTTTCTGGGCCTGCTGCATATGGAGATTGTGCAACAGCGATTGGAGCAGGAGTCTGATATCGATCTGGTGCAGACAGCACCGAATGTGACGTATGAGATTCTCAAGAAAAACGGTGAACGAATCCAAGTGCACCGTCCGCAAGAAGTTCCCGACAATGGTGAGATCGAAGAATTTTATCAACCCATTGTTCGGGTCAACCTGATTCAACCAGAGCAGTACGTGGGACCCGTTATTCAGCTCTGCCAGGAACGGCGTGGGATTCAGCAAGGGACCGAATACCTGTCGGCGACTCGGGTGATGTTGACCTACGATCTGCCGTTGGCAGAAGTCATCTACGACATGCATGATCGTTTGAAAAGTATGACACGCGGTTACGGAACGATGGATTATGAGTTGCTTGGCTATTTCCCTGCCGATCTCGTGCGAATCGATATCCTCGTCAACGGGAAACGGGTCGACGCGCTGAGTATTATTTGCAACCGTGGGGATGCCGACCGGCGCGGACGTGCGGTCGCAAAAAAACTGAAAGAAGAGATCGATCGCCACATGTTCGAGGTGGCCGTGCAAGCGGCGATCGGCACACGGGTGATCGCAAGGGAGACGGTCAAAGCGTTGCGGAAAAATGTGACAGCCAAATGCTACGGTGGTGATATTTCGCGAAAGCGCAAATTGTGGCAGAAGCAGAAGGAAGGGAAGAAACGGATGAAATCCATTGGCTCGGTTGACATCCCGCAAAAGGCTTTTTTGGCTGTTTTACAGACGGGCGACGAGAAGAAAAACAGCTGATTTTCCCGTCTTGCCACGCCGTTGGTAGAGAATCCTCAAATTGAGGGTTTTTTCGATTTATGGTCGCTTCCTGAAACACTCTTGCCCCTCCATCTGGTTTAATGACACCGCGGGCCGCCGCTTTCGGCGACCTTTCAAAAAAACACCTCTGGTATGGGAATCGACAATGAAATCTTTGCATTTGAACTTGGTTATCACGTTGGTTATGGTTGTTACTGGAATGGCTGCCGAATCGGCGTGGGCTCAAGGTCGTGGCGGATTTGGTGGCCGCATGTTTGGTGGCATGATGGGTGGCGGCAGTATGTCCGAGGTCAATCTTTTGGCAATGGACGAAGTCCTGGCTCATCTGCAGGACAGCTACGAATTGTCGGATGAGGCCCGGGAAAAAATTATGGGGCATGCCGAAGACGCCCAGGAGGAATTGCAGGAAGAACGGCGTGCCATCATGGGCGATGCTCGCAACATGGGGCAGGATGAAAGAGCTGCTGCCATGGAGGAGCTGCAGGAAATCACAGAGGAAATCAACACGGATGCTTTTCGTACGATTAAGAAGCAGCTCAACAAGAAACAGTTAGGGCGTCTGAATGAACTGAAGGTTCAGCGGATGGGGGTCGCCGCGTTGCAAGATCCCGTCATTCAGGAGATGCTCGAATTTGACGATGCCCAGCTCGATCAAATGGAGGCCGCCAAGAAGAAAGGCGAGGAACGAGGACGCGAAATGATGGAAGACATGCGGGCCCAGTTTCAGTCGGGGGGCGGATTTGATCGAGAAGCGATGCGCGAGTCGATGATGCAGATGCAGGAAGCTAACAAGAAAGATGTCATGGACTGCCTCACGGACAAGCAAAAAGAGACGTTTAAAAAGATGCAAGGTGAGAAGTTCGATTTCCCGGAGCCCCAGCGCGGTCGACGTGGGCGAGAGCTGGGTGCTGGGTAACCTGTTGCCGGTGGCAAACGAACGTTTGAAACGAAGAAAGTTAGCAGGGCTCCGCGACGGCGGAGCCTTTTTTTTGATTGTCAACCTTACGGCTGCCTAGTCTGTCGGAGGCAATGGTTGTTAGTTTATCTCTCAAAAAAATAGTAGGCTCGGCCAATCATTGTTCGCGTAAGCCTGTACATCCCATCCATTTTGGTTGACAATTGCATGTCGGTTAATTTTTGGGATGAGCTATGTACAACTATTTCGTGGCAATTGTCGTTTCCTTTGTGGCTATTTTGGGTACCGTGTTTGTCTGTTCCGGAGCCATTAATTATCGGCAGGATCCGGAAGCGAAAGGGGCAACTGATCTGATCGCCAAGCTGGCTGATAAGGACGACAGTGTCCAAGTGGACGCATTGATAGAGCTGGGTCGCTCTCAAGAGGACCTGGAACAGGTCGTACCGGCTGTGGTGGGGAAATTAGGCGAGCTCGATCCGTTGGTTTCCTCAGCCGCTTCCCAGGCGATAGTCGATTTGGGGCCGAGGGCGGTTCCCCACCTGAAACCGTTTCTCGAATCGGAGGATCCCCGAAAGTACAGCCTCGGATGTGAAGCTTGCCGCGTCATTGGGGAACCGTGTGCTGTTTATGTTCCCCTGCTGCTAAGCCGGCTGAAGGAGAGTGAACCCCGGTTGCGAGGTCCGTCAATTGGGGCGATGGCAAATTTCGGCAAAGCCGCCTTGCCTGCCTTGGACGAGGTCATTGCGGCGTTGGATGCTGAGCCATTTATGACCAAGGTCTATGCCTGTAAAGTGCTTGTCTCGCTCGGCGCAGATGCCAAGCCTGCAGGTGGAAAGCTGGTGGAACTTGCCGAAAAAGGGAACCCTTCTGTGCGCAGCTGGGCCACGGTAGCCCTCGGAGCTATTGGGCCTGTCGAGCAATATGACGTGGTCGAGATTTTGGACGACAAGCTGGACGAATTCCTGTTGCTGGACAAGCAACGAGCCTTGCAAGGTCTCGCGCTCGTCGGGACGCCTGCCAAACGGGCGTTGCCTAACATTGAACGACTGATGCGTGACAAATCCAAAAGCTGCCCTCACGACGCGGCGTATGCCCACTGGAAAATAACAGGAAATGCTGATCCGGCGGTGGCCGTCCTGGTGGAATTGCTGCAGGACATTAATTTTCAGGGTGACGCGATCGAAATACTGGGAGACATGGGGCCCGAGGCGAAAAATGCGGTCCCAACTCTCATCGAACAGCTCACTTCCACTGAGGATTACGTGCGTGAGAGCGCTGTTTTGACACTGGGTGCAATCGGGCCCCAAGCGAAAGAAGCGTTGCCAGCCTTGAGAAAAATGAAGGAGGACCCCGACGCTTTGATTCGCTCGGCTGCAGAGCGGGCGATTCGTGAGGTTGAGAAACAGATTCCCTGAAATCGAGTGCTGTCAGGCAGTGCCAGCGGTTCACAAAAAAAGGCCATGGATGGTTCCATGGCCTTTGGGCGAACCGGGTTGCTCTTATTTCTTAGTTTTCTTCTTGTCCTTCTTTTGGGTCGACTGATACTGGCCACCAAATTTCTTGCGGAATTTCTCAACACGACCCATCGTGTCGACGAATTGTTGTTTGCCTGTATAGAAGGGGTGTGAGGCACTCGAGATATCCACATAGTACACGGGATACTCATTCCCATCTTCCCATTGAATCGTTTCGTTGGTCTTGATCGACGAACGAGTCAGGATAGCAAAGTCGGCCGTTTTATCCTTGAAAACGACCTCGCGATATTCGGGATGGATGTCAGGTTTCATGACTTGAATTTCGATTTGAATGATACGTCGTGCCAAAGGCGGAATTGGAATCGCACATTCTAAAGGAAAAACCGTGATCGTCAAACGGTAAAAGAGGGCAGATCGTGGGCAAAACGGGGGGAATCTCCGTCTTTTTTACCGGCTCTTCCCCCGTTCGGTTTCCCGGCGGTCGTCTTCCGAATCGCCCCCCCCAAACTGCACGACGTGACAGCCTTCCCCTTTTCCCGTCGATCGATGGGAAACGACGGCAATCCTTGTTAAACTGGAGGCGAACACACGGGGCAGAGATGAAATAGAACGATGGAAGTATTAACCGGCAAGCTCTTGATTGCGATCCCCGAGCTGGGAGATCCGAATTTTTTTCGCACCGTGGTGTTGGTTTTAATGCATGGTGACGAAGGTGCCACAGGTGTGATCTTAAACCGGCCCTCCAATGAAACGGTGGCAACGGTTTGGGACGAATGGTCGGACCTGGCTTGCGACTGCCCCCAGTTTGTCCAGGTGGGAGGGCCTGTGGATGGGCCGCTGATCGCTCTCCATACCAGTTTGGCCATTGCCGAGTCTCAGGTTCTTCCCGGCGTGTTTCTGACGATGGATCGGGACCATCTGAACCAGCTCGTTTCCCAGGACGAGCATGATTTTCGGATCTTCCGCGGTTATTCGGGTTGGGCTCCGGGCCAATTGGAATCGGAAATTGAATGTGGAGGCTGGTTGCTTTGCGAGGGGGAGTTTGAGCACGTCTTCGAGTCGGATGACCAGGCCTTGTGGAAAATGGTTTGTGAACAGCTTGGTCATGAAATCATGTTGCCGCACTTTAGCCCAAGTCGACATTTCGTTGATCCCGGTTTGAATTAACCATCACCTGGCAGCACTTGGGTTGCTGGCAATTGGCGACAGCCTGATTTCCCTCCCTGATTGGTATTGCTGGAAACTGCCGCATTTTGCTACTGAGTCATTTGCAGGAGAAATGCGCAAATTCCAAGGCAGGAGGTCGTTGTGAAGAGTTTCAACCAGCTATTTGGTTCCTTGATGATCGGCACGGTTTGCTTTCTGTTTTCGTCTTCAACGAATGCCCAAAGCTTTGACGACTTGGATCTGGTTGCCTACGAAAAACAGGTGAATGCGATCCTGAAAACGCGGCTATCGGCAGAGAAGCGTTTCGTCACCCAATTGATGACGGAAATCGGGAAAAAAGAGATTCCCAGAAGCTTGGTTGATACCAGTTTCAAGTGGGTCTTGAACCGTCGCCCCAATACGAATTATCCCTTTGTCTATTTCGAGCGCGTGATTCGCCTGCAGGGCAAGCGGCTGGGCTACAAGATACCACCGTTTGACTACAAGGTGTACAGCCTGAATCGTTACAACCAAGATCGCTACCGTCGCGAGCGTTAGGCGATAAGTTTGATCTCAGGCACCCGCATGATTCGTTCGGTGGCAACCGCGTTACTTGATGGCGATGGCCTGCTGTAGCGGCACCAGGACATTGTCGACCACGTAGGAATCCATGATCTCAATGGCGTGGCGACGCAGATCGTTCAGGGTCTCCACGTAGGTGTCTCCGGAGTCGAGGCTCCCATAACGCCGCAACGTCAGGTAAACGCTGATCTGTTCCTCGGGGAATTCACCGGTGCGGATGTGGTAGGCACTGGTCCTGGACTCAACCGATATCCGGCATTGTGTCCGACAATTTTCATCCAGTGCAAAATGGATGGACGGTTCGTTGGCTACCAGGCGAGCACCTGGATAGTCGAGGATTTTCTCAAAGGCGGGGACCGTTCCCAGGGCTTCCATCAGGATATTGTGGTGGTTGCCCCGGTAGAGGTAGTCGAATCCAAACATGTAGTTCAAGGATTCGCAATCCAGCGGGCTAACCGACAGTGTGTATGGTATCGATTCCAAGACCAGGTTTTGCTGTTCCGTCGTTTCCTGTAAGGAAGGGGGGTTCACGAAACCGCTGCAGATCCTCTTCGGTTCCACTGTGGCCCAGCGGTAATGACCTCCATCTTTGTCCTCCTCCAGAACGTACTCACCTTTCTCGCGGCTGTAGAAATTCCGCATCGAAGGGTACTTTTTCTTGAGCTGTTCGAAGAAATGCAAGAGCGTATCGCGACTGGTGGGTAACTCCATTTCCGTGTTCAGGTTCATATTGACGTAAAATTCGTCAGCGAAACCACCATATTTGCTCATCGAGTCTTCCTTCGGTTGGTCATCAAGATGCGATTACCCCACCACGGGATCCGGTAAGGATGGCAGTAGGGTCGTTCCGGGAAAATGGAATCCGCACCCGTTTGGACCGCCTGTTGTAGCATCGGACGAATCATACTAACCTCTAGCCATGTCGCAGTGTAAGGTCCGAAATTCTCATTTGATTACTGATTTGCGATAAAATTGTTATTCGATCGGAGTCTTGGATAAGGCGGGAAAAACGAGCTGAATCGCGGTTTGTCAGATGACCGCAGGAGGTGTTTAGCGGCGTCGTTATCAGCCAAGTTATACCGGGAGGCCCTGTCCCATGAGGCAGTCAACGAAAACTCGACTGCTTGCCTTTGCGACCGGCCTCGGCTGGGTGGGGGTGCTCCATCGTGGCTACCGTATCGGCTTGGTTAAGTTCGGTTTCACCAACCAACTTGATTTGTATGCCGCGCTGGGCCAGGTTGAGTATCATGCCGGTAAATGGGATGCTACCGAGACTGGCTGGGTCCACGCGATCAAATCATATTGTCAGGGTGAGAGGATCGCGTTTGATTCATTTCAGCTTGATCTAGCTGGTGTGACGCCCTTTCAGAGGCGGGTGCTCGAATCCTGCCGAGAGATCCCGTATGGCGAAGTGCTTTCCTACGGTGAGTTGGCCGACAGGGCGGGTCATCCCGGAGCCGCCAGAGCGGTCGGCTCCGTGATGCGTGGCAACCGGCATCCGATCCTGATTCCCTGTCACCGTGTGGTGGCCAGTTCTGGTATTGGCGGTTTTACTTCACCGCAAGGTGTCGGGTTGAAAGAACGGCTGTTGAGTATTGAGGGAAGGGGGTGAGCACGATCGTAAAAAAAGGTGCGGCTCCGATTGGAACCGCACCTTATTGTTTCTCTGGGCACCGAAATAGAAGCCTATCTCGGTGCCCAGTCAAAGCTCAGCCGTGAGCACCTGCCGAAACGGTTGACCCAGAAACCATTGTTCCGGCCGGTATGTGCGCTCTCACCCAGGAGGGAGGGTAATGTCAGATTCCCGCGTTCCCGACAAAACCGACTGAGCCCGCGTTGTGTTCTTTTGTTGGACTCATTGCGGGGTTACCTTTACAGGGTGGAAAAAAATCGTTCAAGGTTGATTTGGATAAAAACGATTAAAAATTTTGCTGCGCCCTGGAAAGTCGTGTCTTGCTCGGTAATCGGGACTTTTGTCAGGCGCAGAAACGGCCAGTTTTAGATGACAGAGCAATGGCTGCTAGCGTTTTAACTCGGTGCTGAAGACTGTTTTCGTGTCAATTTATCTCTCCTCCGAGAGCCGATGGCTCGCGTCCCGGAGGCGTCATTCATTTTTTGAAGTCGTCGATGCGGAAGACGTTTGGGGCGTCCTGCTGGCTGTCCAGACGAGCGTGGTCGTATAGCCACGCCTGGCAAACATCGCGATCGCATACGTCCCAATCTTGCTCCCCTATCACGGCGATGGGTCTTTCGCCGCAGCCGGCGATGATGACTGCGTCATCAGGTTCGGCGTGGGAGAGTACATGTTCGATCGCCCTTAATCGGTTGGGGATCACCTTCGCAGTTGACGGGTTTTCAAACCCGTCCAAGACTTGATGGGTTGGCTCATAGTCGATTTGCTGGCAAACCTTGGATGAAGTGATCACGGCGATGTCGGTTGTCTTCTCCAGGATGCTCCCCAATTGGCGTCGGTCTTCGGGTGTTTGCTCATCGTCCGTCGAACAGACGCACCAGACGCGGCCAGCGGATCCGCAGCCAACGGCCGCGATGGCTGTTGCTACTTGGGTCGGCGATTTGGCTGAGTCGATCCACAGGCCAAATGATTGGCCACAATCGACCCGCTCCAGACGGCCGGGTATCACTGAGGCCTCCAGTCCTTGGGCAATCGTCGGCAGGTCGATTCCGAGAGTCAGGCCGACAGCGGCGGCCGAGAGGCAGTTGTAGACGTGTTGCTTGCCGATGATCCTCGTGCGAACGGGAATCGATTCGGAGCCTGCCCGCAAGACAAATGTTTGGCCAGAAAGATCGCGGTCCAGCAGCTTGGCCGTGAGCTCGGCTGCTTGGTGGATCCCAATGGACAGGACGGGGGAATCGACCTCGTCGAGGAGCTGGTGTGTGGCTGGATCGTCGGCGTTGACCACGGCAAAACCGGTCGGTTTCAAGCAGTCAAGCAATCGCATTTTAGCTCTTAAGTAATTTTCACGAGAACCGTGCATGCCGAGCGAGGTGCGGCGAATGTTGGTCAATACCGCGGCGTCCAGCGCCAGTCCGGAGCAGGCTCGTTGAGCCAGTGAGACACTGGACGACTCGACAATTGCGTGCGTGCACCCGCTCATGGCCATTTGCATTAGCTGGTCAGCCATGACCGGAGGGTTGACACTGGAAGAGGGTGGCAATCGGAGGGAGCCGAGTTGTGACTCGATCGACGAGGTGAGGCCGGCCCGATGTCCGGCGGCCTGGATGACACTGTGGATCAGGTGGCTGGTGACGGTTTTCCCATCGGTCCCAGAGACGCCGATGGTGGTCATCAATTCACTCGGTTTGCCGGCCAAAGCGTGGCAAATCAGTCCGTAAGCTTGGCGGGAGTCTTCCACGATAAACTGGGGGCAATCCACAGCCAGTAGTCGCTCGCCCACCACTGCAGTGGCCCCGCGGCGAACCGCGTCGGGAGCGTAGTCGTGGCCGTCCATTTCGTTGCCAACGACGGCCACGTAGAGGTCGCTCGGTTCACATTCATTCCATTGTCCGCAACATGAACGAACGATCACATTCGGTGATCCCACGTTCTGAGCCGAGGGTAAGATTTTGTCGAGACGTATGCCCTGTGGCTGCGTCTTGCATTGACTGACACTCATCAGGCCTCCTTGCCTTTTGAATCACAGTTTTCAATTTCTGTTCTTTATTGGCCAAACCGCATCCTTGCCGAATGACAGAGCTGATTCTCGGCATTGACTGTTCAGAGTCAAGACGAATCAGTAAATCTGCCAGGCAGGAAAGGGTGGATGCCAGCATCGAGAATGGTATCCCGAAATCCCCATCTGTTTTCGCGGCTTGATCTGGTATCAATGGTCTTTCAAAGATCTGTCCGTTAGCTGGCAATTGAGGTTTTGTCCTTCCTGGTTTGTGATGCGAATGGCTCTGCAGAAATGGCAGTTGATGATTTCGATATCAATTTGCTGGCGAGACACTTACAACCGGTTGCGAACCAGGTGTGCCAAATGTTGAGGCCTAGTCAGTTGCCAGAGCGATAAGAGGTTTTAGTCATGGAAGCGGTGCGAATTTTGTTGACGGGTGATTATCGTCATGATGATTTTCGGTCGATCTTGGAAGATACAGAGGTCGCTACGTTGCTGGTTCCC
>JAYZCF010000123.1:0-3701 GCA_036338455.1 Planctomycetota bacterium
CGTTCAATCGGGCCTCGAGAAAACGTCGCTTGTAGAAAACGCCGATTGTAACACGACCCGCAGCCGACGCGAATCCTTGCCGATCAACCGCTGGAACAGGCTGGTCAAGAAGGGCAGGGGACCAACCGGCTCAGGAGATGATCTTCTGCATCACGTTACCATGCACATCGGTCAAGCGGAAATCCCGACCGGCATAGCGGTACGTCAGTTTTTCATGGTCCAGCCCCAGGAGATGAAGCATCGTGGCATGCAGGTCATGAAAATTGGTCCGGTCCTCGACCGCCGCAATCCCGTTCTCATCCGTGGCCCCATGACGAATCCCGCCTCGGACACCACCGCCACACATCCACATCGAAAATCCGGTGGCATTGTGATCGCGACCGTCATTCTTCTTGACATGCGGGGTTCGGCCAAACTCGCCACCCCAAACTACCAGGGTATCCTCCAGCAGTCCCCGGCTCTCCAGGTCACTGATCATGGCAGCGATCGGCTGGTCGATCTGTTGACAGTTGCGAACGAGGTTTTTCTTTAAGCCGTTGTGCTGATCCCAGTTGGCATGCGACAGCTGAATGAACCGGACGCCCGCCTCGGCAAACCGCCGGGCCATCAGACATTGGCGGCCAAAATCATCGGTGACTCCATCACCAATGCCATACTGCTTCAAGGTTGCCTGGGATTCATCCGCCATATCCAACAAGGTCGGGATCTGTGATTGCATGCGGAAAGCGAGTTCGTACGACTCGATCACACCCTCCACTTGCGGGTCCACTTTCTGCTGGTTCAACAAGTCCCGGTTCATCGACTGGATCAAGTCGAGTTGATCGCGTTGCAGAGCCAGGTCAAACTCCGCGTGGGAGAGGTTACCGACCTGGGCCTGCGCCAGGTTCTGCCCCCTACGTCCAATCCGGGTCCCCTGGTACATAGCCGGTAAAAAGGCACTGCCATAATTCTGCGCCCCGCCCAACTGCGGTTCCGGCTTGATCGTGATAAAGCCGGGCAGATCCTGGTTCTCGGTCCCCAGGCCATACAGGGTCCAGGCCCCCATACTGGGGCGCACAAACCGGAATTCACCTGTGTGCAGCTGCAAGTAGGCTTGCGGGTGAGCGGGGGTCTTGCCGTACATGCCGTTGATCAGGCAGAGTTTGTCGGCATGTTGACCGAGGTGTGGAAACAGATCGGAGATAGGGATTCCACTTTCACCCTGTTGGCTGAATTTCCAGGGTGATTTCATCAAGGTTCGGTTACCCTGCGCCTTCTTACCGTTGTTCTTGGCCAGGGCCGGCTTGTAATCAAACGTATCGACATGGGAAGGCCCCCCGCGCATGCTCAGGAAAATCACCCGCTTGGCCCTCGGTTGGAAATGCGGTTTCTTGGGCAACAGGGGATTGCTCGCCTCGTTTTCCTCGGCGGCGATCTGAGATGCCAAACCGGCGAACGCGGCATAGCCGAAGCCCGTCCCTACCGTTTGCAACATCGAACGTCTTGAGAACAACATGTAATTCCCTTTTCACTTTCGTTAGACCTTCGCTCCCAGCCGCCTGTAGCAACCATCCGGGAGAGTACGGTCAATTAAGGATCCTGAATTCTCCGCTGGCATACAGGGCCTGGCAAAACGCGGCCAGGGCCAATTGTTCCGCCTCGGCTTCCTTCGTATTCTTGTCGATCAGTTTCTGACGGGTCGATTCCACGAACCGGGACCCTCGTTGTAGTTCGTCCGCCGAGGGTGTTCGGGTGATCACCGACTGGTAGGCCGCCACAATCTGCTCCGACCTCGCTTCGCCAGCCCGGCTCAAACGCTCGGCCAGTTTCTTGCTCTGCTCAATCACAAAACGGGAGTTCATCATGAACAGCGCCTGGGTCGGAACGGTGGTGACCATCCGGTCGCCGATCAGGATACTCGGCTCGGCAAAATCAAAAACACGCAAGGCCTCGGGGACCGCATTTCTCACCACCGGCAGATAGACACTACGCTGGGTCATCTCGATGTCAAAGGCGTCCTCCGTCACGCCCCGCCCAATCCCCTGGGTACTCTTGTACTTGGCAACCACGGATGATTCGGGGCGCGTCAAATCGAGTTCACCGGCCGACAACAGAATCGAATCCCGCAGCACCTCGGCATCGAGTCGACGCGAATTCATTCGCCACAGCAATCGGTTGTCGGGATCGGCGGCGTAATTGGATCGCTCGTAGTCTCCTCCCAACTGGTATGTCTCGCTCAACATGATTTCGCGGATCATCTTCTTGAAAGACCAATCGTTTTCCACCAGCCGAACTGCCAGGAAATCGAGCAACTCGGGGTGCGTCGGCCGCTCGCCCGACTCTCCAAAATTATCCACTGTGCGAACAATTCCCTCGCCAAACAGGTGACGCCAGATTCGATTGACAGTCACCCGGGCCGTCAGCGGGTTATCCGGGGAAACCAGCCAGTTGGCAAACTCCAGCCGACCACTCTTTTCCCGGTCGACAATCTCCTGGCGTTCCTGTTCCCCCAGTACCGTCAGGAACCCACGCGGTATTTTCTTTCCCTTGGCCGTCACTTCACCGCGAATCAGCACGTTGCAATCCACGCACGGACCATCGGAAACTCCCATGGCGCTTTCCACACCTTCAGGCCCCGATTGGCGAAGCTGGTTCAACTTTTGTTGCAACAACCTCTGCCGCCGTTTCAAATCAGCCAGTTTTTTGGCATTCTCCTTCGCTTTCGTCCTGTCCGCTTTGGCTTGCCCCTTGTCTTCATTCGCTTTCGAATTACCCGTTTTCTTGTTCTTGGCCGCATTGTTGGCTGCCGCCACGGCCTTGTTTCGATTCGTGATCTGTTTTTTGATCTCGTTCAGACTTGCCGTCAGTTTCTTGATTTCCTGGGCATGTTCCTGCTTGACCTTCTTTTCTCGTGCCGGATCATCGCTGATGCTCATCAACGGTGTCGCCTGCCGGGAACCACCTCCGCCGCGGCCAAACAAGGTCTGGGTACTCCTGAGAATGCCGGCCAATGCATAGTAATCGTCCGTTGAAATCGGATCGAATTTATGATCATGACAACGGGCACAAGCCACCGTCATCGCCATGGTCGAGCGGCAAATCACATCGATTTGCTCATCCACCATGTCCATCGCAAAAACCTCTTTACTGCGCTCATTCAACAGCTTGGGACCAATCGCCAAGAACCCGGTCCCCACCTTCGCTTCCACGGCATCCTGATTCTTCATTGGGGCCAGTTGATCACCGGCAATCTGTTCCTGCACAAAACGGGAAAATGGTTTGTCCTGATTGAATGAATCGATGACATAGTTGCGGTAACGCCAAGCATGGGGGAACAGGAAATTCCGTTCTCGACCGTTGGACTCCGCGAAGCGCGCCACATCCAGCCAGTGACGCCCCCACCGTTCCCCGAACTGCGGGGAAGCCAGCAAACGATCGATCAGCTTTTCCCGTTTTTTCGGTGACCGGTCCGCGAGATAAGCCTGCACCTGGGGCTCGGTCGGCGGGATACCGACCAGGTTGATGTAATCGCGGCGCAACAGTCGTTCTTCGTCAGCCTTGGCTACCGGCTTCAAGCCAGACTCTTCCAATTTTGTCTTGACGAAGCGATCGATGCCTGAACGATTCCACCGCTGGTCTTGCACTTTGGGTGGCTCGACTTTCTGCGGTTTCTGGAATGCCCAGAAATCCCGACCTTCTTCGAAATCAATCGACGACTTTCG
>JAYZCF010000124.1:0-6043 GCA_036338455.1 Planctomycetota bacterium
AAACTGGGGCTTCCTTTATCCATCTTGGTTGGTTTAACGGCCGTTCTGTTGATTCCACTTGTCTGGCCATTTCAGTAAGGGCGGAGACCTGTCGGCAATCTCGATTTTCTTGCCGGTCTCAAGGTTGTCAGCGATTTGAAATAACGATTAACTATCGTGGTGAGACCCATTCGGTAAAAAGCTGGGAAGCTCAGGTCAAGTTCCCGCAAGCAGGTGAGCTCGTCCACCTGGATGTTGTTCTCGGGAAGGAACAGTAGAATCAGGTTCAGAGCTTGAGGCCCCAAGGCATTTACACGGTTTTGCAATTTTGGATTCATTGATGGAGGGGACGGAAGCGTGCCAAATTATGCCGTACTGATTGCAGCCGCTGGGCAGAGCAGTCGTTTCAACGACCCTGGATACAAGAAGCCTTTTATCAAGCTGCAACAGAAACCGGTTTGGTTACACTCGGTTGAAAAATTTCAAAAACGGAGTGACGTCAAGCAAGTGATCATCATTGTTTCGCCGGAGGATCACGAAGAATTCATGATGAAATTCGGCGCCAATGTTGCGGTACTCGGTTTGGATGTCGCTTTGGGCGGAAAAGAGCGATCGGATTCAGTGAGAAACGGTTTGCAGAAGTTGAAGGAAGGGATTGATCTGGTGGCTGTTCACGATGCAGCGCGGCCATGCGTATTGGAGGACGATATCGAATCCGTGTTTCAGGTTGGCGAACAGGCGGGGGCGGCAACACTGGCAACACCGGTGACGAATACCTTGAAGCGGGTGGATCGTGATCGGCAGGTCGAAGAGACCGTCGATCGCTCTCTGTTGTGGCAGAGTCAAACCCCTCAGGTGTTCCACAAACAGGTTTTGTTGGAGGCATTCGAGAAGATGGGAGCCGTTCAACCAACGGACGAAGCCCAGTTGGTTGAGCTGGCAGGTGGAAAGGTGACGGTCGTTCCGGGAAGCTCACTGAACATCAAAATTACCACCCGCGCGGACTTGCGGTTGGCGGCGGCCTGCCTCGAGGCAGCGCCCAAGCCAAAATTTGACGCCCCTCTACATCCCTTTGCCGACGATAATCTATTCCGATAGGGCAGCAAAGATTTTGGTCGGAGAGATGACCGTCGCGAGTTGGCCACTCCCAGCGACCGTGGTCAGTCCCACCACCAGTGCCGAGGGGCTTCTGCTGCCTCGAGGGCGAAAGGGAGATCTGCCAGCGTCCCGGTTGGGTCGGTCTTGGTCCGCTCTGGCTGAACGACCTGCATGGCGTCAAACGAGATCCCCCCACTGACGCCGACCAGTGTGTGTTTCACGGTTGACCGTTCCTTTCGCTCCGAGATCACGCGATGGTTCATGACAGATTCCACTTCGCTGGCAACCTTACCCAATCGTGGTTGGTAGACAAAATCACCGGAAGATTTGGCATTGCCAAAAAACGTCAGGTTCCAGTCGGCCCGTTGATCTAAATCCTGATTCCGGATCAAGGCCGAGACAATCGACAGGTCGAACAGATTCTTTAGTTCTTGGTAGATCGGGTAGTGGCCGGATAGTTTTTCGAAATGCCGGGTGAAGTCCCTCGCAAAACCGGCTGTCGGTCCCTTTGATTTGCCGGTATGGATTCGGTTGCCGAAGCGGTCCAGTAGTTCATTCTCGCTTAACACCTTGACCCCCGTTCCGCCAAAAGAAAAGATCTCGCGGCTTTTGTCGGCAACGATGTCGTCGTAATCCATGGTGAACCACCAGCGAACGACGTCCATTGGAACTCCCTGGCTGTCGGGGGTGACTTGCAGCCGTTCGAGGTAACTCGGCACTTCGGGTATCGACTTTTCCAGCCCCATGCCGACCAGTTTCATACGGTAGTCCGCTTCGACCAGCACTCTGCCGGCGTGGGTTCGAGGGTCGATACCAAAAACTTCAATATCCTGCAGGCCGAGTGTATTTCGCAGCTGTTCGCGCCACGGCCGGCCCCGCAGTCGGGAGGTCGCCAGAAATTCCTGGGTTGCCACCAAGGCCGTCTGGCGCGGCGTAATCTTGCAGCCGTATTTGCCAGCGTTATCCCAGGCGTTACGGAGGCAAATGATCAGATCGTCCAGTTGCAGTGTCGGTTTGCCCGTCTGAATGTTGACGGCTCTACCAATTTCGTCTTTTTTCCATGGCCCAGCAGGACCCACGATCAAGATATCGCCCGTCTCAGGGATTAGGGCCAAGTACTCAATCCCATGCAGGCCAGCCAAGTTGTTCATCTCTTCATCGAGTGGTTTTCCTTGAGCAGCCAGGATTTGCGCCTGTTTTTCGAGGCGGTTTAAGGAGACCTTCCGTAGAGGCGATTCGCCGGCAAGCCTTTTCTTTGCAGCGCGTTCCGGTCCGATGGGTGGCAGTCGCTTGAGACTGCCCTGACGGTCGATTCGTAATCGATGAAGCGCACCTTGGCTGTCAACGTAAACACCGGTAGGGAAAACCTGAATGGTTCCGTCACCGTTTGTGTCATCCCATCCTTCCGGGTCGATCGTGGTCTTGATGAGATCAATGAGTGGCTCAAAGTCAGCTTCGGTAATACCGCCTGACCCGCCCATTCGGCTTCGGGCCCCAGACCCTTGATTACCAGATTGGCCTTCACCCGGATTGAACTGAGAATCGTATTGATTGGCCAGAAATTGGAAGCGAATGGTATCTTCTCGGATTTCTTCGATCGAGTGGTAGGCCGCCGAGGGTGCTCCTTGTTGGAATTGGGCAGCCGCAATTTTTTTTAATTCTTGATCACGCCGCGCACCTTCCAGTGAATTGGCTAATTCGAGGGCGGCGGGGAATTCGCCATATTCGAGATGCTGGTCGATCTTAAGTTCTGCTTCTTGGCCAGAAGCGGACGCGTTCCAGTCGGCTGAGCAGAAAAAGAAAAGCGGGAGAATCGCCAATCGGAAACGGATGCGAAATATCCGCTGATCATCACTAGAACCATACCGTTTCATTGAATGTTGTACCTTGCGGGCGCCCCTGTTTCACTCAGTTTCACATATCGGGGCGGTTCGGGCAAGGATTTTGTGCCTTCCATAACAAAACCCCGCGCTGGTCAGCGGCGGAGTTGGGGATTCTGTCTTATTTCATACGCTCAGCAGCTGAGGCGAAATGCGGTCGTGACTTCCGAGGCAGGGAGTCAGTGGTCGCAACCCGGATGGCAGCTACCCCATCTGATTGGCAGCCTTTGGCCACAGCTCCGGCGGGGAATCTGGCCCAAGGTGGAAGCCCATCCGCCGGCGTGGAGGTGGTGGCCCCGGTGCTTACAGGAACAGTCCTCGCTGCAGTAACCACGCCATAAGTCGACGGCTTGGTAGGATGTGATCTGACGTCCACAGTCGTGTCGGAAGCACCCGAGGCAAGCTTCCTTTTTTGCTTGGTGGGTAGGGCAGTCGCGGGTGGAACATGGGGCAAAAGTCGCGACCGTTTGCGGTGCCGCGTCTGGATGGTCCTGGCAAGCCAGCGCGTCGCTGCTAAAGGCAAGCAGGGGCACCAGCAATAAGATGTTGATTACCGTTCGGTGCATGTCGTGACTCCCTCCCAATGAGAAACCTAGTTTTTTGCGCCGTTGGCGGCTAGGAAGAACGCTGCTTCGGCTACTCTCGCCTTGGGCAGCCTGCCCTGTGCTCCCGTGATTTCAGGATGGCAGTACTAGGTTCGAATCGACGCTCGGCAAGCAGTCAGTGGAGTGTTACCTGCGTTTGCCGTGGAATTAAGTCGCGCGAAGCAAGAGTCTTCGCGGTTTTAGCGGCTGTGCCGGATGGTCTACTCTCGGGGAAAGACAGCGGGAACCTGCGGAATCGGATGCTTGGCTATCGATCCGACCAGCCTTTACCCGGTTGCGCGTTTCAATTTTTTTGAATCGTTCTCTCTTTGCCATGGCTCCATAGCAGGCGGTGTTCCAAAAAATTCGTGAACCCATTGATGAGGTGGGTTATGTTCCGACTTCTCGTCGTCCTGGATGGCCATCAGTTCGTATTCCAATTCCGGCTCGATCTTTCCCCAATTAACGCGGAGCGATTGGGCATGCGGTAGCGCGGCATCGACTTTGGGTCTGGAGTCGGGAGTGGGTACCGGTTCTGTCGGCCTCGGGCCCAGGTAGTCAGTGGGAGTTGCCTGGGATTCAGCGACATCGGAGTGGTGAGGCAGAGTTTTGACGTTGGCTTTAAGTTCGTGGAACATTTTTGCGATGTGCGTGTGACACGTAAAAATTAATAATTGAAAGCCTTGCTGGCTGAAGTCGCAAAGTAACTCGGCCGCCGCTCGTGCCCGACGACTGTCAAAATTGACGAGTACATCATCTAGGATCATGGGCAACACTTTCCCGCGTCTCGCGTAGGATCCCACCAGAGCCAGTCGGAGACTGAGGTATACCGCTTCCCGGGTACCGCGGCTTAGCTTGTCGACGGTGATGGTTTCTGAATCGGCGGTGTCGCAGAACAGGTCTTTGCCGATCATGCGTGTCCAGATTCGTTGGTACTGCCCTCCCGTCAGTCGTTGCAAATACTTGGAAGCTTCTTTCAGCGATTCAGGTTGACGTTTGGCTTCGTATTCTTCACGAATCGATTCGAGCATTTGTGTGCCGGTAGCCAGGATTTTCCATCTTTGTTTCTCTTGCTCAATCCTTGCTTCCAGGACATTGAGCTCAAGGCGCGCTTCATCCAGACGTGTGTCTCCAGCCAGTAATTTCAATTCGAGGGAGATTTCGCCACTTTGTTGATGCAGTTCTGTTTGTCGTTGGCGTACCGCATCGATTCTTTTCTGGAGTTGCTCCCTAGACTGTTGTCGGGACTCGCTCTCGCCGTTGGTCAGCCACGGTTCAATCTCTTCTTCGGTAAAGTGGGCTCCCAAGGCAGCGGTGATCTGTTGTGTCAGATGGCCGTGTTGTTGCTGTAGCTCCTCTCTCGTTTCATGTTTTTGCTTGAACCCGTGGAACTCTTTTTCGGATTCGGCTCCGACACTCGAGAGAAGTTTCTCTTTCTTCTCACGACAGGATTGCATTTCGGTTCGCCATTCCGAAAGTTGCAGCCCCAGTCCGCGGTGCTTATCCATCAAGGTTCGTTTCCGGCGGTGCAATGAACGTTGCTGGCCGAGGGCAGATTCCAAGTGCTTGAGCAATGGAAGAATTTCTCCATCCTCAAACTCCAGGCCGCAGTCGGTCAGTAGCGAATGGACTTTGTTACGGATTGGTTTGAGCTCTTCCTGTTTCGCTTTCCACTCTTCGCGCAAACCTCCCAGCCGAAATAGGGTAGTGCTGATCTGACCCGATCTTTGGAGGACCTCTCTGACTTGCGTTGGTTGCAGGGAATCCGGCAAACCGGCCAAACGCAGCTCGGTTTGCCACCGCTCTTGGGCGGCTTCCATTTCGGTTTGGCAGGAGGCTTCCTCGGACTTTTTCCTTTGCAATTCTGCTTGGATCGAGCGGAGCCGGTTCTCGGCAGGAGCCATTTCTTCGAGTTTCCTCAGTCGGCTCTCGGCGTGGGCCAGTTCTATTTTCATATCCAAGTTAATGACGGGGAACTGTTTTTGAATGACTTCCCACTCGGATTGGGTGCGGGCCAATTGCTGGCGCAGGGTGTCTGTCTGGTGGCGAAAATCTTCCAGTGCCTCTCTTGCCATTTTTTCCCAATGGTGTTTCATACCGATGGCCAAGAATCCACAGGCGGCGCCAATGACCATAAGGAGAAATCCGGTGTGGGAAGGTCCTTGGCCGAGGTACTGGCCCTCATGAAGCCAATCGAGGAAACCGAAGCCTGCCAGAACGGTGCCGAGCACAAAAACGACACCGAGGATCACCAGTTTACTAACGGGCAGAGCTTGCTGGTGAACAATGTCCTGTACGTCAATCTCTAAGCCGCGTCGTGACTGTTTCAGTCGCTCCATCTTTTGTTGGATTTCACGATATCGGCGAAGGCCCGCCACCTGTTTGGCCGTATCCTCAATCGAATCTTGCGGAAGGCTGGCCGCGGAGGGAACGCCGAGGCGTTCCAGTAACTGTAGTTGTTCAAATTCAGCTGTTTCGATATCTGCTTGGAGCTGCTTCAGT
>JAYZCF010000125.1:0-5395 GCA_036338455.1 Planctomycetota bacterium
TTTACACGTTTTTTCGAGGTCCGCCCATCGCTCCCAATTGGCCAAAACCGTTTTTAGCCCTTGTGGCAGAGAGGCTCCGTCCTTATAATTCTGCGTTCTGTACCCAAAATCCAAGGTTAATTTCGATGACCATTGACAAGAGTCTAAAAATCAAGGCAGGCGGCATCAAGCAGCGGAACGTGCTGACCCGGGGAGAGCGCCTGGAGCGGCTGGCTGCCACGGATCGCTGGAGAGAAGGCGATTCCGTCCTGGGAATCCCCAAGGTCCGGGTTCAAAAGATCACCATGAAGAAAAAGAAAAAGGTCAAAGAAGTCGAAGCAGATGCCGGTGCCGACAAGGAAGCCACCGCCGAAAAATAGGGAAGTCGAACCTCGGTGGATCCCAATCGAACTCATTGAACCGTGGCCCAGCACAGGCCACGGTTTTTTTGTGCGCGGAGAAAGCTGGCCCCACGCTGAACGTCGTGCTTCGACTCAAGCAGCGCGACGGACCGGAGCAGTCGGCAAATAGATCAGATCGATCGGTTGGTCACCACCAAATACTTCAATGACATCGGATCCGATCAGCCAGAGGGCGCGGAACGAATCAATCCGGAATTCCACCCCATAAAAGAAATCATCCTGCATCAGGAACGACCGACTGACCGGTTCCTCGGCGGAGACACGAGCCAATCGGGCTAGATGGCTTTGACTCAGCTCACTGACAGTGGAGATAACATCTTGGTATTGCGGCTTGAGATCGTTCATGGGCATGCTAGCAATTCTTTGAAGTGAGATGACAAGTTGCATATCGGTCATCTCTCAGCAGCAGGAACAGACCTGCCTGATTAATCGCCTTTTCTTGCCCATCCCGCACAACAGTCATGAGTCGGTAGGTTTTCCACGAGCAACCAACAAACAAGCCAGCCGAGCGGACGCATGGAAAACGGCCATGAACCGGAGGGGGCTCACATTGTCACCGTTTACGTCCGCCCACTCCCTCATTGTCGGGATGTCAAAACGGTTCATAATGAAAGGAACCAATTTTTACCGAAGAGATCCCCAAAGCCCTCGCCCGACGGGACCACGACCGCCAGACGGGGGAACCAATCGAGCCGAGCCGCTTGGCGCGCTCCTCCCAAAGCCACTGATCCGCCCCCTCCCATGGATTACCTATGAACGCAAAACGGCCTGTTGAAAATGTAGATGTCATTTTGATTGGCAGCGGTATCATGAGTGCCACCCTGGGAGCCGTCTTGAAATCGTTGAAGCCAGAGCTCTCCATCCAGCTCTACGAGGTGACCCAGGAGTTGGCCCGGGAAAGTTCCTACGGCTGGAATAACGCCGGAACCGGGCATGCCGGTATTTGCGAAGTCAGCTACACGCCCAACCGAAAACCGGACGGCGAAGTGGACGTCGCCAAAGCAATCTCGATTTTTGAAGAATTCGAACACTCCAAGTATTTTTGGGCCTACGCCGTCAGCCAGGGGATGATCTCGGACCCGAAAACGATCATCAATCCGGTCCCGCATATCGCCTTTGTGTATGGTCAAGAACAGGTTGACTTTCTCCGCTCCCGCTTCAAGGGCATGAGCCAACACCACTTTTTTGAAAGCATGGTGTATACCGAGGACCGTGAAACGATCGCCGACTGGGCACCTCTTCTCTTATCAGGCAGGGAATCCATCCCGATTGCAGCAACCAAAATGGATCGCGGGACCGATGTGAACTTCGGTGCCATCGCACGGCAATTGGTCCAGTGGCTAGGCGACCAGCCAAACTGTAATTTTGCCTGCCAACACAGAGTCACGAACCTCTCAAAAACCAAGCACGGATGGGACGTCGAAATTCGCGACCTGCAAGAACAGCGTTCATTTACGCAATCGGCAAAATTTGTTTTCATTGGGGCAGGGGGTGGGAGCCTACCGCTGCTGCAGAAGTCGGGCATTGCTGAAGGCAAAGGATTTGGCGGTTTCCCCATTGGCGGGCAATGGCTCGTCTGCCACCAGCCCGAAATTGTCGAGCGGCACACAGCCAAAGTTTACGGCTTGTCTCCGGGAGCTGCGCCAACGCTCGCCGTACCCCATCTCGACACGCGCATCATCGATGGCGAAAAAGCCGTGCTGTTTGGTCCATACGCTGCGTGGACAACAAAATTCCTGCACGAGGGTGGAAGCATTTTTGACTTGCCATCCTCGATACGTTGGGACAATTTAGGCTCCCTGATCAAGGTGGGACTGCACAACATTCCCTTGGTGACCTATCTCATCCAGCAGGGCACTCAAAGCATGAAAACTCGCATGACGGAGCTGCGTAATTTTTATCCCGACGCACAAACGGAGCATTGGGAATTGATCGATGCTGGAATTCGCGTTCAGGCGATTAAGAAAGAAGATGGGGACGCAGGGATCGTCCATTTTGGCACCGAAGTGCTTTCCGATCGGGATAAGACTCTGTCTGTCTTGCTGGGGGCATCGCCCGGCGCCTCGGTATCTGCCAACATTATTCTCGAAATTGTTCGAGATTGTTTCGCGGACATCCTGGAAACGGAAGAGGGACATCAACGAATGAAAGAGATCATCCCCTCCTACGATGAGTCATTGCTCGATCCTTCCATGGCCGACCGTCAGGCCCGTTTGAGCGAACAAGCAGAACAGACCCTGCAACTGATTTAGAAACCTGAACGAGCGCAAAGAACAACGCTCGGCGATCCGGGTTCAGGGTTACAAGCCAACAGGGAACGCAACGCCTCCTCTAACGATCTCAGGCCCCGATCTCAGACCCATTCATTCCAAAACCCTGTAACCGCGTCCTCCGATCGTAACGGTTGTGACGAAACAAGCTTCACCGTTCTGTCGGTTCGACGGAAATTTGGAGCAGTGTCTGTCTGGCCAGGGCTATTAAAACGCTCAGGTTGCCGGAACATACGACCATTCCATCCAACCCTACCGAAAACGCAATGCGGTCTCATGGTATGATAGAAGGGGTCCAACCTGTCGCCGTTCTTGCGGCCCGGGGTCTTTTGGATCCACCAAGACCGATTGTCTCAGCCTTTGATTGACACCATGCACCGAATCCCGCGTTACTTTTTCCTACTGCTATTGCTGTTCCAGACGGGAGCCGTCCACGGTTTAAATGCCAAACAGGACGCAGCAACCACGATTGCCTATGAAGTCGATTTGGCCGATGTCAAAAACCACTACATCCAGGTTCGCATGCGGGCCCCCGCTACCGGCGAAACATCCGAGTTAATGCTACCGGCTTGGACGCCGGGTTCCTACTTGATGCGCGAGTATGCGAGGAATATCGATAGCTTGACGGCAGAAACCGTCGATGGAAAACCGCTGTCCATTGAAAAAGTCCGCAAGAACCGCTGGCAAGTCAACACGAAGGGCTTGAAAGAGTTCATCGTCAACTACCGTCTGTATTGCAGAGAAGCCTCGGTTCGAACGAATTTCGTCAACCATGAGTATGCTGTACTGAATGGCGCGCCCACGTTCCTGACGGTGCCCGAGCGAATGGATTCGAAGCATGAGGTGACGCTCAAAATGCCACCAAATTGGCAACGGTCGGCAACCGCGTTACGACCATCAAGTGAAAAAGCAAATGTTTACACGGCCGATAATTACGATGAGATCGTGGACAGCCCGATCGTGGCCGGTAATCTGAGGTTCTACCCCTTCCAAGTCGCGGGGGTCTCTCATGTCTTGGTCAACGTGGGTGAACAGGGGAATTGGGATGGTGAACAAGCTGCCAAGGACCTGGCCAAGCTGGTCGCCGCCCACCACGAAATATGGGGGACGATCCCCTATCAGCAATATCATTTTCTGAACGTGATTGGCAACGGGGGAGGTGGCCTGGAACATGACAACAGCTGCCTGGTAATGACCGGACGATGGAGCTACCGGGATAAGAGTCGTTACAAGCGCTGGCTTTCATTGGCCAGCCATGAATTTTTTCACACCTGGAATGTTCGCCGGTTGCGGCCTCGCCCTCTGGTCACCTACGACTACGAGAACGAGGTCTACCTCAAGTCGCTCTGGATTGCCGAAGGCGTGACAAGCTATTACGAGAATCTCGCCCTGGCGCGGGCCGGCTTGATCTCAACCCGCGAACTGATTTCCAATCTCTCCCAGGACATCCAGACGGTGCAAAGCACTCCGGGCAGAAAGAAACAGAGCCTCAAAGAATCGTCGTACGACACCTGGATCAAGTTCTACCGTCCCGACGAGAATTCCTCCAACACTCGGATCAGTTATTACAGTAAGGGAGCCGTGGTCGCGTTCCTGCTGGATGCAAAGATCCGCTCGATGACCGATGGCCAGAAAAGCCTGGATGACGTGATGCGCCTGATGTTCGAACGTTACGAGCAGACGGGCTACCTGCCCTCGGACTTCCGCTCCGTTGCCTCGGAAGTAGCAGGCGAGGATCTCAATCCATTTTTTGCGGCAACCGTTGACCGGACGGATGACCTCGATTTTGACGAAGCACTGCTCTATTTCGGCATGAACTTCTCCGGCCGTCCCCGTCCAACCGATCCGGGAAAAGAGCAGAAAAAACCTTCTAAAACGACAGAAATGACGGTCTCCAAAATCCCTTGGCTCGGTGCCAGGACGTCGGATAACATCGTGACATCGGTCGTCGCCGAATCACCAGCGACCGAGGCGGGCCTGAACCCGGACGACGAGATTCTGGCGATCAACGACTATCGTGTGAGCGGGTCGGTCGACTCCTGGGTCAACAAATTCAAGGTTGGGGATGAAGTCGATTTCCTCGTTGCCCGCGGGGGCCGCTTACTTCGCTTGCCCGTCACGCTGGCACCCCGTCCCAACAACACCTGGCGTTTAACGACCGATCGGAAACCGTCGGACGAACAAAAAGAGAGGCTTAAATCTTGGGCCGAGGGAGGCCAACCACCGCAAACGGATCCGTCCAGCGAGCAGTAAAACGCTCCCTTGCTCAGCCTTATCCACGTGAACTGGGCAGGCTAAGGCCGGCAGATTCGGAAACCGAGCAATCTCAAAGCTCCCAGCCAGGTCACGATCGCCAGGGCAAAAGAGACCGTGACGGCCTCCAGGAGGAGAACCTCATCCAGCACGAGACCATCCAGGGGCCGGCGAAACCCTTCGGTCCAAATAGCCAGGAAGATGATGTTCGTCATCAAGATCAGGGCCGCCGGCCAGAGGCAGGCCCACAACCAGAAGCCTCGCTCGCGCATCAGCCGCCCGACGGCCGGCACCATGAATAAGAACGAGAATAGCAGAGTGATGCCCGAGCCGATGCTGGCGAACCACCAGATGGGGCGACCACGATTTGTGAGGATCATCACCTGTAGAGATGCTAGGACCAGGGCCGTCACCGTCATGAATAACAGGATACCGCGAATTGTAATGACAGCGCGTCCCGGCGATGTCGCT
>JAYZCF010000126.1:0-41932 GCA_036338455.1 Planctomycetota bacterium
TTATTCCGGCGGCCTGGGAGTGTTGTCGGGTGACCACGTTAAGAGTGCCAGTAATCTGGGTGTTCCCTTAGTCGCTGTTGGCTTGTTTTATGCGCAAGGTTACTTCCGTCAAAAACTCGATTGTGACGGATTTCAAAATGAGGCGTATGACGACACAAAGGTAGAACAGCTACCCATCCGACCAGCAATGGACCGAGATGGTGAGCCCGTCCTGATCGATATTGAAACCATGAAAGGCGTCATCAAAATCAAGGTATGGGAAGTTCAAGTTGGGCGGGTCCCCCTTTACCTATTAGACAGCAACGTGGACGGGAATAACCCTGAAGACCAACAGCTTACCAGCCGACTTTATGGAGGTGATGAGAGGACCCGGATTCGGCAAGAACTCGTTCTCGGAATCGGCGGAGTCAAAGCACTGGCTGCCATCGGGATCAGCCCGGGTGTCTACCACCTGAATGAAGGCCACAGTGCGTTCGCACCACTCGAAGTCATCCGCTATCGGATGGAAAGTGACGGTTTGACGTTTGAGGATGCAGTGCGTGAAGTGTCAATGCAAACAGCTTTCACTACCCACACCCCGGTACCGGCAGGTCACGACCGATTTACCGCTGAACTGGTCGAAGAACATCTGGGCCCCCTTCGCAAGGATCTTGGGTTAACACCTGCGGGACTACTCGAACTGGGGCAGGTCGACACCGCCAACTCAACCGAACTGTTTTGCATGACGGTCCTCGGCCTGAAACTGTCCCGAACCGCCAACGCGGTCAGCCAGTTACATGGCTCTGTATCGCGTCGCATGTGGTCATCCCTCTGGCCGGCTCGTTTGGAAGAAGACGTTCCAATCGGCCACATTACCAACGGGGTCCACTCACAGACTTGGTTAGCCAACCAAATGCGAACGCTTTACAATAAACATTTCCCGGTCGATTGGGTCGACCACTTAGGTGAACCTTCAGTCTGGAACGGTATCCTCGAAGTCGATCCGGGCGAATTATGGGAAACCCATAACACGCTCAAAGCACGCATGATCTCCTTCATACGCCGCCGACTGGCTGAGCAATCCATCCACCGAGGTGAAGACGCAGAAGCTGTCGATTTTGCGAGAACCGTGCTGGACCCGGAAATCCTGACCATCGGCTTTGCTCGACGTTTTGCCACTTACAAGCGAGCCAATCTCATTTTTCACGATATCGAACGGATTAAGTCGCTCATGAATGATCCGCATCGACCGATCCAGATTGTGTTTGCAGGCAAAGCACACCCAAAAGATCAGCCGGGCAAAGATTACATTCGAACAATCGCCAACCTGCGAAATGACCCTGCCCTGAAGAACCGGGTCGTGTTCGTGGAAGATTACGATGTCAATCTCTGTCGGCACTTGGTCCAGGGCGTGGACGTCTGGCTTAACAATCCACGAAGACCCCTGGAGGCTTCGGGGACCAGCGGGCAAAAAGTCGTTTTGAACGGCGGCTTGAACCTGTCAATCTTGGACGGCTGGTGGGCCGAAGCTTTTGACGGCGAGAACGGCTTTGCCATTGGCAACGGTACCCATCATGCTGTCGATACGATTTCCGATCAGCGCGATGCCGAGTCTCTCTATCAGGTGTTGGAAAAGGAAGTGGCCCCGATGTTCTACCATCGAGATATCGACGGCTTGCCCCGAGCGTGGATACGTCGCATGGTGCATTCGATTCATACGCTCGCCTGGCGATTCAGTTCCGACCGGATGTTGATGGATTATGCCCGGCACGTTTATTTGCCGGCAGCCGGTGGATTAAGCTGTAAAATGCCGGGAAACGGTTGAGGAAAGCAGAATAATCTTCTGGCCAAGACTTGGCCAAATGGCTCTCGCATGCGCGGAGCCGACACTGCAGGCATGGTTTGCACCAAAAGCTGCGTTAGAATACGCATCGACCCATGTGGGAAAAATTGACGCACTAAGCGACTCGCACAACGTGGGCAGATCGTATCGCCACCCTCGCGAAAACACAGGCCAACTCCAGGAGTTCCGATGCCTCAACGCCACCGCTTAAAATTCGCTCTGCTGTGCTACCTGCCATTTGTCCTGCTCACACCCACACCCATTCTAGCCCAATACCAGTCGATCACACCCTGTCCGAATGATTTGGCGGTCGGTTTTAGATCGATCACAGCAGAGCAAGCTCGCAACTGGCTAACGACCTTGGCCGATCCACGATTTGAAGGAAGGGGCACTGGTCAAGCCGGGTATCTCAAAGCGGCGCACTGGATTGCCGGCAAACTTGCCGAGTTCGATCTGAAAGCCGTGGCTGACGGGGATACTTACTTTCAAATGATGCCGATCACTCGCCGTTTTCCAGAGATCAAAGAATGCCTGATCGAAGGTCCAGATGGCTTTCAACTACGTGGCGAGGGGAATCTTGGTTTTGAAACGTACAACAATCAAGCTACCGTCACCGGAGAAATCGTCTTACTCCGTTTTACTGGCGCGAATCCCAGCCTGCCGGAAACCATCAACCTTCGTGACAAGATCGTCCTCTTTAGTGCAGACGCAGAAGCGTTGAATCAAGCTCCCCGGTTAATCGCTGCCAACCGTCCGGCGGCTACCTTGCGTGTTATCGAGGGGCAACCGACATCCCGCTCAGAAACGATTTTTCCCGGTCGACAACGGCGCGACAACCCGGTGACAGGGACCATTCGGAAAACCGCCGCCATCGATCTGGCTAAAGCGCTGAACGTAACTGAACCATTCACAGCAGCTGTAACAGAAATACCAGTGCCAGTGACCATCCGCATGAGGATTCGAGAGGAGAAAGCTGCGGCCCCCAACGTGGTTGGCCTATTGGAGGGCTCCGACCCGCAACTCAAAGACGAATACATTGTGATCGGCGCGCACCTCGATCACCTGGGCACTCGAGGCGGCACCATCTACCCGGGTGCCGATGACAATGGCTCTGGTTCCACGGCTGTGCTGAGCATCGCTCGGGCGCTGTCTCTCAACCCGTTAAAACCGAAAAGGAGTGTTCTATTTATTTGGTTTACAGCCGAGGAGGTCGGCCTTATCGGATCGAGGTACTACACCGATCACCCGATTTTGCCACTCGACAAGATGACCTGCATGTTCAACATCGACATGGTGGGTCGCAACGAAGACCAAGGGACGGGGGACACAGATGCCGACAATGAAGGGCATATTCATCTCGTAGGGAGCCAGCGCGGTGATACCGAACTGCACAACCTGATCCTGAAGGCCAATCGCCATGTCGGTTTCCAGTTCGAGCTCGACATGGAGTCTGTTTGGAATCGAAGTGACCAGATCAACTTTTATGAAAAGGGCGTTCCGGTTGCATTCCTGTTTGGTGGCTTCCATCCAGATTATCACCAACCATCGGACACCACCGACAAGATCAACTACCCCAAGATCGCTGCCGCGGGCAAGTTGTTCTACCTGGCTATTTTCGCCGCAGCGGATCATGGAAATTTTCCAATCCAAGGCGATTCGGGCGAGTGAGCCGCAGGGTAGTAAACAGCACCGCTAAATTCTCAGCACAACTCAGTCGTCATCCCAGAGCTTCTTTTGACCCGACGAATCGGCTTTGTTTTCAGTGGTCCGCCTCCCGTCGTTTACGGGCGCAGCCTGCGTTGACTTTGCTGGAACGTTACTGTCCACGGGAAAACCGAGAGATGGGTCAAGGACATCAGGCAGATCGCCTGGCCAGACGGCTGTCTCCTCCTCACGGAACTCGAGATCGAACCGCCGGTTGGCGGCGACAAACAAAAGTCGGGCCGTCACCCGTTCGATGGGTAGACGACAGAACTGGCTGACCGCCATCCGATAAGCGTTCAACTGCGGTCGATAATACTCGACGCGTTGCACCAGCCCGCCCTCAGCCACACGATCAGTCTTAAAATCGATCAGGTCCGCAGCAAGCAGATCAGCACCTTCATATATGAGAACCAGCCGATCGATGACTCCTTGAACCAGCTGTCCATCGAGGAAAACAGCAAATGGCCTCTCATTCTGAACCTCCAGACGAATGGCATCGGTAGCCACAGACTGATCCTGCAGGCATTGCGGTAGAAACTTCTGCTGATAACGCTCGCGAGAGAGTAGCTCTTGAACCGCGTCCGCTTCCAGCATCTGCTCAAAATCAAGAACGGCCTTGCTACGGGCCTCGGACGATGGATCCGCCCTTTTGGCCCGTTCAAGCAACGCCTGTCGGTCAACTTCAAAATCCTCCAGCCAGAAAACCTGCTCGAAACAGCCATGAATCAGGGAACCGTGAAGCAAGGCCTTTTGTTGATCTCGAACCGAGAAAATCGACTTCAAGCGAACACAACTTCCCCCTTCCAGGCTGGACGGAGTGGTCCGCGCCAAACCGCGTCCCGAGCAAATACGCTGGTCGAGCGAGACCGTTGACAAAGAGGCATCACGCGGTAAGTAAAAATCATTCAGCTCCACTTCCGACGTAGAACTTACTGATTCCTGTTCGCCGATCTCTTCGTACCATTGGGATTCTCCCTGTTCGTAAATCAGATCAGCCCCAGCCGCCCCCTGGCCTCCACTTGCACCAAGTGTGGAAAGCAAGACGCCTTCGTCCGAAGCATCGTTCGGCTTGGCATTTCGAGAGACGATCATATGAACGGCACGGACAGCGCGGGTCAATGCGACATACAGAACCGAGAGACTTTCACGAACTTCTCCCTCGCGTTCCTGCTCGAACATTGACGGAAACGGTTCCGCGAGATATTCACGTTCGTTTTCACTGACCCAGCGGCATGCGGTCGAAACCGGTTCGGTCGGAGATGGGCGGTCGACTACGACATCAGGCCGGTGGGTCAACCAGCCTTGCCGCGATGACTGAAAAGGCAGCACAACGATGTCAAACTCCAAGCCTTTTGACTGGTGGACGGTCATCACTCGGATCTTTGCACTCGACCGGTCCTGCGCTCGAAACTCGTTTCGCATATAGGCCACAAACTGGTCTGCCCGCGTGCGCGAGCGCTCACCACTAACCTGATCATCGTAATTGAAAGCTTCTTGTACCAGTTGCTGCAAACGCATCAACTCACGACGTGTACACCTATCGAACAGATCGACCGCGAACGACTCAACCGTGGGCCCATAACCCCGCGACAGGAGGGACGCTCGCAAAGGGTTGGCCGACAAGACAGCTGCCTCGGCATTTGTTGTTTGGTTAGCAGGAACCTCCGGTTCCAAGCCGAACCTCGTCGCCAAGGGACTGTGGGAGACATGGTATCTCGCGATCGAATCACTCGGGTGATCAATGAGCTGAATGGCCGACAAAATCAAATCGACAGCGGCCGAATCGGTCAAGGGATTCCCTCCCTCTTCACTCGCCGGAATACCGGCTTGCTGTAACCCGAAGATTAATTGGCCGACAGTCTCATTCTTGCGCACCAGTACACCGATCGTCAGCTCCTCGTCCCCCGCATGGCGACTGGCCAACTCGGAAATCAACTCCACCGTACGAAGAATGACGTTCTCATTTCGCTGGGCAGCTTTTTCCCACCTGTTCTCTGCGCCTTCCGCATCCGAGGCATACTCCATCGTGACATACCCACTCAACTCCTGCTTTGCCGTCTTGTGGGTTTCAAAGCGATCCTGCCACTGCCGCACCGCCGATTGGACCTGCGGCTTTTTGAATTCGAGTTCCCCTAATTGACTGAATACGGAGTTCACCATCTCGATCACAATGGGTGATGAGCGGTAACTGACCGAGAGTTTTTCCTTGTCGTTGACGTTTTTCAATTCACCTGTCACGACATCAAAAATTTCTGCCAACCCACCACGCCATCCAAAAATAGCTTGCTTCGTATCACCCACACAGAAAAAGGAACGATCGTCACCCGCCTCTGCGGCGCGGAGTGCAAACGGTTTGATCACGGCCCACTGGGAGGGGGACGTATCCTGAAATTCATCCAGCAACAGGTGGTGAATTCGGTGATCCATCCGAAAAGCCATCGACCGCATCTCACGCGCGGCAACGTACCGCACCAAACGCTGAGTAATGTCGTCAAAACGGAGTTGTCCCTCGACCGTCTTCAATTGTTCAAAACAGCGCGAGTACTCTTGCAATAGCTCAAACGTAGAGACATTCTGCTGGATCAAACGTGAGACCACGTAAGCGCGACAATGGGGAACCAAGCAGGCATACAACGCGACCAACTCGGGCGGCAACGGTTTGTAATACGAACATTCTCCGCTGACCACGCTGGCAAACATCTTCGATTGGACCAACCCGTCCCAGTCCCGGTTGACCACGTAGGCAATCTCTTTCTGTAGCTGCGATTTCTGCCTACTGTGGGGAAAGTCGAGCGATTCCAAACCCTCCAGCTGCCGAACGATCTGATCCAGTTCCTCTTCCCCCAGGTAGGTTTTACAAAGGGGAATCTGGTTCCAAGCGGTAGGCTCCGAGTCGAGATAAACATGGTAGAGCGCGCGAACCGTCAAACGGATCAGCTCCGAGACGCGCCGCTGGGCCTCTCCCTTATTCATCAGTCGCACCAACTGCAGGACAGAGTCTTCTCGCAAAACTTGTTGGATTGCCCGATCACGCAACAGATCCATCTCCTGCTCCTGGACGATGGTCCAATCGCTCGGCAAAGCCAATTCCAAGCTGAAGGACTTGGCAATTCGACTGAAAAAACCGTCCAATGTTCCGATCTGGAGTCGGTGCAGATTAACCATCAGACCAGCGAGCATGGACTGGGCACGGGAGGTATCGAATTCCACTCCCAGAGCCTTGGCCAATGTCTCGGCCGCCGTCTTATCCAACGCTGCCTCAGCCAACCGCTGAATGATCCGATCAAGAATTTCCCCCGCGCCTTTACGCGTAAAGGTCGTTGCCAAAATGTTCTCACAAGGGACACCTGCGGCCAGGAGCTGTAAGTACCGGTTCGACAACCGGTACGTCTTACCCGTGCCCGCTGAAGCGCGGATGACATCGTTAGAAAAAGTGTTGCGGAGGCCAGAGTTCATGCCGACGCCTCCCCGGAGTTCAATAGCGGCCATTTTTCGAAGGTTCGGTCCTGGCAGATCGCTGCCCAAGCTTCCGAGTAACGGGGCGGGGGCGTTACGGGCGGCCAAAAAACGCCTTGTTGAAGCGAACGGATTACCTGTTCCGCCTGACGGTCGGCATCGGCCAACTGGTCTGCGTCCCAATCGGCCGTTTCAAACTTGGTCTCTTTAACGGACTTGGGCAATTTAATGTAGCCCAGGCTGGGGACGCTGAGGTCGTAGCCCTGCAGTGATTCGATCTGGCTGGCCAAGTGGCGATAAAGGGGCAATTGCAAATCCACCCAACCATGTTCCGATGAATAGTGAGCCGCAGCGGGTGATTTTCCAGCATCCGACGTCTTGTAGTCCCAGATGGCAACCTTTCCATCAAGACGGTCATTGACATCGATACGGTCAATGGTCCCCCGGATTGTAAACGGCTGTTCGTTGACCCACAGTTCATGTTCGCGGTATTGCTCCACCGCCACAATCCGCCAACCTTGACGAGCCCGTTCTGCCTGCAACTCCGCAAACCTCTCAAACCGATACCGCAACTGCTCGACCTGAATACGAACGGCCGGCAATCGTGAGCCGCGGTATCGGATATTCTGCCATTTATCGAGTGCTGAAGAGAGAAAGGCCGTAATCTCCTCCGCATCGATCGAATCCCGACAGGGACTATTACCGAATTCTTCCAGGACGTCGTGCGTCAATGTCCCGAAGGCTCGGGCATCGAGTTCTCGCAAAGCATCGTTGACCGATTCGAGCCGCATCACGCGAGACAGGTAAAAACGGTAGGGACATTGGATGTACTCTCGGAACGAGGTTACCGTCATGTTGTCCAGGGAAATCCCCTTCTCGGGACGAGGCAGGGAAAACTGCTGCACATCCGAACAATCGGCCGGGTCGCCCAACCAGTACCGGGCATCCGCCTTGCCGCTATAGCCAAAGAAAGCGCTCGCCCTGCGCGCGACGGTTCGCGGATCAGACGCAAACAGCAGCCGACTCGGTTTCTGCGGTTCTCCTTCCTGATCCCGCCGGCCGACCACCAGCAGGCAGTGCTCGCGAACTTTTTGAATGATATTCAAGGCATAGGCATCCCGCGCAGAGCGGCGGTTATTGTCGAGTATCCCCAGCTGTTCACACAGGGAGTTAGGAAGAAAAAGGTGACCATTTTCCGAAGCCGGAACATACTCATCGTTCATCCCAGTGACGATCATCACCGGTGCATCGTCGAGTGGGAGATCGAGCCAGCCGACTAACTCGACGGCCAGAGGGTCTGCGGGCGGAGCGACCGTGCCCTCGCTGGCCGTACGCACTGCCCACTCCAAAGCCTGTGTAGCCGAAACCTGCGTTTGCCATGTCTCAGGTACCTGCTCTTTGTCCGCTAAGGCGTCGTAAAGGCTACGGCAGGCGCGAAGCGTCTGAAGATCTTCCCGATCCTGTTTCTCCATCTCACGTTCGCCGTAGACCTGAAGCAGAAGGTTACCCCAGGGTTCCCTCCATTCCGCCAAGGGGCGTGGCTGCCCTATCAGGGGAGCGAGCAGCTCAGCTAATTGGTGGTGCACCTGGTTTAACGTATGAGCCGCGGACGCCTGCCGTTCCGCCCGCTCGCGGGACTTTTCATCACCCTCGACAAAACGGCTACCAATGCGTTGCGGGTCGCCAAACGGATATTCTCCTCGAACCGGAATCTCATCGGGCAAATTTTCATTCTGAAATCGATCGAGGGCAGGCAGCCAACTCTCACTCTCAACATTTAAACTGAGCCAAGCAAACAGATCCGGCTGACGTACCAGGGTCGCAAACGAATCGTAGGAAGCCGATTCGAGATAGTCCCGCACGGTCAGCAAGAGCCGGACCGGGCCTGCCTGCGAAAGCGGCTTACCGCGCAAATTACGATGCCGAATTTTGAGAACATTGAAGGTCCGCTCGATCTGGGGAATGACCGCTTGATCGGGAACACCTACCGTTATCTGATCAGGTGAAAACCGTTCTTCCAATTGGCTAAGATATTGACCGACGGCAAACGCCTGGTCCTCAGGTTGATCGACGATTCGAATCCTAGAATCAGGAATATCGATTGGGCAATCAAGCCATCGGTCGGTCAACAAGCCGCCGTACGGACCGAACCGATCTGACCAGGTCGAAGGTGCAGCCACCAAGATCTTAGGAGGCACTTCTAACTGCGCGAGCATCTCTCGAACACAGCGGTTCAGGTCGGCCGTCCCCAACATCACGACCTGCCGTTCAGTCCGGCATTCGCGACGCTCAATGGCCACCGTCCTGGCCGTTTGTTGGTCCCATAGGTCGACTTCATCCAACAGGTCATAGTACCGGCCTTGGATCGCTTCGAGTGCTTCCCATCGCTTGAGTTCCCCCGGCTCCTGCAGGTCTCTCACCTTTCGAGCCACACTGGCAAAGCTCAAAGCATCGTTAGCCAAACGCCGGTGCAAGCCTGCCAGCTGAGCCGCCAGAGGTTGCCATTCATCCAAACCAGCCCTTCGACCTGCCCCAACCAGTTGCTCAATTTCCCGTTGGGGCGCGTTTTGCAAAGCATGACACCAGGCAATTTGTACCGCCAGCTCAGACGCAAACCGCTTTTGCGCAGTATAAAGAAATTCAGGCAGCTGACCGATCGTGGTCAACGTCGGCGGAGTCAAAACTTGGCCTCGTCGGTCTGACTCGGCAACCAGCAGTTGCAGCAACCGGTTCATCGAACGACTTCCGGGCAACACGACCAAAAGATGGGACAGATCCAGCGCGCCCGTTTGACCAAACGTTTCGACCAGCCACTCAATGGCGGAAACGAGCGGCGGTCGTTCGAGCTCCAGGAATACACGTTCCGGTTGCATCTGGCTGCCTGTCAACGAAACCTCCCTATCTATCCTCAAAGACCGTCTCACGCCTCGGACCGCAAGCCCCAGGAAAACGCCACATGGGAATCCACTCCGCCGAGGTAGACGGTCGGGGCGCAATTATAAGCTATCTGTGACGAATGACACGTATGGTCTACCGCCCTCGGACATTCCTCAAGAGACATGAAAAACTGGCACCGACCAATCGAATTCGCAGGTCGCCAATTCGTGCAGAACCCTGCCGGATTGCTGGCTTCCCCGGCGGCCCCGCAATACGGGAATTAGATCGTTGGATTTGGCATGATCTACGTTAGAATTCAGGGCGAGGTAAAGAACCAGTGAATTCCAAATACCCCGATACTTCCGACGAGAGTGATGATCTGGATCAGTTGGCAGGATCCGCAGGTGGGCGAGACGGTCCGTCTGAAACGGATTGGGCCGCCAATGCCAGCGCCGAGCCGGTGGAGGCAACGCTTCAGGTCGAACCGCTGGAAGTTACCGAGATCTTCAACAACCCGATCCCTCTGCCCGTGAACTTCCAAAACCTGGCTGCGGTGGGAGGTTCCGTAGGCGCCTTGGTCTTGGGCATCTGGTCAATCGTCGGTGCGGCCCTGACCCCGTTCTCGATGATTAACGCCATCCTGGGAATGCTGATGGGGTTTTGGGGGCTATCTTCGACAAAAAAAACGATGGCCACCGTTGGGCTGGCTCTCTGCATTGTTGGACTCGCACTCAGCCTCTGGGACCTGAACGGGGTCGTTTCCAATTACTTTTATCGAGCCGAGGAAATGTAATACTGGCAAAAATCGGTTAGGATCGAAGCTTGCTGCAGTCCGTTTTTGGAAGACCAACCCTTCATGGCTAAACTCTATTTCTACTATTCGGCGATGAACGCCGGCAAAAGCACGACGCTCCTGCAGTCCGCTCACAATTACGAAGAGCGAGGCATGCGCGTTTTGCTATTCACCCCCAAACTGGACAGTCGCAATGGCGTTGGCCAGATTTCCTCGAGAATCGGACTGGATCGTTCCGCCAAGACTTTCACCGAAGAGGACGACCTTTGGCTGGAAATCCGCAGTGAACAGGAGCAGGAAAAGGTGGACTGCATCCTGGTCGACGAGGCTCAGTTCCTGACGAGCAAACAGGTTCTGCAATTGACCCTTGTGACCGACCGTCTTTCGGTTCCCGTTTTATGCTATGGCATTCGAACCGACTTTCGAGGGGAGCCGTTTGACGGGAGCAAGTATCTACTGGCATGGGCCGACGAATTGATGGAGATCAAGACCATTTGCCGCACCGGTAGAAAAGCAACCATGAATGCCAGGTTGGATGAAGAGGGAAACCGTGTCTGGACCGGCAAGCAGGTCGACGTCGGCACGCACTACGAGGCTCTTTGTCGCAAGGAGTTTCAGTTGGAGCGTGTTTCACCGGTTGGCTACCACCCTCCCGATTAGCCCCGGCCAGGCCTTTTGACAACCAGATCCAAATCTAAGAGAACGTTCCCATCAAAGACCAGCCAACAAGCACGAAAGAATCCGACTTCTGGTTGAATCAGGACATCACTAAAGTACTGGACCAGGCCAACATGCTGGTTTGTTACATTGACGACCAGTGGGTCTATCGGTACTTCAACCAGCCGTTTGCAGAGTTCTGGAATCTGCAAAAATCGGAACAGATCGGCCAACGTATCGATGAGAGTAGGGACGCGGACAACCTAGCCGTATCTCGAACCGACGCGTTACAGGCTTTACAGGTGTCTGTCGTGCAACGGGAGCAGGAAGTCCACACTCAAGGCCGCAAACGTTACCTGCAGAACAAGTACCAGCCGGATTTTGATTCCAAGGGTAATGTGATCGGTTTTTACCTGTATTCCCAGGAAGTCACCAACCTCAAGGAACGTTCGAACAATCTGCTGCGAATCTTCGATAATGTAACGGCCTGCCTATTTTGGATTGACGAGGAATTGATCATCAAATTTGCAGGCCAAGGTGGACTGAAACATTTCGGTTTCGATGCCGACCAAGTGACGGGGATGTCGATCGAAGAATTTATCGGGCCCGAAACGTTCCAAGTCGCCGAACCGCACTTGCGTCAAGCTTTGGCGGGCGAGCCCAATCAGTATGAAAACATGACCCGCACAGCCGATGGTCGCCAACTGGCGATCCAGGTCCACTGCGTGCCGGACGTCGCCCAGGACGGACGCGTACAAGGGCTGTTCGTCGTCTCGTTTGATATCACGTCGATCAAATCGTCCCAGCGCGAACTGGAACGGGCCAAACAGCGACTCGACATGGCCGTCCGCGCTTCCCAGATTGGTATTTGGGAAACGGACCCCGAACGGCCAGACTGGTTCTTTACTGACTACATCGAACAACTATGGGGACTCAGACCGGGCAGTCTTGACAATTCGATTCGGAAATTCGACTCCCGCATCCATCCCCACGACTACCCAAAGATCCTGGAAATTCGCCGCTTGATCGAGGAGGAGAAAACGGACCACACGGTCCAGTTCCGTGCCTTGACCAACACGGGCTACCGCTGGATGCAGGCGGCGACGCACTCCCAATTCGATGAACAGGGCAACTTGTTGCGCAGGACAGGCACCATCGCAGAGATTGACCAGATCAAGCTGGCGGAAATCAAATCGGCAGACGAAGTCGAGCAGCGCGACCTGTTCATGGCGATGTTGTCCCATGAACTGCGAAACCCGATGACGGCAATCTACCACGCAATCTATTACGCTCAGGAGACCGGGGATCTGCCCGATTCACTCACAGAAATTTTTGAAATTATCGACCGTCAGTCTCGGCAGATGACCGGTTTGATGGATGACTTGTTGGAAGTTTCCAGATTCAACCAGGAAAAAGCAGATATCCGGATCGAGTCATTAGACCTGCAGGAGACCTTGGCTGAACTGGTTCGCAGTTTCGCGAAAGAAACGGATTTGCTAGACCAGCGGGTCGTGCTGCATCCAACGCAGGGAGTCTTCTGGATATCCGCTGACCCGGAACGCCTGAACCAAGCGATCATGGACCTGTTGGAAAACGCGAATCATTACCATGATGACAAGGCGCGCATTGAAATCGCGCTCTGTCGAGATGAAGAGAAGGTTTTTTGTACGATTGCAACGGGTCGCGACGGCAACCTGAGCGAACTCCAACCTGAGATTATCAAACAGCTGGTTCCTGACGAACAGGAACATTACCGCTCGATGGACGGATTGACGATCGATCTCTTTTTAGCTCGCTGTATTATTCGCGAGTTAGGCGGTAAACTAATCATTCAGAACGACGGCTTGGGCCAAGGTTGCACCTTCACCTTCTGGCTTCCGTCCAGCCTCCCAAGCGACTCGCCAACCCAACCCCACGAGATTGAATCATGATTTTCCGCGCCTGTCACGTCCTGTTGTTTTTGAGTGTTACCGCGGCGGCTCCCGCGCCTTGGGCGTTTGCCGGTGATCCCGAACCGAAACAACCGAACTTCCTGTTTATCTTCGCTGACGATCTGGCCTTTGATTGCGTAGGAAGCTCGGGCAACGATGAGGTTCGTACACCCCACTTGGATGAGCTGGCGCGTCAGGGCATCACGTTCACCCACACCTACAACATGGGTGCTTGGACTGGCGCCGTTTGCGTCTCGAGTCGAACGATGCTCAACACGGGCACGTTCCTGTGGCGTGCCAACGGCTTGAAAAAACAGCAGAGACAAGAGTGGATAACAGATAAAAAATTCTGGTCCCAACGACTGGAACAGGCAGGCTACCACACCTACATGACGGGCAAATGGCATTTACCGGTCGACGCCAAAAAGATTTTCAACACGGTCCGCAACATTCGGCCCGGCATGCCGAACCAGACCGAGTCCGGCTATCACCGTCCCAAATCCGAAGAGGACAAAAACTGGCTACCCTGGGACAAGACAAAGGAGGGCTTCTGGAAGGGAGGCAAACACTGGAGTGAAATCGTGGCCGATGACGCAATCGATTTCCTCAGCATGGCCGCTGACTCCCCCCAACCCTTTTTCATGTACATCGCCTTCAATGCGCCCCACGATCCCCGTCAATCTCCCAAGTCCTATGTCGACGCTTACCCTGTGGAGAAGATCTCGCTTCCCAAGCCATTCGTCGCCGAGTACCCGGATGAGATTGGCTGCAACAAGATCCGTGACGAGGTCCTGGCGCCGTTCCCTCGCACACCCTACAACGTCAAGGTGAACCGCCAGGAGTACTACGCCATCATCCAACATCTGGACGACCAGATAGGTCGAATCCTGAAGACCTTAAAGAAAAGCGGCCAGGCGGACCAAACATACGTTTTCTTCACGGCCGATCATGGGCTGGCGGTCGGCCATCACGGCCTGATGGGGAAACAGAATATGTACGATCATAGCGTCCGTGTTCCCTTCTTCATGACCGGTCCCGGTATCGATCCGGGTGAAAAATTAAGAACCCCCATCTACCTGCAGGACGTCATGCCGACCACCTTGCAGTTGGCCGGAACGTCGCGGGAGGGGGTCGATTTCAAAAGCTTGTTGCCCTTGATCCGCGGCGAGGTAACGTCCCATTACGAATCGATTTACGGCGCCTACACCAACCATCAACGGATGATCACCCACGACGGTCACAAGCTGATTGTTTACCCACAAATCGACAAGATGCGGCTCTTTGATCTGGCGAGTGATCCGTGGGAAGAGCGCGATTTGATCGACCAGCCAGATCAACAGGCGAGAATCGCAGACCTGCGGTCGCGACTCGAACGGCTACAGGTGGAAATGAACGATCCGTTGCCGCTGACTGAAGCGCCGAAATAACAGAAGAGAGGTGCGGACATCCGAGCAATGTCCGCACCCGAGGTTTCTGGCTTCTTCTGTTCGTTCAGTCCTTCCCCTCTTCCAGCAACAAGGGGATTTCGGGATCGGCGACAGGACTCGGATCGTCGATCGACAAGGCCGCCGGCCCGGGCAGCAGCTGCTCGTACGGTCCATAGCTGACTGGGCAGGTATCGAGCCACTCGGTATTCAGTTTGCCACTCCGCAGTCGCGTGGCGTTGATTTCCGCCTGACGCTGAGCATCCTCGCACCAGGGGCCCTCGGTCAGGTAGATGTTGTACCGCGAAAGGAGCGATCCGGTCGTGTAGGCATACTGCATCAGAGCCCGGTTGTAATCAGAGATCGAACGATGCACGTCGCTCTCAGCCGTGGCAGCCCGCTGTTGGGCATCGAGCAGGAAGAAAACCTGGTCCTGCCCCTCCTCGACCCGCTTCTGCTTCGGCTCCAATTCGGCCTGCACGGCCACGCGCTGATTGAAACTGACTCGCATCGCCTCAAACGCGCGGTCCACTTCGCTGAAGGCACTCCCCAAGTCGTGCAGCAGTTGCCGCTGCTGTTCTTGGAGCAAAGCTCGCTCTCTCGTTAAATTCAATTCGGCGTTGCGAATCGCCAGATGACCCTGGCGATTACCCAGAGCGCCACTCAACTCAACGCCGAGATTCCAGTTCGCTAGATGATTGGACCAAACATTGTTCCAAGCGCTGGGATACCCTGGATTGGTGATCGTAGGAGGCGAAGGGAATGAGCTACCCATCCACTGGTACTGACTAAACCCGTTGAAGCTGTAATTACCGACAAAGTCAAATCGCCATTTATAGAGCTGCTTGGCAGCGATCAGCTCCAATTCTCTCTGGCGGACCTGCCATTTCTGTCGTCGGACCTCAACACGACGTCCAAGTGTCTGAACCTGCGAATCTTCCCAGCTGAAGGCGACCGGCGCCGTGATCGGTTCAGTAATCGGTCGAATCACTCGGCCATCGTAGACCGGCAAGCCCATCAAGCGCCGCAATTCTCGCTCAGCGCCCAGGACGCCCGGTCTTCCCTGCGGGAGACCGACCAAGGCCGTTTGGGCCAATTGATCGAATCGGTAATACTGTTGGCGGGCCTGCGCCTCATCATCGGGACGGCCCACTCCGTTATCCAACCGCAGTTTACGGTTCGCCCACGTATCGCGGGCCGCATTACGTGCCAAGATCGCCGTATCCAGGTCACGGTAACCAAAGTAGAGCAGCCAATAGTTGTTGACAACATCACGGACCAGGTCGCGTACCGAAGCCTCAAAATCGGCCAAAGAGATATCGCTGCGGATTCGCGAAATCAGCACCCCGTTATAATTGCCAGGCGTTGCATTCGGGCCGGCAATCCGGTTGACCTGCGTCCCCCGGTTACGCAACAGCGGCTGTCGTACTTCGAATGTTTTTTCGACCGTCCAACTTCTTCGCGAGGGAGCAAATGGTGGTTGTATTCCCTGTCTCTGATAGCTCGTCCTGCTGCCCATACTAAATGAAGCACCCGAGGCGGTCTGTTTCGACAAGGCCATGTTGATGTTGGCACCGTCCGTTTTAGGCGAACCAAAAAACTGCGTCGCCCCGAAGAAGGGTTGCTCGCTGTGAGTGAGGAATGAACTACTGTTCCACTGCGCATCGAAAGCACTCAAGGCTGCTTCCACACTGCCAAACGGGTTCGTTTCAAACAGGGCTTGGTCGTACAGCGTACTGGCAGCTTGGGGCGCGGAGACCACCAGCCCCCCCAGTTTGTTCATCACTTTACTGTTGGCCAGGGTCATCTCGACACACTGGTCCACCGTCAGGTTCCATGGCTCCAGCTGTTCGTAGTTCGAAACGGTCATCGGCGGACCCGTCATGAACTCGGTCCCCTCTGACTCTCCGGCGCAGGCGAGATCCGGGTATTCAATCTGCTGCAGAAAATCCTGGCACGGCGCGCAAGAAGGAGAGAAATGGATCTCTTTCTCGTGATGGTGGCAACCGGTTAGCCAGACTGTCGAGAGACAGCCGAGGGCCAAAAAGACGGCCGTCCAAGGATAAAGCAGCAACTTGTTTTGCATAGGTCAGTCAGATTCGGGTCCAGAAACCGAAGCTCCGGACCGTCTGAGAGCCCGGAATTACCGTTACTATCGGTAAGGTTTCCGGCAGGGATCATGATAATCGATTGAACCGTTGAACCCTCAGCAATCGCTACAATTTACCAGGAGCCCCTGCTTTAATTAACCGACAAACTTGAACAATGGGCCGGAGGGGGAGCGTCAATTCACCTCACGCTGGCGCTCTTTCCGGTAGATGGCCGGGGTGATCTGCAAGGCGGAGCGGAAATGGCGGGTGAACGCGCTCTGGTCGGCGAATCCGCACTGGCTGGCAATTTCGACCAGGCTCCGCTCGGAATGGACCAGAAGCCGGGTCGCCCGTTCCAAGCGCGACTTCATAATGTATTTCTTGGTCGATAAACGAAACACACGTTTCATCCGGCGATCGAGCTGGTCACTCGACATCGATACCCGCGCGGCCAGCGACTCGGTCCGCAACGGGGTATCCAGATTGGACTGGATAAAATCGACCACCGATTTCACATTCGCCATCTCAAGGTCGCGGTCTGTGGGTGAATGGAGATCCTGAGAGATTCCGACCAGCCCAACTGGTCGTTTCTGTTCATCCAGGATCGGGAACTTATTGGCCAGGTACCATCCCAGATTTCCATCACTATTGGTCACTTGTTCCAGTTGGTCGAGGAGCGGCTCACCCGTATCCAGCACGTGGCGGTCCTGTCGCGTGTAAATTTCGGCCAGATCCTCGGGGAACAGATCCGCCGCCGTCTTCCCGATCAGGTCTGATTTCTCGCTTGCATTGACCCGATCGACCAGCGCTTGGTTGACCGATTGATAGCGGGTCTCGTCATCTTTGAGGCAGAAGACAACATCTCCCAGGGCGTCAAACAGGCTTTCCATCAATCGTGGGTCAAGTGTCTCTTGCATGGTTCGTTGGTCATCTTCCAAAGGGATCTACCCGGGTACTTAAACGGTCCTCGTAGATTCGAACGGCTCGCGCCGGTCAAACCGCAGCTGATGAAACTAGGTTAACGGGCGCCCCCTGGCGATCTCCCCCTCTTCCGGAAACGTCCCTGTTGGGCCTTGAAACTGATGACCTTGGCGGGGCATCTCCGGCAGACCGGCCCACTGGGCAAAATGATGCAACACAATCGCCCCGGCCACGTTGACGTTCAAGGAGACCGCCGTCCCGTGTTGTGGTACATAGACGAGTCGATCGCAGAGCGCCATCTGCTTCGGCAACAACCCCTCCCCCTCGTTACCGACCATGAAAGCGGTAGAACCCGTGAAAGGGTGTCGGCAGACCGAATCGGCCTCTGGAGATATCTCGACCCCGTAAATTTCACAACCCCGCGAGCGGGCAAAATCGACCGCTTCCTCCAGAGTGTAAAACCGATGCAGCCGGGTATACCGGGTTTTCGCATTCGCCCCGCGGCGCGAAAAATGTTTCCGCCCAACGACAATCACCTCCGCACCAAAAGCATTGGCCGTTCGAATCAGGAAACCGAAATTCGAACCCTTGGCAATGTTGAAGAGGATCAGGAAACTTTCGATTTTCTTGGCCATCGTGAACGGGAGTATCGCATACGAAAAAAAGATCGGGCAGGTGGCCGCTGGGTCGTCTCCGCTTGGTTATATCATCTTTTTCGACTTCAACCAGAAGCGGCCTCAGGACATTTCACCCGACGGATCGAGGGCGATGATTTCACAGGAAAACCGGTGACCATCTGTTTCGGAGCGGCCAACCATTCTTAAAACAAGGGCTACTGCGTCACGGATATCGTATCGGTCCCGGTCACCTTACCCACCATGTTCTGACTGATGGCGTTGATCTCCAGCGTATAATTACCCGGCTGCTTGCCCACCACGATTGCTGAAAAATCAATCGTCTCACCGATCCTCATCTCGTTGCGACGAGGGAGAAAGTACTGGGAGTCACCTTGAACGTTCGCTGCAATCGGATTGCCATCCGCATCGGTGAACGACTGCAGCTCGAGCCCGGGCGGGATTAAAACCGCGATGTCGATATTCTGTTCCTCGGCCGGACTACTATTTCTGACCGAAAAATCGATTCGTCCCGGGCTGTTGATTCCGATCGTTTTGTCGAAGGTCGAAACACTGACCTGCAACGACTTACGAGCGCTGAAGTCCCCCTGCTGGCCAGGTATCTGAATCGGATCCCCGCGGTCGGCTCCCGTCCCCTCATTCGGCAACAGGGCAGGAGGTAGTGGACCGATCGTCCCTGGCGGTTCCACTCGCGTGTTGAAGCGGCGGGTCAAACTTGGCAACGACGGAGACGAAATCGTCATTTCTACAAAGGCATTCGGATCGACCGTCTTGGCCAACATGACCATTTCTACCACGGTCGACTCGCCCGGATCCAATCGACCGATCTGTATGAACAGGTCATCCCCCATCCACTTGTGAGGATACAGCTTGGTGACCTGAATCGGTTCGAGTGAATTGCTCATTCGACAATTCAATTGCAGGTCTGCCAGTGTCAAATTCCCGTTGTTGGTCAACGTCGCGCGGAACAGCGGTTTTTGCCCCTCTTCGGCGGTGGGCTGGCCCTCCAGTTTCATCTCGATTTGCGGGACGGAATCGAGCGTTGCCTCGACACAACGACGCTCTCGGGCCGTGTGGCCCCCGTCAGCCGTGATGCTCAGATTGAAACAGCGGGCACCCGGCTGCAAAACGTCAAATACGAGCGGGATCGTCTTCTTTTCATTGTAATCAAGGGTTCCCAGCTCTAAGCCGATCGGGTTCCCCACACCAGTCGCATCGAGACCCGTATCGTACTGGACCTCGACCCGCACATTGTTCAAAGCCTGCTCGCACTGATTGGCCACGTTGATCTGGAATTCGATCTGTTTACCGACCTTAGCCGTTGTCGGACCCTCGATCTCAAGGCCGATGCAAGGCGCGGCAATTTCCGTCTGGGCACATGCTTCGGTTTTTAACTGATCTGTATCTGAGACGACTTCGAAACAGAGTTCCGCGTTTCCACGGCTCTTCGATTTCAATTGAACATTGACAATCCTGGGGCTTGCTCCGGGCGGCACGTCACCCACACGCCACTCATAATTCTGGCCGTATTGGGCCGGTTTTGGGTCACTGGAGATGAACTCCAAATCCTGGCTGAAATCGCGTGTCCGCAGAACGACTCCCCGGGTCACCTGGTCACCCGGGTTGGAGATTTCAATCCGGTAGTTGAAGGCTTCCTCTACCCCTGCCGTCTTAGGGCCAATCGCGCGAATCGTCAGGGCCGGAGCACTCCAGGTTACCGATGTCACACCACTCTCGACGACCAGTTCCGACTCGCCAAACACGGCCGGCCGGATAACTTCCACACGAATCTGGGTTGTTCCCGGATCAAACTTGCCCGCCAACTGGCGGAGCTGGACCGTCGCTTTTCCATCATCTCCAGTCACGATCTCAGCCGTCTGCGAACCGGTCGGCGCGAATTCGGCCGGAGCGCCACCCAAGATCGAATAGCGAACTTTCCAATTCGGTACGCCTTCACCGTCCGACGATCTCGTGACGGCGGTGGTCAGCGGGTAGACCGTCCCGGCCGCTGCAAAGGTAGGCATGGGAATCGCCCACGTTCCGTCGACCCAGTGAATCACCGTGGTCGACCGCCGCTTGTCCCAGGCTTCCGCATTGGGCGCCAAGCAGGTCACGTAAGAGGTGCCAGGTGACGCGCTGGAAAGGCTGGTGTAAGCCTGGCCCTTAAGCGCATGGATATCGTCAGCTGGCGTTGGTGTACCACGAGTCAGTAAACGATCCTTCAGCCCGGTCCTGCCGTGCGCGTACTGACCATTGACCTTCTCTGCCGAAGGTGGCACGACGGTATTGAAGGTCGGGTGATGCATCCCACCGACCTCGATGAACTGGCCAACGCTGTCATTGGACAGCATCCATTCCAAAGGTTGGTTGAGCACATAGTAACCGTCGCCACCACAAATGCCCGCCAGGACCACGACCTCACTACCAACCGGGGCAATGATTCGCGACGGGGTCATGATGATCTCCCCCATTTGTCCGCGAGTTTTGTAGCCTCGCGGATTGGGGATCAAATGCTGTTTCTCATGCCCCAAGTGACCCATACCACAAGCAGCGAGAGAGGCTTTGCCACCCGGAATACCACAGGCAGGCGGATCAGCAGGCTGCGTAAAAGCTGGCTGCGCGGTTGGCTGGGCTGGCCGATTCAAAAAATCAAGGCAGTTACCTTCGCAGATCGAGCAAGAGGAAAAAGGTGCCTTCAAGCAATCCAGACCGAGGCAACAACCACTCGATTTGCCGTTCTCACCGGATATTGATGACAAGCAATCAAGACCAAGGCAACAGCCACCCTCGCCCAGAGCACCACAGGAAAGCCATTGGGTCGTGTTTCCCCGTGGCAGAAAAAAACGGTCGCCCGATGGATCGATCGCGGGAATCCCAACACTACGACAGCCAGCGGAAAACAGCAACAACCAGATCGTTAATACGACCCATCGCTTCTGGTATTTTCCTGACTTCATGTCCGCCACCCTTGGCACGAGTTGTTTTTGTCGACCGGCTCGTCTTCCAACGGACGCGCACCGGCCACCTTTTTAAATCCGTGCCCAAACGTAGCACACAGCTTGGTAACGTGTGGCGTTTTAACCAACTTGTTTGATGAGAAAAAGCAACGAGGGTAGGTAGGCGGAAAGGCCTGACCGCAAGATCAGGATCATGACGGTTTTAACGTTTCGTCGCAGTGTCCCTTCGCGAGATACGGATCGAACGCGAACGAAGCCTGTTAATCCGTTTTGAAACAAAGATGCCAGGCAATCAACGGGCAAAGTTGGCCTGGCTCATATCTGACAGGCAAGCTCGAACCATCGGACCCGTTTTGCAGCCTTTTCACTCCCGCAAAAACCCATTCGATCAGCGGGGCGTCTTTTGTTTGATCTTCTTATCGGCGCCCGATTCGATCGGATCTCCCTCGCGCAAATCTGGAGGAACGACCATGGGAATGACTCTGGAGACTTCCGGTGCAATGCCGATGGGGTCCGTACCGAGGATCCACCAGATCATCAATTGAGCGACCGGCAGGGCCATCAGCCCCCCTAGCAAATACATGATGAAATCCAAAAAAGGATTTCGCTTTGGCGAGCGTCGACTCGGGCGGCCACGCCCGACCCGCGTTTCCTGCTCTCGAGCTCTTTCTCGGGAAGAGTCCGAGTCCTGATTTCGGGCGTCCGATTCGGATACTCCACTGTTGGATACTCCACTATTCGACCTGGATCTCCGCCGCGGCTTCCTCTCAGCCGCTTTAGCCAGATAGTCAGGCACGATGAACCGACCATTCTCCTGCTCCGTCATCGGTTCGTATTTGTTGCTCACCGCCGCCTCATCCGAGCCAGCCGTGGCCGTATTCAAATTGGCGGGCTCTTCGACGATTTCGAGAGCGGGGATATCAGGGTCCAGGATTTCTGCCAGCCGATAAGTCTGAGCACATCTTGGGCACCGCACCATCGCGTGAGCGCGGGTTTGAGCTGGAAAACGCACCAGCCCATTGCAACCGATGCAGTTCCCCACCACAAAATCGTTTGTCTGGTTTGAACTATCCATCGCTGGCTAAAACCAATTTTGGGAAAAACGGAATCGACCGGTTTGAATCGAGAGTAAATTTCCGTTGCGTTTTCGCGAATCGCCTAAAAAACTGCTGTATTATACATCAATTCACAGCGGCGAACCCTTCGGCAACGCGGTTTGCAACCTGAATTTCCTTCAATTTTGAGAAACCGTCCTTACGACAAACGTGACTTTTAAAATCGATACTTCCATTACTCTCCGGAACATCAGGAGCGATTCAGAAACCGTAAACTTGAGCAAGCTTACTCCGGAGATGACGCATCAATGGCTGATGAGAAAGCGGTTTTTCGCAAACTTTCTCACTCAACAGGCGAGAGCGGTAACGGGCTCCCTGATGGTGGACATTTCGGTTCAACCAGTCCTTGAGAACCGAGAACTCACCGGCAGAAAACAACTCATCCAAATCGCCCAGTTCCTGCTCGGCCGCTTCGTAAAACTGGCTGGCCAGCAGATTGCCCAGAGAATAGGTCGCAAAGTAACCGATCAAACCGGCACTCCAATGGATATCCTGCAACAATCCGTCGGCGGCCGAGGGTGGCTGAATCCCAAGGATCTCTTGGTATTTTTCATTCCAGGCCTCCGGCAGATCGTCCGTTTCCAACTGCCCTCCCATCACAGCCTGCTCCAGTTCAAAGCGAATAATGATGTGCAGGTTATAAGTCGCCTCATCGGCCTCCACTCGAATCAGGGAAGGGCGAACGTCGTTGATCGCTGCAAAGAAATCAGCCTGGGCTACATCACTGAGGGCCTCGGGAAAAAATTCTTGGGCTTGAGGGTAAAACCGATCCCAAAATGATTGGCTACGGCCAACTAAGTTTTCCCACAATCGGGATTGGGATTCGTGGATCCCCAAGCTGCAGTAGCTTCCAGGCGGTAGGCCATACTGATCGGCCCGCAAACCTTGCTCGTAAATCCCATGTCCCGCCTCATGCAGGGTGCCGAAAAATGAAGAACTGAAAAACGTTTCATCATAGCGCGTTGTAATACGTACATCATCTGGTCCCATTTCGGAACAGAAAGGATGGCGGGTGGTGTCCAATCTGCCTCGTTCATAATCGAAGCCAATATCGGATGATGCCCGTCTGCCAAATTCACGCTGCGCTTCGACGGGATAACGCCGATGCAGAATCGATCTATCTGGCTCAAAAGTGGCCCCGCGAACCTGATCAATCAGCGGGACCAGCTCATTCCTTAACTCGGCGAGAACCCCAGCTACCTCGCTGGTCTTCGCGCCCGGCTCAAAATCATCAAGCAGAACATCGTACGGAGTATCTTCGTAGCCGACAGCTTCCGCTTCCTCTCGCTTCAAATCAAAGATCCGCTTCAGGCTAGGAGCAAACCGGGAAAAATCATCCTGCGCTCGCGCCTCGGCCCACACCTCTTGCGCCAAGCTGGTCGTCCGGGCCAACTCCTCGACCAACCGCTTAGGAAGTTTCGAGTTTTTTTCATAGCGGTGTTTCAACTCGAGGATCGTCGAACCGGCATCACTGTGGGGATCCTTGACCATTTCAGTCTGCGACAAATCATGCAACAACTCGCCGTAAGCCGGCTCCGTCATACGTTGGTGCATCTCCCCGGCAAGGAACGTCAACTGCTCGGCGCGGTAGGCGCCTCCCCGAACGGGCAACTTCGTTTGCTGATCCCAGGAGAGCAGGGCGCTCGTTGATTCCAGATACTTGATTTCCCGAGCCCGGCGGCATAGGGCTTCAAATTTTTCCATCTCGCTCATGGCCAATCCGTTCGTTATTTAACTTGTACCAACTTGCTGAAAAGTGAACATCGCAATGGCAGCCGCAGAAACCACATTCAAGGAATCGATCCCGTCAACCATCGCGATCCGGACCTGCCGGTCGCAAGCCGATTCATACTTGGGGTCCAAGCCACGACCTTCATTACCTAACATTAAAATGGTCCGGTCTGAAAACTTCATTTCACTGATCGGTGTCGCCTTGCGACTCGTCGTCAGACCGATCGTCTCAAATCGAAAATCATCCTTCAACCGGGCAACCTCAGCCAGCAGGTCAGACGGCTGCATCAGTGGCAAGCGAAAACAGTTACCCGCCGAAGTACGAATTGCTCGGCGCGAGAAGGGATCGACTGTCCCGGGACCAACAAGCACTCCCAGAGCCCCGAGAGCTGCCGAGTTCCGAACGATCCCACCCAGATTTTCAGCTAACTCCGTCTCGGGACAGGCAATCAGCAGACCTCGGTCGGGCCATTCCAGTTCTTTACAACGGGGGCGAACAACCCGTTTACCACAGGCCATAACACCCCGGTGAAAGGGGAAACCAACCAGTTTTTGACAAAAGTCCCGATCGACCTGCAGTACCGGACAATCAACGGACTCCAGCCCCGCAACATCCATTGCCGCATCACGAGTGACCAACACTGATTTCAATTCGAAATCACTGGAAATCAATCGTTCAACAACAAATCGGCCCTCGGCAATAAACTCCTCTGATACGACAGATTGCCGTTTCTTTTTCAGCTCCCGATACGGCTCAAGCCGTGGATCTTCGAATTCGGTTATCTGTTCCATCGAATTCCTGGTTAACCTGTCAGTTGCCGATCTGATTCTTGACCTTTAAGCTGGCCATGACCCCGATCCGACACCAAAATAGCTAAATGGGAGCCCACAACACCGGTCACGTTCCCGTCGCACCCAACCTCTATTCACTTGCAACAGCGTGAAACGACTCCCCATTAACAACTTGGAAAAAGCGTGGGTGGAATCATCCATGGTTTGGCTGGCAAATCACATCGGGATCGAGGCATTTGAACAAGCCGACATTATCTTGCCGAATCCGCCGGCGGGAAGACCGGTCAACCTGGAAATTCTGCAGGAAATTCAATTCGCATATCGAGAACAATTGGGGAGCAACCTCAAGCAAATCACGCTTTCACAACAACCCAAGGCGTGGCAGGGCACCCATTACAGATACCGTGATGGCGTTCTCTTTTTCAGCGACCGCCTCCTGGAAAATGATCAGGACGCCATCGCCACCTTGTTGCATCATGTCTCACACGAGTGGCTGGACGGAAATTTCCCCGTGGATTGGTCTGCGGACGAGTTGGATTGGTTCTCAGACCTATTGCCGGTATACATGGGCTGGGGGATTTTTGGTGCCAACACGACCGTATTCAGTCAATCCGATCGGATCGGGGAAGTGGATAACTGGCGGATTGCGAGCCACCGTGTCCTGACATCGCGTCTGTTTGGCTATGGTCTAGCTCTCTTCGCCTGGGGCCATGGGGAAACGGATCCTCGCTGGCAACGCAGGTTGAGACCGGACGCGAGGCTTCCTTTCAAGAGGATGTTCTCCTATCTGCGCGAAACCGGCGACTCTTATTTCCAACCAAAAAGTCCTCCACACTGGCAGGCTGGAAATCAACGGCAGCTGAAGATGCAGCTCGCATCCAGTTCTCCTTCAACCCTGATTGCTACGCTTTGGGAATTACAAACCCGCAGTGTTGTCGATCACGATTTTATCGATCCGCTGGCGGCACTTCTGCACCACGGTGATCGGCACGTCAGGATGGAATCTCTTAACAGCTTGGCCTTGGCGGCGACACTGCCGGATCGCACCGTCGAAAAAGTAGCCAGTCTTTTATCCGATCCCTCTGAGCAGGTACGCGCTTCGGCCGCCATGCTAATTGGAAAAACCCAACCGGTTTATGACAGCGATCGCCATGGAATCGGACATCTGCTGTTGGACACTTGCGAGACAGTGGTCATGGCCTCCGCAGCTGCCATTGCCACCTTTGCCCCCCAAGATGACTACCTGGTGCGCAACTTGCTCAAGGCGTTGCGTCGCGCTTTGGTAAATTGCAACCACGAGCTGGCGGCGGCGATTGGTCGGGCTTTCCATTCCACACGCAAGGATGCCACTGAAAAGCTGGAGCATTTTTTCGAGCATGACCCTGACTTGAAACAGCAAGCTCGTGTTATGATGACCCGTGAAACCGATGACGGTTGAAACGAGGAGCGAAATATTCGTGAAAAGCTGGAGTGTGAACATGTTGGATCGACTGTTTCTTATTAGCGTGATCGGGGCGGGATTGTGGTTCGCAAAACCGTTGAGTCTAGCCGCCGAGGAAAGTGTTGAGCCACCACCAAATGTCGTTGTGATTTTCATGGATGATATGGGGTACGCCGACATCGGACCCTTTGGCGCTGAAAAATTCCAGACACCCCACTTGGATCGCATGGCCAAAGAAGGTCGAAAATTTTCCGATTTCGTAGCCTCCACAGCTGTCTGCTCTGCCTCCCGAGCCGCTTTGCTGACCGGCTGCTATCACCGCCGTGTCGGCATCTCAGGAGCCTTGGGACCTAGCTCTAAAATGGGTATTCATGCCGACGAAACGACGTTGGCCGAGCTCTGCAAACAGAGAGACTATGCCACCGCTTGCTTCGGGAAATGGCATCTCGGAACCCAGAAAAAATTCTTGCCATTGCAACACGGATTCGATCATTATTACGGCCTGCCGTATTCCAACGACATGTGGCCGTTTCATCCGGCGTTTGTTGACTTGCCGGCCGATTCGCCCAAGCGGAAAAACAACTATCCGGATCTACCTCTGATCGAAGGGAATCAGGTCATTGACCCGGAAGTGACGGCAGAAGACCAGCGCCAGTTGACCACCGACTACACGCGAAAAGCCGTCGATTTCATCGACCAAAATCACGAAAAACCGTTCTTTCTCTATGTACCGCACTCGATGGTTCACGTTCCCCTGTTCGTCTCAGAGAAATTTTCTGGCAAGAGCGGCGCTGGCCTGCTGGGCGACGTGATTATGGAAGTCGACTGGTCGGTCGGTGAAATCCTGAAAGCCCTGCGCCGCCACAAGCTGGAAGAGAATACACTTGTCATCTTTACCTCCGACAATGGACCATGGTTAAGCTATGGTGATCACGCCGGTTCAGCCCACCCATTGCGGGAAGGAAAAGGGACCATGTTCGAGGGAGGGTACCGCGTTCCCACGTTGTTTTGGTGGCCTGGCAAGATCCCCGCTGGAACGCATTGTGACGAACTGGCCTCGACCATCGACATTCTGCCGACGGTTGCCAAACTGCTGGACACCCAATTACCTCAACACAAAATTGACGGCCACGACATTCGCCCACTGATGTTTGGCGAAGCCGGAGCCAAATCTCCCCACGAGTCTTTCTACTGCTATTACAAGGGAGGCGAGTTGCAGGCAGTACGGGACCGCCGCTGGAAACTCCATGCGCCCCACAGTTATCGCACGCTGAACGGTCGCCCTGGTGGAACGGATGGCAAACCGGTCAACTATCAACAGCAAAAAATTGGCGCCGAGCTCTTTGACCTCAAGAACGACGTCGGTGAAACAACCGACGTATCCGCGCAACACCCTCAGATCGTCAACCGCCTGATGACCGCCTTGGAAAAAGGGCGTGCCGACTTGGGTGATACACTGACCGGGGCCCGTGGGGCGGGAATTCGTCCTGCTGGCAAAGTCGACTCATCCGAAAACCGAAAATGAGGACCGTGGTCCCCTACCACCCCAGCTCTAACAAGAGCGGGAAGTGATCCGATCCGGTCGGCTGGGTGAGCCGCCCTCGTTCGATCACAACAACATTGTCCGACACAAACGCTTGGTCTATCGGGATGCGCATCGGCCAAAAGTCACTGGGCCAAGTTCCTTGATAGCCAAACCCTCGACGACTGTCACGCAAGCCGGTGACCGTTAACATCTCCTGCAGGAACGGAGACCAAGGTACACAGTTGAAATCTCCCAGCAAGACGGTCGGCTCACTTCCCTTTGGCAAATGTTTTGCCAGTTCCTGGATCTGCCGGTTACGGACAGTCATCCGCGTGTATCCCATCGGCGCCAGGAGATGCGTTGCCGCCAAACGGACGGGCGCTCCCGCCCCCGTATCCAAGCGGGCGACAATCATTGGCGAGTCCGTATAGGACGGGGTCAGGCGATAAATGGCCGAATCGATCAAGGGATACTTACTGAACAGGGCAATCCCGAAGCCGTGCCATCTCGGCTCTTCGACCCGATACGGATAAACACCCCGCAGACCTTCACAGAGCGGCACCCAATCACTGGTATACTCGATTAGGACGACCACCTCGGGCTGCTCCTCGTTGATCAGATTCAACACAAGCTCGGGGGTCTTGTTTAGACCGTAGACATTAAATGACATCACACGGCATTTTGCTCGCACCCCGTCTACCGTGTTCCGCGGCAAATAGTAAGAAAACACCGTTGAGCCAAAAAGAAGGCTGACAAGGGCGAGGCCGACAGCCCAGCGGTACCCACCAAGCAGAGCCATCCCCATGGCACCGCCCACGACCGCCACGATTAACTGAAAACGAAAATTACAGATCATTTCGGCAAAGAAAGAGATCCTGCCGAACAGGGAGAACAGTAACAGCGCGACCGGGAAAGCGGTCAAAAACAGTATTATCCTCCGCCAGGTCGAACGGCTAAAAGGCTTTCGAGCATCCGGGAGGTGTCGGGAACCGGGCGCCGCGTCTGAAGCATTTTGGTTCACTTTGAATTCACTCAACCTGATCAAACGCCAACGACTTTCAAGCCAAGCAGTTACCGCCTGGCAGCTCTTATCCTACTTGGCGAGTCGTCCTGACCACCTCATTTTTTTGCGATCCTTTAAAAACAAGGGCCACGAAAACCAATTGATTCAGGCAACGTCGGCTTGTCGCTTGTACAGATAAGGATTCAATGTAGCGTCGTTATACATCTTGAGTTGGCGATAGGTACGGTGCCTTACCCGGCCAGCCAGCATGTCGTCGAGCAGCAACTGCAACTCGTTGGACAACTCATCCTGTTGCAAGCAACAGACCGCAATACGATGACGCACCTTGTCCAAATGCTGCTGGTCGACATCCTCGCGATCCAACTGTTCTTCGAGATGGTAAATTCGCAATGCCAGGATGGACAGTCGGTCAATCACGCTGCCTGGAGTTTCCGTATTGATACGGACTGTCTCATCCACTTGGACCTCATTTTCGTCAAGAATCTTGGCGATGTGGTCATCCACCAGCTCAATCCAGTCATTGCGTTGCTGATTGAACCCGTCGATCGCTCGTTTGACTCGTGCGATAACGGCATCATCCGCATCGGGACTGCGAGCCAAATCTTCCTCGTGCCACAACTGGTAATTAAAGCTGTGCTGCTTGCAAATATCGGCAAACAGGCCTTCGTAAGGGTTGTCAATCGGTTCTTGGTGCCAACGGGCAACGGTCTGGCACTGCATTTCGACAATCTTGCGGACATCAATCATGGGTTTTCAGCCTGTCAATTACAACTCTTGGAGGTTAGGTCGGCAATTCTATCTTGTTACCCGATATTGAAACAATACAAGTTTGGCACGACCCAACTAACAGCATCCATCTACATCGCCGTTGGTTTTCCGGGACAACTGGCGTAAGATCTGTGAGGGGCAACTACTCTCGCTAGCAAACCAAACGCATGACAACCTTCTTTTCAAAACGAACACCGACCCTGCCCTTGGTGGTATTCCTGTGGTTGGCGGTCACTAGCGTTGCCACTCTTTTGACCGCACAACAATCCAATGACCGCTCCGGCGTTCGCCTATCGTTCTCAGATGGCAAAACTGCAGGGCAAAAGGATCAACCAGCCGCCTCCCAATTCAACGGCGAAGCCGCGTTTGAAATCCTGGAAAAGATCTGCGATATCGGCCCTCGCGTGAGCGGCACCGCGGGAATGAAGAAACAACAGGAATTCATCAAAAAACATTTCCAATCACTCAACGCAGAAGTCAGTGAACAGGTATTTACGGTGCGACACCCAGAGCGGGGAACCCAGGTGCCTATGACCAACCTGATAGCGAGGTTCCACCCGGAACGACGGAAACGCCTGCTATTTTGTTGCCACTACGACACACGTCCGTTCGCCGACCGGGACCCGGTCAATCCGAACGGCATTTTCATCGGTGCTAACGACGGGGCGAGTGGTGTTGGGCTGTTATGCGAACTGGCTCGCCATGTCGAAGAGATGCCGGGCAAGTACGGAATCGACTTTGTTTTCTTTGACGGAGAAGAGTTCGTCTACGTTTACCGGCGGGACCCAATGTTTCTCGGCTCGACCTACTTTGCACGACAGTACGCGGCCCGCCGGTACCCTGGGAAAGTGAACTACGCCATCCTGGTCGACATGATTGGCGATAAAGAACTTGAGATTTACTACGAAGGCAACAGCTTGGAAATGGCCTCTCGCTTGACGCGCAGCATCTGGAGCGTCGCCAATGAAATGGGCGTGAAGGAATTCTCAGCCAAGGAAAGACACAAGATCCGTGACGATCATTTACCCTTAAATGCCATCGCTCGAATCCCGACCTGTGATATCATCGATTTCGATTACCCTCGCGTCGGAAGCGAAAATATGTACTGGCATACCCAACAGGACATACCAGAAAACTGTTCCGCCCAATCCCTGGACAAAGTAGGTCGTGTCCTACTGGAGTGGTTAAAACAAATGCAGAAGATTCGTTGAACTTCTACCGAAAGAACCCATGTCAATTCTCCGATTGGAAGCCCTGAGCATCCAGCACGACCTTCCCTTGGCCGCCGCCTTCGACGACCTCCGGCCTCTCCTGCTTTGGTGCGGATTAGCAACGCTTGTTTTTGGCGTGTTCCTAATGCTTCTCCACAAACGGACGTTCGACCTGATTCAACAGCAGGGCGAGGATGAAAGGACGATCCTTTTTGAGCATCGAAAGTTCCGTCGCCGAACACTGCTTAGCAGCTTGATTGCGACCATGGGTGTCATCATGGCTTCACTGAATTGGGCGATCGAACCGATGGTCTTTACGGCCCTGGTTTTCATGATCTTGATCCTGATCCTCGCGATCCTCGGCTTGGCCCTGCTCGACATGTTGAGTATTAGCCTGCGGGGATTGGCCGAATCGGACAATCAGGCCAGACAAGCAATGATTGATACCTATCTCGAACAAAGAGAAAAAAAGGCCAAGCAGGATTTGGCAAACGAAGAAACCGAACAAACGGAACCTTGAATGGCCTGAGCCCTGTTAGGTTCGGCCCCTGCACAGCCGCCCGGTGCCCCGAACCAGAGTTGGCACCCCGGTTTTTCCCATCCGTTCGAATCTTCCGGCCCAGCGAAGATTCAGCCCCGGTAAATCGGTGGGTTTTTCACCACCAATGATTGACTTTAGCGATCACGGCAAGCAGACTTTCATTTATCGGCCAAGGCTGTTCTACCGTAACGCACCGCCTATCTCCCGGTCGAAAAATAAACCGATTTCCCCCAGTGAGTCTCTCCATGCTTTTGCGTTCTGGCCTGCTTTCCCTTTTGCTGATCTGTCCCTTGGCCGGTTTCGGCTCTGCTCAATCAACTTCTCAGGAACAAGAGAAGCCAGTCGAATCGAAGATAAACAGCGGCCTGCTGTCAGCATTCAAGTTGCGCAACATCGGTCCTGCGCTGATGTCAGGTCGGATCGGGGATATCGCTGTCGACCCTGAAAACCCAAATGTCTGGTACGTCGGTGTCGCCTCAGGAAATCTTTGGAAGACGACCAATGCTGGCACTACTTGGAAGCCGATTTTCGAGAATTACGGATCTTACTCCATCGGTTGCGTCACGATTGACCCCAACGATCGGAATACAATCTGGGTTGGAACAGGTGAAAATAATGGCGGACGTCATATCGGATACGGGGATGGTGTCTATGTCAGTCGCGACGGCGGGAAAAGCTTCAAGAACATGGGGCTAAAAGAGACCGAGCATATTGGCAAGATCATCGTGCATCCCCGTAATCCGAACATCATCTGGGTGGCTGCTCAAGGCCCGCTCTGGTCACCGGGTGGACAAAGGGGACTTTTTAAATCAACCGATGGTGGCCAGACCTGGAAAAACGTTCTCAGTGCCGGTGAGTGGACGGGAGTGAGTGACGCTGTTCTCGACCCAAAGAACCCGAATGTGCTGTATGCCTCAACCCACCAACGCCACCGAACGGTCTGGGCCTTGATGAATACAGGCCCGGAATCCGGGATCCACAAATCCGTCGATGGCGGGAAAACGTGGACGGAACTCAAAACTGGATTGCCAGGCGCCAATAAAGGAAAAATTTCTCTGCAGGTCTCACCCCAAAAATCCAATGTCGTTTACGCCACAATTGAACTGGACGGCCGAGAGGGGGGCTTTTACCGTAGCGAGGACAGCGGGGCAAGCTGGTCGAAAATGAGCGACTACCTCGGCGGGGGAACCGGGCCTCATTACTATCAGGAAATCTACGTCGACCCTCATCGATTTGATGTGATTTACCAAGCCAATGTGCAACTGGGGCGGAGCGAGGACGGCGGCAAGACATGGGATAACATTGAAGGCCGATCCAAACATGTTGACAATCACGCAGTCGTATTCCACCCGAACGATCCTAATTTCGTTCTGGTGGGTTGCGATGGAGGACTCTACGTTTCGCATGACAACGCGGAAACCTATCGGTTTATCAACAACTTGCCTCTGACCCAGTTCTACAAAATCGACATCGACTACGACTTCCCCTTCTACCACGTCGTCGGGGGAACGCAGGACAATTACTCCCAATATGGCCCGACTCGCACCGGAAATGTGCAGGGGATCAGAACCTCGGATTGGAAAATCACGATCGGTGGCGATGGACACGACAATGCGATTGACCCGACCGACCCCAACATCATCTACTGTGAATCCCAACAAGGTTTTATCCGCCGCTATGACCGCCGAACCGGGGAATCGGTTGATATCCGCCCTCAGCCGGGTGCCGGAGAAGAGGGTTTCCGCTTTAACTGGGATTCACCCATCCTGATCAGCCCCCACGACCCCAAGCGAATCTATTTCGGGTCCAAGTTTCTCCACCGCTCCGATGACCGAGGTGATTCATGGACGAAGGTAAGCTCCGACCTGTCGCGCAACCAGAATCGATTTGCCCTGCCAATGATGGGCCGAGTCTGGAGCATCGACGCCGGCTACGATTTGATGGCCATGAGCCGTTATGGCAACATCACATCCATTTCTGAATCTCCTTTGGTCGAGGGACTCTTGTACGTGGGCACCGACGACGGCCTGATCCAAGTCTCAGAGGACGGTGGCAAAAACTGGCGAGCGATCGAGAAGGTATTTGGTGTTCCAGAAAATTTCTTTGTCAACGACATCAAGGCCGATCTTCATGACGAGAATACGGTCTATGCCGTTATGGATGACCATAAGACTGGGGATTATCAACCCTACCTGGCCAAGAGCACTGACCGCGGGAAAACCTGGGAGTCGATGGTCGGGGATTTGCCCGATCGACATCTGCTCTGGAGAATCGTGCAGGATCACGAGAACCCGGAACTGTTTTTCTTGGGAACAGAATTCGGTATTTACTGCACCGTCAACGGAGGAAAAAACTGGCACAAGTTGAAGTCGGGCGCGCCGGCAATCCCATTTCGCGACCTCGCGATTCAAACTCGCGAAAACGATCTGGTGGGAGCGTCGTTTGGCCGAGGGATCTACGTGCTGGACGATTATTCCCCTCTTCGTGAACTGAATGACAAGCTGCTCTCCGAAAACGAACTCTACTTGTTTCCCGTCCGCCAAGCTCTTTGGTATATCCCGGCTGATGCTTTGGGCGGTCCGCGAGGTTTTCAGGGTGACGGTTTCTTTGCCACCCCGAATCCAGACTTTGGAGCCACATTTACCTATTTTGTAAGGGACGGGTACAAGACTCAAAAACAACAGCGGAAGGAAAAGGAAAGCCAGGCGAATGCGGCAGGAACGGATGTCACGCTACCCTCCTGGGAAGACCTGAAACAAGAACAGGAAGAAGAGCCAGTTCAAGTCTACTTTGAGGTTTACGATTCCGATGGGAAAAGGGTTAGCCGAATCGAGGGGAATGCTTCCAAAGGCATGCATCGGGGAAGCTGGGACTTACGCCATTCAGGGACAGGAGGCCGGCGAGGCGGCCCGCTGGTTACACCGGGAACCTATGCTATCCAGGGTTTCAAATCAGATCATACAGAAATCACAAAACTGGGACCGCGCAGGGAGTTTGAGGTGGTCTCGATTGTTGAGCCCAGCCTGGAGGCCCAGCCGCGAGAGGACGTCGTCGCCTTCTATGAGAAAGCCGTAAAATTGAATGATGCCGTCTCGGCAACGAATGCGTCACTGCAAACCGCGCTCGACCAGATGTCGGAAATCCGTCGGGCGATTAAGAACAGTCCTGCGGGGACGCCGGAAATTGCCAAGGCGGCTTTTGAACTCGAACGTTCACTCAAAGCATCTGCTGCCGAGCTGGACGGAGACCAGATTCGCGCCGCCAAATACGAGCAGACGGTTCCGACGATCGGAAGTCGTGTCCGCAATGCGATGTCCGGTGCGGTCGGTAACACCTATGGCGTCACGGCTACTCAGAAGCAACAACTCGAGATTGCCACGCAGGAATTCAAGGAGCAGTTGGGCGGCATTCGCGACCTGCTAGAGGTCGACTTGAAGCTGTTCGAACAGCAGCTCAACGATGCCGGCATTCCTTGGACGACCGGCCGCTCGATTCCCGATTTCAAATAGCCTATCAGCCGATGTAAGCGGGAAACACTTGGGGCCGGCCAACGGAACCGGTCCCAACTCAATTCGGCAATGCGATGCACGCTGCGGGTCAGAGAGGCGCTGGCAGGTCTCGTCGATTGAACGTGCGCCCGCCCCAAACCAGCAAGACCAGCCCCAGCCCCAGCAACACCAAGTTCTGCGTCAACGGCCCGGCATTCACTCCATTCTGGCCCGCAACCAACCATTGCAGTAAGGACGATGGATCTGTCTCGGCCAGCTGAATTGCCCGCGCTGGATCGTAATAACCGAAAAAATTGAGGAAGCCGAGCCAGGCAAATCGGTCAGAACTGAGTGAGAGCAGTTCGACCATGGCGTTCACCAGGTAAAGTCCTACCAACAAACCCAAGGTTCTCCATCGGTACCGATCCCAACTGGAACAGAAGGCCGACAGACAGGACATAAAAAAGACAAAGGAAAACAGGTTTACAATCCCTGGAAAAAACTGGAACGCCGAAACACGTGACGCCAGCGGTACCACCTCGGTTTGCGCACCAAAAAACGTCATCGGAATCGTATAATCGATCAGGGGCACACGAAATTCCGGGTACGTCGTTTCCTCAACCGATGCGGTCATAATCCCGATCGCCATTCCGAGCCACACCAGCAGGCAAAACCCAAGAGCGACACCCAGGGTCAAGAGCATGTGCTGATAATAGACCCGATACCGACTGACCGGCTGGGAGAGCAGCATCTCCATCGTTCCACGACTCACTTCCCCGCTCACCACATCACTGCCCCTGACGATGGCCCAGATGGAAATCATCATTAGCAACATCGGTTCTTTCAGTGTCAGTGACGTCCGTCCCAAGTAGGAGACGAGCCAGTCAAAATCGACCGACGAAAATTTCCGCCAATCTTCCGGTAGCATATCTACAATCTGCTTGAAACGGGCCGTGTCCAACTCACCCACGATCCAGACGCGGAACCAGCTGAAAGCAAAAAGCGCCGCTGCGCAAGCGATCAGCAACAGCAGGGACTCGGTAAAGTACTTCCGGCACAGGGCCCGGTTAATAATTGGCTGCTTCATGAATCGTCTTCCACCCAATCACTGTGAAAACGATCATAAATCGCACGTAGCGAGATCGGCTCAATATGAACATCGTCCAGAGGAGCTTGAGCCAACCAACTCATGACGAGTGACAGCTGGGCCGGTGTTTCGATCTGGATTTTGTCGCCCTGCTGGACCACCGACAACTCCGGCTTCAAACCATCAGGTATCTCCGGTAATTTGCCAACCAACTTGGCACGTATACGGTGTTGTCGCTTTAGATCCGTTATGGACTGATCGTGGACCAACTGGCCCTTGCGCAAAATCAAGACCCGGTCACAAGTCTCTTCGATTTCCGAGAGAACATGGGATGAAAAAATGACGGTCCGCCCTTCATCTCGAGCCTGACGGACCAGCTGGAGGACTTCCCCGCGGACGGATGGGTCGAGGTTGGCTGTCGGCTCATCCAACAGAAGGATGGGAGCGCGTGTGGAAAGGCAGACGGCAAGTGCCAGTTTTTGCCTCATTCCCGTCGACATGAAAGCGACCCAACGATTCAAGTCAAGTTCTAACCGGGCAGCGACTTCTTCTGCCATTTCATAATCGGAGTCTTCTCGAATGTCGGAAAAAAATCGAACGACCTGCTTTGCACGCATCGTGCGGAACAGCCGGGCGTCACCCGGCAAGTAGGAGATCAAGCGGTGAATCTGAACCCGCTGTCGATAACAATCGAGGCCTTGCACCAGCGCCGTACCCTCTGTCGGTTGTAAAAAACCGAGAATCAACCGCAGTAAGGTAGTCTTCCCCGAGCCATTGGGCCCCAGCAATCCCACCACTTCGCCCTCGCAAATCTTAATTTCACAACGAGAGAGTGCGGTAAAGTCACCGAACCGTTTTGTCAGGGAGTCCGCTTGGAGAACAACTTGGCTCACGCCACACCTTACACTGGGTTCGAGAAGGGAACATTACCGAATAGGGGGCATCCCCATCAATCGACGCAACAGACCGATCTGACCGGCGTGCAACATTTCGTGGTTGGCAGCAAATAGCAAGGAACCGTAACGTGTCGCAAAACCTGAATAAGGCTGATCGAGCGGTTCATCCAACCCTGGTCCATCAAACTGGTCAATCTCCAGTAACATCTGTTCGTGCACTCGATGAAGGACCTGCAGGATTTCACCCGGCGGCAGGTACTGCTCCGGATCAGACTCGGGGCGAGTCCCTTTCATCACACGCTTTCGGAACCGGTTGGGGATCAGAGAGCCGTCAATATCAGAGCGGCCACGCTGCCGGAAAAGGGTCAGCCCGTACTGAGCCATCGCCAGGTGACCGACTTGCCAAGCGATGTGGGATACGGACAACTCAGGCGTCCAAAACCACTGCTCGTCGTCCAGTCCGTCGAGCAGCGTCAAAGTGTATTCACGCGCAGAAACGATGTTCTGCTTTGCTATCTCAAGTCGTTCCGAAATCGCCATACGTTTTTCCGTTGTGCCCATTCGGCGAACGAGCCAAGGCCACTTAACCGACAAGCTTTTGAGACCGCAGCAGCGGAAAAAACTTAACTCGAATCACGTGCATCAGCCCAGAGATTTCGCGCGGTCAAACGGCCCCTACTCCTCGTTCAGTTCGAATACCGCTTCAATTTCCACCATGACACCCAGTGGCAAGGAGTTCATCCCCACCGCGCTGCGGGTGCCCACCCCCGCTTCATCACCAAACACTTCTTTCATCAATTCGCTGCAACCGTTGATCACACCGGGATGCCCCTGAAAATCGTCGCTGCAACAGACCATACCAAAAATTTTGACAACCCGCTGAATACGATCCAGGGAGCCGAGGTGCTGTTTCAGCGTTGCGAGGATCGTTAAACCAACCTGCCGTGCTGCCTCGTAACCGGCCTGCTCGTCCGCGTCTCGACCGACACACCCTTGAATCATCGTTCCGTCCGGCTTAAGCGGAACATGCCCCGAGGTGTAACAGAGTTTACCAACATTCATGGCAGGGCGATAAACACCCACCGCCTTGGGAGCAGGAGGCAGTTCATATCCAAGTTCTTCCAGTCGTTTATCCGCACTCATCTTGATCATCCAGTTGGAAAGAGCTGTCATTGCAGGAGTGTTACGATATCGGATCCGATCTCGCCTGACCATGGGGCCAACGGCCCCATCAGCCGACCTCTCGATCACCACGTCAATTCTCTTTTGGCACAAAAAAACAATTGATTTCAGAGGCAGATGTACGTGATAATTGAGGCATGTATACACGTCGCGACATCCTCGCAGCCGGCACGGCGCTGGCAGCCAGCCTGCCACTGAGAAACGTGGTCAAAGGGACGACCCGCGCGGCCCCGGTTCCACTGATCCTGTTCGAGAAGGTCTTGCAAAACCTCGACGCAGAACAATTGGCCGAGGCTCTGGTCGAAATCGATGCTGACGGAATCGAGGTCGCCGTACGGCCGGGGGGAAGGATTGAACCCGGTGAGGCCGCGAAAAAGTTGCCCCCGCTCATCAAGGCACTCCAGCAACGTGGTAAAAAAATCCTCCTCGCGACGACTCGCATTACCTCCGCAACGTCCGAGTCCACAGATCTGCTGAAAGTTCTGGCCGACAATCAGATCCCCCAATACCGGATGGGCTATTACCGCTGGAATCAGACTGACGACTGGTCACGTCAACGTGATAACGTGCAGCAACAAATCGAAGAGCTCGCGGAACTGAATCAGAAAATTGGTATTCGCGGCCTTTACCAGAACCATGCCGGCAAACGTTACTACGGGGCAATGGTCCACGAGATGCTTTCCATCCTCTCAGGGATATCGCCCAATCAAATCAATCTGGCCCTCGACCTGCGACACCTGCGGGCCGAGGCCGGGCTCAGCTGGCCAACCGTTCTCCGATTGGCTGCCCCCCGAACCGGCTGTCTCTACATCAAGGATGCCCGCTGGCAAGGAACGCGGACCAACCAGCTGGAAAATGTCCCGCTCGGTAAAGGGTTCGTCGATCGCGACATGTTTGCAGCAGCCCGCAAAGCATGCCCCGCGGTCCCTATCTCATTGCATGTAGAGTATCATGGGGGTAAGCCACTTGAGGGGGATGCACTGACACAGGCGATTGGGTCCTATCAGAACGATACACGACTCCTGCGGGAGTGGATGTCCGAAACCAAAAAATGATTAACGTAAGAGAGGAAACCAATGAAAACGATCAATCGTCGAACCTGGATTCAGACATCCGCCGCACTGTCGTCCGGTTTCTGGTTGGGTACTTGCGGATCGGCCAAAACGGTTTCGGCAAATGACAAACTCAACCTGGCTTTTATTGGCGTGGGTGGACGTGGAGCAGCCAATCTGGGCGGGCTTGCCAAACAAAACCTAGTCGCCTTCTGCGACGTTGATGGGACACGCGCCAAGCAAGCATTCGAAAAGTACCCCAATGTGCCTCGCTACACAGACTTTCGAAAGATGTTTGACGAGCGGAGTAACCAGATTGATGGTGTGGTGATCAGTACGCCTGACCACACCCACTTCCATCCCGCTTACCAGGCGATCCAGCTTGGTAAACATGTCTATCTGGAAAAACCGATGGCGCACAATCTGTGGGAAGCGCGCACGTTGACCGATCTGGCTCGAGAGAAGGGAGTCGCGACACAGCTGGGAGTGCAGCGCCATACACTGGCCAACATGCACCGCACCGTCGAACTGATCCACTCAGGTGCTATTGGTGAAGTCAAAGAAGTTTATTGTTGGATCGACGGCTCTCGCGGCATGCCCGGTGAGCCGAAAGACAAACCACCTGTGCCGTCCAACCTCGATTATGAACTCTGGACCGGCCCCGCCGCCAAGCGACCCTATCATCCCAGCATCACACCCTATGGCTGGCGGTTCTGGTGGGATTACGGCACAGGAGAAACCGGCAACTGGGCCTGTCACATTCTGGATATCCCCTTCTGGGCGCTCGATCTGAAGTACCCAACCCGCGTCACGGCCAGCGGCCCCCCCGTCGACCCAATGAGGACTCCCAAGTCGATGAACACAACCTTCCAGTTTCCCGCCAACGGTTCACGTGGGCCTGTCACTCTGCATTGGGATCACGTTGCCAAAGGCCCAACCATCCTGCAAGAGAACAATTTGCCGCACAAAGGATTCAACACCTTATTTGTCGGTAAGGACGGGATGCTATTGACCGGGTTCAGCAAGCTCAAACTCTACCCGGAATCCGAGTTTGCCCAGCTGGAGGCTCCGCCGCGCAGCATTGAACCCTCACCCGGCTTTTACCAAGAATGGATTACCGCCTGCCAAGGCGGCCCCAAAGCAACCTGTCATTTCGACTACTCGGGTCCCTTGGCGGAAACGGCTCTGTTGGGCAACCTCGCCTATCGCTGCCAAGCCGATTTCGATTGGGACAGCAAGAACCTGAAGACAAACTCCGACCAAGCGAATCAACTGATCAAGACCCGTTACCGACCCGGTTGGGAAATAGAGACCGCGTGAGCAGCCAGCGTGAATCGACATAATTTGTCAAGCATCTTTCAAACGGCCCACGTCCCCAGACCGGGTCGCTGGCTGACGCCGGTCGAACCGGTCCAGCCTATAAAAGCCGATCAGGACCAACAGACCAACCAGTAGGCTGAGATACCAGACCACCTCAGGTCCACCCCAAACATATCCAGCAAAATGAAACGAATTAGTTTCATAAATCGCACCACCAATTGCCGGAGCAATCAGGAATGCGATTGAATAGGTGGTCGAGTAAAGCCCCATGTACGCTCCCTGCTGGGCATTTCGACTTCGTTGCGCAACCCACCCGCTGGAGAGTGGCATGGATAGCATTTCTCCGAGCGTAACGATCATCATGGCAAAAATTGCGAACAGGAAGGTCTCTCCAAACGGCAAGACACCGAAACCGAAGCAACTGAAAAAGCAGCCCCAACCAATCAGCACCAGCAGTCGCCAACGTTTCACATATTCCACCAGGATCATTTCAGCCAGAATGATCAATGCGGTGTTGGCGGCAAAGACGAACCCGATCCCGAGATTCGACAGACCGTAATGATCCTGGAGATAGAGTGGGTAAGTCGATTGGAATTGAAAAAAGGCGACCGACGCGAAAAGCAATAGCGACAGAAACAGGAGAAACTTCGAATCTCGCCATGGGGAAACCGCCTTCGTCATTTTTCCCGACAACTCCAACTGCTCTCGCTTTCCCGAAACCACCTTTTTCCCATCGTCGATTTTGACGTTTGTTTTTTTCGATCGTACGACCCCCAAGAAACAGATCAACGCGACCGCGCCAAGAAAGGTAGTTGATGCATCGACCACGAATAGCCAAGCAAAACTAACCATCGTAAGGAGACCACCGATTACCGGCCCAACAGAAAAACCCAGATTCAAAGCCATGCGTTGAAGAGCGAACGCCCTCGTTTGCAAATCAGCCGGGGCCAGTTGAGCGACCGCGGTCGAATTGGCCGGCCGCACTCCTTCCGAAACGACACTCAGGCAAAAAAGAGAAAAGCCGACTGAAAACCAGGTCTGACAAAAAGGAATCACCAGGAACAGCGGCACCGAACCAAGCAGCAGAAATACCTGTAGTCGAATGGCACCCACCCGGTCGGTGAGCTTACCTCCCAGGTAGGTCCCCACGATTGCGCCGCAACCATAAAGACTAAGCAGGCGACCAGCAGCCCCTTCGGCAAAACCGAGTTCTCGAGTCAGGTAGAGCATCAGAAAGGGCAAGACCATGGTGCCCAAGCGATTGATGAACAGAGCCGATGAAATCAGCCAGACTTCGCGGGGTAAACCGCTATATGCATTGCGGTAGGTGCGAACGATTTTGGATAATACGGCGGTCACGGCTTAACAGGAAATCAATCAATATAAAAAAACCTGAGCCCGACTCCGAAAAGCGGTTGGATCGCCCCTTGGATCGATTCTTCCCCCGACATTTCTCGTCTCAAATAACGATCAGTTTTTTGCCAAGAAACCG
>JAYZCF010000127.1:0-6248 GCA_036338455.1 Planctomycetota bacterium
TGATCGCCCGGAAACCTTGGGAACTTTGGTTCGAGCCGCTCTGGCCTGTTACGACATGTCCATCGCTTACCGGGCCCCTTTCATCAGTGGCAAGGATAGCTTGAATAATGAATTCAGTTATACACATCAGCAGAACGGTGAGCGTTGCACGATTTCGATACCTTCCACGTTGTTGATTAGTGCGATGGGGCAAGTGGCTGACGTACGGCACTGCGTGACGATGGATCTGAAACAGGCCGGTAACGGACTTTATCTGGTGGGCACTACCGGAAATCACCTCGGCGGATCCCATTGGTCATTGCTCCATTCGATCGAGGGAGGGCATGTGCCCACCGTTGATCCCCAGGTGGCCCAAGAGCTTTACGGCCGATTGCACGAGGCGATGAAGGGTGCTCTGGTGCGAAGCTGTCACGACTTGAGTGAAGGCGGCTTGGCAGTTGCCCTGGCAGAAATGGCCTTCGCGGGCGACTTGGGAGTCGAGATTGACCTGCAGGGCGCGCTCGAGAAAAACGGGTTGAGCGGAACGGAATACCTGTTCAGTGAATCGAATAGTCGATTCCTGGTGGAGGTTGAGCCCGGACACGAGGCCGCATTCGAGGGGCTGATAGCGGAGTTCGCTGAGCGTTTGGGACAGGTGGTTGCTGGAGATGAGGTCACGGTTTCACGGGGCAGCGAGAGGCTTCTGCAATCGAAACTTTCCGATTTGAAGCGGGCGTGGCAATCACCCCTGGACTGGGAATAACGACGGAGTGGGACCATGAAGATCCAAAACAGGGGTGGAGAATAAAATGTCGGTCAAGCCGAATGTCTTGATACTGCGTGCACCGGGTACCAACTGCGACCACGAAACAGCCTTTGCGTTCGAACGCGCCGGTGGGGCGCCTCGAAGTGTGCACATTAACCAACTGCTTGAGTCGCCTGAACTGGTTCGAGAATTTCAGATTCTCTGCATCCCGGGTGGATTCAGTTACGGAGATGATATCGCGGCGGGACGGATACTGGCCTCTCAGCTAAAAGGTGATTTAGCCGATGTCATCGCGGAATTCCATTCACGTGAAAAGTTGATCCTGGGGATCTGTAATGGTTTTCAAGTCTTGATCAAATCTGGGTTTTTATTACCGCCCGACGAACACGGTTTGCCGGCCACGCTTTCCTGGAATGACTCCGGCCGATTCGTGGATCGTTGGGTTCACCTGAAGACGGACAGTGACAAATGTTACTTCCTTGAGGGTGTCGAGAACCTGTATTTGCCGATCGCTCACGCGGAAGGAAAGTTTGTTGCCCGTCACGAGGCGGTGTTGGATTCATTGCAAGAAGGACAGCAATTAGCGCTCAAGTATTGCAATCCGGACGGTCAGAATGGGCAGGTTGAACATCCCCATAACCCCAACGGTTCCCAGCGGCATGTGGCGGGGATCTGTGATGTGACCGGGCGTATTCTGGGCCTGATGCCACACCCGGAGCGACACATCGAAGCAACCCATCACCCGCAATGGACGCGGCGGGACTCAGAGGTTCAGGGGGATGGTCTGGTTATCTTTGAAAACGCGATTCGTTTTTTCAGCTGAATCGCATCCTGATCTTAAGTGTTACTTGCTTGTGGGAAGGCTGAGATGACCGAGTTGGTTTCCGGTTTCGCATCCCACTCCTCGTGAAATCCGCGATGCGGATGGCTGTCGATTTCGTGGGGGGCATCCGTTTTGCGTTTGGGGTCGATGGTTAGGGTTGGTGTTGCAGGGCTTGTTTGATCTACAATAGACGCAAGCAGGCCGCTCGAGGTGCGCGGCAGGGCAGCTGGAGAGAGACGTCTGGAGCTTTTTCTTTTTAGAGAGAATGAAAGAAACCTGGAGACTGTGACCATGAGGTTGTTTCAAGCCAGTTGCCTGGCCTCCGCCTTCGGCGGGGCCATCGCCGGATCCGCGTCTTGTTATCCTCTTGGGCTGGCCTGGATGCTGGGCGGATTTCTGATGGGGGGGGTTGCGGGTGTGCTCTGTTTTTTGCTGATCATCGGGATTGCCTACCTGCTTTCGCTATCGACCGGGACGAATGGGGTGAACGGGTCAGCTGCCGAGATGAACCATTTTCAACACGCGTTGGTTGGGATTACTTTGGGCCTCACCGTACTGGCCCCGTTTCTATCGATCGCTGCGGCGATGGGATTGATGGCTTTCCTGAAACAGCTGTTTGCCTGATCACCTGTCAGTCACGACTTGCCCGTCAGACGGAAATGCAACGAATGTGCGGAAGGCGTCCTTGGGGAGATTATTTTTCCGGCACTTCGTCGTCTGTCAAACGGAGGATCTGCAGGTCGAGGCTCCCTGAGACCGTTTGGCCCTCTTCGTTTCCAGCCTCTTCTAGTTTCACGGTCCCACTGACGAGTGTCCATTTCCCATTGGCCATAAAGTTGTTGTTGACCATGTAGACGCCGTTCACCCTGCAGTTGTCCTCAATGCTCGTTTGGTAATCCGGGTTGGGCAGGTTGGCGACTAAGGTCAGTTGCTTGCCGTCCGATGGCCGTTTGCCAAAAACCACGATCGAGGTTTCATTACGAGAACCTGGGGATCTGTTGGGGCCAACATAGGCACCGACCTCGTCCAATTTGACCGGCTTCCCATCGAGGGTCATCGTTAATTCCACTTCCGATTCGGTCTTGTTCGCGGCGGAACGTGCATTGGTCCACTCGGTCGTAAATCTGACTTGGGCGCTGCCAACCTGATCGAAAAATACCGGGAGTTTGTGCTTTGACAGGAGCTCCGGAGGTCCATCCTCGAATTCCTCCATAATTTCATCGCGCCGTGTATTCACAAAGCGGCGATAATTCCGGACGCCTCGGGCAAAACCGCGATTGGAATCCATCACTTCGTCCTCAAGCAATTTTTCCAGCTCGTCAATTTCCGCGATCAACTCCGCTTCATTCCAATACTTGTCGATGAGTTCGAACAGCGTCTTTTGATACATCTCCTGTGTTTCGGGTGTGCGGTACAGCCGGTTGGGCAGGATCGCTTTGCTATGGACCGACCGGGGCCGCACCCGGTAGGGAGGCAGGGGCATGGTTTTAGCATAGGCGGAGTCGGCCCCCCAAGGAATGAAGTACAGCTTATCGTTTTCCGGTTTCTGGTAGATAAAGTAATTGTTTTGGTTGTTGCAATACCCGTCCCAGAAACCGATCAGGCTCTCCATTGCCCAGAATTTCATGAAAGCGGGGATGTCGATCAGTTTCTCCAATTCCTGAAGGTCGACTTCCTCGGCGTCCATGATTTTCGCGATTTGGACCAGTGGCGCTCGGTCGGATTTCTTGGTTTTGGGTTCGAAACGTGGGATCCACCTGTCATAAAAATCAGTGACGGTCCCTTCAAAGAGACTCCCCTTACTACTGCCAAATCGCGACTTCAGGAAAGGCTTTCGAACGGACTCGACGTTGGAGTAGATTCCCAGATAATTCCCATTCACATTGACCCTCGCAAAACTGCAGCGAGGCGCCTCCGTACCCGCCTTGTTGTACATTCGGTACGACAAGTATTGGCACATTCGCCCCGGATCCTGCTTGTTATTGTTCAGTGTGAGGCGGTCCATCCCTTTAATGGGATCCTGATCAACGAACTCATCAAATTTGATTTTCAGTGAGGGACGCTTTGTGTCGAGTGAGCCAAGGAAACCTTTCTTGCGCACCGCCACATCCTTGATTTTGACGCCGTTCACGGTGATGTCTGCTTTGAAGTTGGTGAAGGGCGATTCCGCAAGCTCCAGCCGCAATGAATCGGAAAACGACCTGCTTTGACTGCAGATCTGCTCCCAGCTTTCTTCAGGCATGTCGATCCTGATATCCACAATCTGGTTGGGAGCAAACAAGTCTTCTGCGTCGAGGGTTGGTTCCTGGCCGACTCCTGGCAATTGGACCAGAATGAGAATCAAGAGAGCGTTTACGCTTCGTTTGAACATGGCATCCCTAGGTTTGGAATGAGTGGCGAATATAGATTTCTGCAAAGACGGCGCGGACCGCTTTCGTACCATTGTATCTCATCTGGAATCTTTCGGCGATCCGCGACCGATTCGCTGGTTTGTGGTGGTATCGCCATTGCCAGGGGGCCGCTCGCGGTACGCCAGGCAGTAGTCTACGGATTGGTCGTGCCAAATTTGCGACGATCCAGAAAATTCGTGGCTTCTGTCAGGCGGAGTCTTACCATTCCAGTCGGACCTGTAGTGGGGTGGTTGCATTGGAGGATCGCAGTCTGATGTTGCGGAAAACGTTGACGGGGGTAGGGGGCATCTCGGGTCGACGCTTCCCCTGCGGCCGGCCGGATGCTAGCGAAATGGGGCGGGCCGAACCCTGGGGGGATAGGCAATCTCGCGATAATCTTTGGATTAATCCTAGTTTAACGAAAGTATGAATCTTACTGGTTCCGATAAATCTCCTACAGGAATTTCGGCGCATTGTTTCGCGCTGTGATCCAGAGAAATTACATCAGGAATCTAGAAATGTTTTTTCCCCCAAAACATCGGATGGCAATGCTGGTAGCATTCCTGGCTACCCTTTTTGTAGCTGACCTGGCGATGACCGCAGCCCAGACAAACCAGCGAAAAAATATCCTGAGACAGACCAAGGCGCGCGACGTCAAGAAAACCAAAAAGGTGACGCCGCCCCAACCGGAAGTGGAAGCCACCGAGACGGTTTATGCCGCGCCGGTTGCGCCTGCTTCGGCTCGCCCGTTGGCTGCTGCTCCTGTTTATCAACCGAATCCACCGGTGCGCGGAGTGAATAACGTTCGGGCCTCTGCGATGAACCGCACGGCCAACTCCCCTCGTTTTTCTAACCAAGTCCGCGGTGGGATGAACATGTCGGGCAATCCCAACTACGGGCGTAATCAAACGATGCAAGCTTCCCGCGTTCCGTCATCGTTCCGGCCGGAGCATCTCCGACTAACCCAATACGTTTCGCAGGAATCTGTGGTTGAGGACCAGGCTCCGATCATGTCCGACGGGGAGATGATTGTAGGCAATGAGGTTTACATGGGAGAAGACTGTGGCAGCTGCGGGGACTGTCTCGACTGCTGCGGCAACAGTGGTGGCTATTTTGACGGTTGCGATCCATGTTTTGATCGCGGAGGCTGTGGTCCTTGCGTGCTGCAGAACTGCTGGTTGTTCCGTTTAGGACCCCTGTTTAGGAATTCCGAATGGAATTTCGGGGCGGTAGGTTTCAATTCTCCCCGTCATGATTTCATCGTCGAATACGAAAGTGAATTCAGTGATGGAACCGTACAGGACCGAGTCCTTGTCAAGGATAGTTCCTATGGTTTCAATTTTGATTTTAATGTAGGCCTTCCGTTATGCCAGCTGACGTGCGGATTGGTCTCAGGTCAGTTTGGGGTTCGCATGGTTGATTCGAATTTTGATGGCCACCCGCTGTCGAAAGAGAGTCGCCGGCAGGTGTTCGTCACGACAGGTTTGTATCGACGGGTGGACTATGGATTGCAAATAGGGGTGGTGACCGATTTTCTCCGTGATGAATGGTTGGTGGACAACAGCGTAAATCAAGTGCGAGGTGACATTGGATGGGTATTGCCATCGGCGAAAACGTTTGGTTTCAGGTTTGCGACCAATACGAAAACGAGTAGCCAGGAAACCAGACGTGTTTACCACCCTACTCGACTGGGTGAGCCGACTCGTTACTTAAGAACGGATGATTTCGCAACCACGATGGATTATTACCGCTTCTACTATCAGTACGTTGCCGCCAGTGGTGGAACGGCAGAATATTTTGCTGGCTGGAGCGAACAAAGGAATGGCATTTTCGGAGCGAACTGGGACGTTCCGCTGAAAGAATTTGTTTCCGTCAGGGCAGGTTTCACCTATTTCGGTCCAGGCCGTGATTCAGTGGATGATACGAATTTTGGTGACGGACATGATGCCTGGAACATTTACGCTGGGGCGGTTTATCGGCCCAGGGGTCGAGGCTGGTATCGTTGTTACGACAAGCCTTTGTTCAATGTTGCCGACAACGGGACGATGGTTCAGTTGCGGGACGTGCAAGTCAAGGAAGTCAGTCGATTCCCTTTCCCGAGTAACTGATCGGCGAGGACCTGAGCGAACCGCTGATTCGTCTTGGCCGGCCTGAGGCAACGCGGGGGTAAGGGGAATTCAAGAAATTGGGTGCGTAGTGAAAAACCCGGCTTTTATGCCGGGTTTTTTACGTTAAACGTCCCAGTTCCGCCAAACCGAGCTGTTTCGGGAAGCTCTTCTTCTGTTAGATT
>JAYZCF010000128.1:0-8191 GCA_036338455.1 Planctomycetota bacterium
GAATCTCCCGGTTTTGAATCTCCCGGTTTTGAATCTCCCGGTTTGGAGTCTCCCGGTTTTGAATCTCCCGGCTTGGAGTCGCCCGGTTTGGAGTCGCCCGGTTTGGAATCACCCGGTTTGGAATCACCCGGTTTGGAATCACCCGGTTTGGAGTCGCCCGGTTTGGAGTCGCCCGGTTTGGAATCACCCGGTTTGGAGTCGCCCGGCTGGGTCGACACCGGCTGTTCATCCTGACCCGCTATCTCTCCGGCCAGATCCTCTGTTTTCTTACGGATTTCGAATTGCTGATCGGCAATCTTATCCAGCTCGCGGATTCCCGCCCCCGCGCTCTGCCCCGTGCGGCTGATCAGACCTTGCTGTTGGTCAATCAAATCTTCCAACTGTTTTATTTGCTGGTCGATCTTCTTAAGCGTTTCCTCTTTGTTGGCCACCTTTTCGGTTTCACGACGCTGCTGGTTTTGGCTCTGCCGCATCTGCTGAATGGCCTGCTTCCAATCCTCCAACATGTCGATCTCTTCCGACTTTGTCATCTTGGGGGCTCGATCGTTCATCAACAGCCGAACCAGATCGTCAAGTTTTTGAATAACTTCATCGATCTTCAAGGCCGCCTGATCGTATTGTTCCTTGTCCAGATGCGCACTGACTTCCGCCATCTTTCGGGTAATCAATTGCTCCTTGGCCTGCTGATAGGCGTCGACAAGCTGCTTGGCACGTTCCGGCTCCTTATCCTGCAGCTTGGCTGCAATCACCGTAAACATATTTTCCAGCTCAACCATCTTCTGCTCGACTAGTCGCTGCTTTTCACCCAACTCCGACTTAATGTCATTCGAGTTCTGCGCCAAAGCTTGAAACGGAGACCAGCTCACTATGGCAACAGCCAGCAACCAGCGGGCAAGCGTTAAGCGTTGGTATGTCATGTCATTGTCCGATCTTGCTGAAAAGCTCACTTGTCATCGTCGAAAATGTCGTCGTCGTTGTTATTCCGCTTGTCCATCTCGGTCTTGATTTGCATTTCGTTCCGTTTGATTTCCAGTAACTTATTGACAACCTCCTGGAAGTTTTCCGAATCCTCCATCGCATCCAGGATCCGTTTCATTTCGGCCATGATTTGTTGATGGACCTGCCCCGTTTCTGTGACCGCGTTCATCAAGGCCGCCGGATCATCCACGAAACGACGGCAATTATCCAAGTTCCGGGATGCCAGGGCGATCCATTCGGAATCCAACCGGCGGATCGGCTGAATGATTCCACCATCAAACCGCTGCTCGATCGTCTGCCCTCCGGCCAATGCCTGCTCATCTTCATCCAAACGGTTGTTCTTGGCCTCGACCAGGAATTCCTCAAAGCGATTGGCCACCGCGTTGATACTGGTACCAACTGCCTTCTGGTCTCGACCAATGGTAATCAAACGTTCTTCCCGCATCGCTTTAAACTGCTCGGGCGTTTGACCATTAGGACTCATCCCCGCTACCGCCCGCAATTCAGCAGCCAACTCCATTTGGGCTTCGTACGCCTGCTGGAATGCCTTGCGCTGCTCTATTTCTCGACGCAACATATCATCTCGAAGTTCCTGCTCGGTCACAATTCTCAACAGAAAATCGCCCGAACGGCCCAGATTAGGCTTGGGAGGACGATTGTCCTTGGCTAGAACCGACAACATGAAACTACCGCCCGGCTTCACCTCCAATGGTTCCAGGTCGAGTACATCAACATTCTCTTCCGCGTCGACCATCTTGCCGGGGTCGTCAAATTTTCGAATGACTTTCTCAAAGGTTTGCGTCTGCGTATCTCCCGCGTCTTCATCCGAGTTCTTCCAGTTGCAATCGAGCAAAATCTCGGACAGTCCATATTCATCACGGACGTTGTACGCGACCGGGATCCTCGCGCGAGGCACAACCAACCCACTGATACCCAATAACTCAGCCCGCACTTTTGGCTGCCCGTCTTCGCGTGTCTTGATCGTAAACTTGGCTGGTCGCGTTGCCGACAAACCAGTTTGATCGACAACCGAGAACTCATATTGCCCACCTGACAAACTCTCTCCTTCGGTGGGTAGAAGAATTTTGTATACTAACGAATCGACAGGATCACCCTCAGGCACCATGGTGAATTCCGTTTCACCCAAACGCAACGCCGCCAACTTCAAAGGTTTGTTAAACTTAGCCCGAACTTCTAACTGGCTGCCGTTCAATACCGCATGCGGCCCAGCACCCGGAAGTATTTCCGGCTGGCGACCCGTGTATGAGGGAAGGATCGATTTAAGCTCCAGTTCCGTCACGCTGGGGGGTTCTACCAACTTCACGTCAACCCATTCCGTGAGATCATCTCCACCGGCAGCTCGCAGGCGAAATTCGGTGGCCACGTTATGCAGCACGAAAAGGTGTTCCCTGCCATCCTGTCGGCCGGTTGGTTTCATGGGGTGAACCGTTTTGCCACCGGGGCCGTCAATTTCCAGCGTAACGTCCACATCAACGATCTGGCTGTCGGGACTCACCTCGACCAGCTGTCGGTGATCCACCCCGCGCGGCAACACCAACTGCCCATCTTCGGCACCCATGATTTGCAGGTAAGTTCCCTGAGGCCATGCGTCGTTCTGCAGCAGGATATTGCGATTGAACCAGGTTTTGAGAAAAGTTACCTGGCTGACGCCAATGACCAGCATGAGCAAGAGCGCGACACCGACTCCCATCATGACCAGATTATTCCGATAGCGAGGTTGGTTGAGCGTTAGCCCAAAATCGATGGAGCGAGCCTGTTCGATCCCCCGCTGGATGGTCGCCTCGGTCAATCCCGGTGACGCACCCAGCTCCTCGGTGTTGGAAAGGCGGGCTAATTGTGCCCCGCTCAGCAGGCTCTCTTTGAGTTGCGCATGTTTTGCCTCTACTTCGTAGAGCAAGGCGTCATCACCGGGCCGATTGCCAAGGGGACGGAAGACACGGCGAAAAAGATAGACAATGGCAAACAGGACCATGACACCCAACATGATCGAGCGTTGGGCGAAATCCATTTTGAACAGCCGGTCCAGTCCCATATCCAGAACCAGCATCAGGATAACGGCAGCCAACCAATGGCTAAACCCATCGACCAACAGCCAACGTGTCAATTGACTGCGCAGGCGCCCCAAACGGGAAGAGATCTCCCGGGGCAATGCTCGTGTTTTTGCCGACGCTGCACTCATCAATTGTCGCGGTATACCACGTTCCTTAAATTCACTCGATTCATTTCATCGGCCAATCCAGCAGTTTGCCAACTCTTCGCAGAACGGACCATTCCTATAAAAGTTTATACCACTTGCGGAGCGCCCATTCGCATGTCAACAAGAGAACAGGCAACAAAAAGAACAAGAATCGCAAATATTGATTCACGTCCCATATCGGTTCGGGGGGGCTGTTAAATTCGGCTCGGGTTACCAAACGCGGCAGGACAGCGGGCAACTCCGAAACACGATCCAGCTCCACATACTCACCACCAGATGTCTCGGCGATATCCTTCAGTAATTTTTCGTTCAACCAAAACGAACTGGATTCAGCACTGGGGGCGACCACCCGAAAAGATATGGGGTCGATCAGCTTTTCATCCGCATCGGGTAAGCCCAGGTCAATCGTTGCTTCAAACTTCCCTGTTCGCTGCGCGACAAAGGTACCCTCGTAGCGACCTTCCTGTTGGGGCAATAACTGCATTTCGATTGTCTGGGATCGTCCATCAGCATCCTGAACAATTGCATCAATGGTCGGCTCGGTGGAAGGCCGGAACTGGTTGTCCAGCACCCGACCGACCAGCAATACGCGCTGCCCCAATTCATACTCGGTCTGATCGCTATCAACAAAACCACGGCGGGACCCCTGCAAGGAACGGTTTTCCACCAGGAAGCGAGCGACCTGAATCCAAAACCGATCAAAAAATTGCGCTTGAAGTCCGAGCGGACGCCAACGCCAGGTTCCCTGAAAACCCATGTACAGCACCGTACCAGCCCCATATCGGCCGGCCACCATAAGTGGCTGGTTACCCTGGGCATTGCTCTGGTTTCCGTGTTCCATCAACACCCGCGCTGTCGGCTTGGGCGTCAGGGCAGGAAAGCTCCAGTAAATTCCCGGCATCTGCGACCACGTTCGTTGCGTGGCGGCAGGATCCGCGTGAAAACTGAGAACCGGGTGATCCATGTTGTGATTGACCAACAACATTTTTCCAGGCCGACTCGCCGTTGCCGTCGCCAACGCCTGATTGGTGGCAATCGATTCCGAGTCTCCAAAACGAACGGGGAGGATATCCCGAATGCCGCTCAAACGATTCAACGTGACAAATTCGCTGGAAAACTGTGGGCCCGCCATGTATAGCACACCCCCAGCCTTATTCTTAATGAAGGTCTTGAGGGTCTCGATCCACTCTGCGTCAAACTCCTGAGGATTAGGATCCATCATGATCACGATGTTGTACTGACCTAATTCCTCAATGGTCCGTGGCAATCGGGTGATAGGTAGGTCACCTTCCTGAGGCCGTGATTCATCCATCGATTGTAACCAGCAACTCAAAGCAATGGTCTGGTCCCGCTGCAGCAAGCGTTGAACGTGTTGGTAATCGAACGATGGTAAACCAGAGATCAACAACACTTTCACCTGCTCGTCGACCACCTCGAGTTCACTCGACGCCAAGGCGTTATCCTCCGTTTGCGTCTCGTTGTCGAGGCTCTCTACCTGCACGGTGTAAGTGTATTTCCCAGGATCACTCAATGTATGATCAAAGTCCACTCGAATGCGTCCACCACTACTGGGCACATCAACCTGTTTGGACTGGATGACCTGTTGATCCTCCATCTGCCCGGTTCGCTCATTGAATTTTTGTTGAATAAGATCAACATTTAATTGCCCCGGCATACCTTCCGAGTTGCCACTCGAGCTGACCTGGAGAATGGCTTCCACCTCAAACGGTTCATCCGGGTAGGCTTTACTGCGGACGAAGACCTCGTTGACTGCCAGGTTTCTGGGTGGATTGGGATCGCCCACGCCAATCACGTAAATCGGGATTCCCAACGACTCGGCGCGGGAAGCAATTTCAATTGGATCTTCCGAACCATTATGCTGACCATCGCTGATCAGCACGATCGCCGACAGACGATTGGCATTATCAATTGATTCGCGTAATGCCTGCCACAGATCCGTCCCCAAACCGTCAGGGACCAAGTCGGGAACGGTCTCCTGAATCAAACCGCCCTCCTCGGGAGACACGGAAACCGATTCGGAACCCGCAGTGGTTGCGTTCGATTTTTCCGCCGTTAAGTCGTCCGCTGCCAGGTTGGCAGGCAGAACGGCGATCTTCTTGGTTCCATCAGAAAAGTTGATCACCTGCAACGTTCCCTTATCGCGAATCGATTGGATCAACTGCTTGTCCGCTAATACACGGTTGACAAGATCGGAGCGAGGGACCGTCCCCTCGGCAATGGCAACCGCATCCAGGCCGGAAGCAGCCGCCAGGCGTCCTGCCCTTTTTTCGTCTCGGTATCGATCGCCCCGAGCGAATGAGAGGGACCCATCCAACAGCAGGTCGATGGTCGGTTTAATTTCGGTGACCTGCTGATAAAAGATGGAGGGACGTAGCAACAAGGCGATAAAAAACAGGAGCGTCGTCAGCCTCAGGCCAGCCATTAAAAGCTTGATCGGCATCGGGCAGGTATCGATTTCCCGGCGATACATCCAGAAAACACCGAACACAACCAAGAACAACACCAACAGCAGTACGAATACACCCCAAGATTCGGGCATATTGGCCCATTCCAGTCGAGGCTGACCCGTGCGCCCGGGTTCGCGCCCGACTAACCAATCGAGAAAACCGTTTTGTCCAATCAAGAGAGTATTCAAGAACCTATCCAAGTGTTACCGACCGAATGCTATTCACTTTTTTCGCTCCCACCTGAGCCCACGGCTCCCTCTGCACTGGCTTTACCCAGCACGTACAGCCGGTTGCCACCGTGCACCCAGATCTTCTCCCCATCACTGTAGAGATTTCCCAAGGGAGCACCGGTACCGAGATCGACGCGAGAATCCCGAATGATCTCAGGTTTCTCGCTGGAGCTGGTCAATCCAATTTGCACGATCCTGCTCCCAACCGGCAGGTAAATCGCATTGGTAGTCAACATGCCGCGACCATAGGACTTTTCACCGCCAAACAAAGGCTCTCCCCCCAACACCATGCGACCCTCTCCCTGAAGATCGTAACCGATAACCGTCTCACGGCCGGCCGCGTACAAGATGTCGTCGTGAACACCTAGCAGGTAGTCCACACTGGAACCAAGCGGGTTCATCTCCGACCGCCAAATCAACTGCCCAGTATTTCTATTAAACGCCTCAATGGTGTTGGTATCGCTGGAGAAACAGATCATCTGCTGACCATAGGGAATCACCGTATCAGAGGACCACCCATCAAAACTGAGTTGGTTCATATTCCGACCGTACTGACGCAGCAACTTGTTCTCGACACCCTGTCGATCGTACCGTTTTGCAAAACGAATCATGCCTGTAGACGGATCCAGAACAAACACCACACCCAGACCACAGGAAACAAACAGATCACTTCCATCAACCGACAAGTTGATGGGGGACCAGGGAGTGGCACCCGTTTCTGGCTCGTCACAGAGGAAAGACTTCCACACCGTTTTGCCATTTTGATTCGCGTCAAACGCGTAGACAGAAATCGCGCCGCCCTGATTGACAGGAGCGATCACCAGGTTGCGATAATTGACCGGGGCGCCCATGAATCCGCCGGACTGCAAGTAGGGGCTTTCCACCAGCTCTTCGTCCGGATCGGGCACCTGCCCCTCTTCATTGGCTCCCGCAACTGCCTTTTGCTCCCGATTAGGCAGCGACCAGAGTGCCAGCCCCGACTTGGCATCGTAAGCGGTCAGGTAATTGCTGCGGCTACGGCGGGCTGACGTGTTCCAATGGGACTGTTGACGCGAGGGGAGATTTTGCAAACGATCATCAAATGGCTCACCCTCGATCGTGTACAGCACTCCATCCAACACCGACATTTGGGCGGCCACTCGATCACCAAACAGCTGAATCTCGCGCGTTGAAAACGGAGCATCCGATCCCCCCTGCTGTCGCAGACGACCTGCCCGGTTCCAGTTGCGGCGAAACATGATGACCAGCTTCGAATAGTCATCAATCTCAAAGGCGTTCCTCCAGACCGGTCGCCAACGGAAATCTTGCGACAAATTTCGGGCATCCCAACAAACCAGGTCAACCGCCGTTTTAAAATAAACCCGACCCTCATGAAAAACCAACTGACCCGCCGGTTGCCAACCTTTGTCTCGCCAACTCTTATTCAGTTCCTTCTCCGCCGAAGTGACCGTTCCCGAAGCAGCATCTCCAAACGCTTCGCTGCCATCCAGGACGGTGACGTTCTTGAAATCAGCCCAGTTATAGCTCTCGACCGGGTCGAAATAGAACTGCCAAATCGGTTGCATTTCTTCCGCCAAGGCATCCTCCGGCAAAGCTGGCATCACTCCGTATCGCCGCGTTCCACCCAGCGGAAGCTCCGGAGGTGCGGCCGCAGAACTCGTGGCGCCACGCGTCAACTTACCAATGGATGACTGAACCAGCTCGAATCGTCGGCGATCCATTTCTCCTTCAGCCGCTTCCGCTTTGGCAAGACTCTGATGGGCCCCTTGAACATCCCCCAGGAAAGCCTCGCACAAAGCCATTTTTAAATAGACTTCCGACAGGGGAACCGTTGGGTCCGGATAACTCTCCACAATCTTACGCAACAGGCGATAAGCCCCTACAAAATCGTGACGATCCATCGCCAAGGTACTTAACGTCAAAGCAGATTCATCGCCAAGAGAACTCAAAAAGTACTGTCGCACGACTTGGCTCAAAGCCTGGGAATCAAATTCGTTCCCGGCCGCTGCCAGAATCTCCTTGGCACTCGCATCGGCTTTGACACGGTACGCCTGCAGACCCTCCGGCGGTAAAGCGGCCAGGATACTCTCGACCCGATGAATCAGAGAAAAATACGTCTGTTCATCATCCGAAAACAGCGCGTCACCACTCCGCTCCAGCACTGCCTGCCAAAACCGGGACGCCGCCTGATAATTCCCATCCTGTTGATAGCGATCGGCCAGTTCCAACCATTGCTCAAGATCCGGGTCCGTCTTGAGCGTCGCTCCGACGGCCTCCTCTTGCCCATCTTGCTCTCC
>JAYZCF010000129.1:0-7107 GCA_036338455.1 Planctomycetota bacterium
AATGACCATACCGCCCACGTGTTGAGAGAGGTGTCGTGGGAAGCCGATGATTTCGTTGACCAGGTGATCCAGTTGCCGGCCTTGCTGGGAATCAGGATCGATCCCCACCTGTTCCATGCGTTCCGGTAGTCGTTCGTCACGGGAATATCCATCGACTTGTTTTGCCAAAGCGTCTACACGGTCCAGGGAAAGCCCGAGTGATTTGCCGACGTCACGGATGGCACTGCGGATACGGTACGTGATTACGGTCGCTGCCAAACCAGCCCGGTCGCGGCCGTATTTGTTGTACAGGTATTGCAATACCTCTTCGCGTCTTTCATGTTCAAAGTCGATATCGATATCAGGTGCCTCATCCCGTTCCTTACTGACGAAACGCTCGAACAGGAGATCGCTGGTGCTCGGATCGACCGAGGTCACGCCGAGGCAGTAACAGACAGCCGAATTGGCTGCAGAACCTCGCCCTTGACAGAGAATACCGCGTTGGCGGGCGAATCGGACCAGATCCCAGACAGTCAGGAAGTAAGCTTCGTAGCTCAAGTCCTCGATCAATCGCAGTTCGTGTTGAATCTGTTTTTGCACGGTTCCGGGGATGCCTTCGGGGTATCGCTGGTCGGCTCCCTTGAGGGTCAGCTCCCTCAAGTATTGGCTCGGTGCTTTTCCACCGGGAGCGAGCTCTTGTGGATACTCGTACCGCAATTGACTGAGACAGAAGGAGCACCGCTCCGCGATTTCCAGATTGCGGGAGAGGGCGTCTGGAATCTTCGAGAAGGCTTTTTTTCGTTGTTCGATGGTTTGCAAGTGGCGTTGCGCATTGGGCAATAGTCGGTCACCAGCCAAGTCGACGGTGGTCTGGTATTTGATCGCGGTCAGGACGTCGTGTAACGGTAGTCGGGCGGGGGCGTGATACAGCACATTGCCAGCAGCCGCCAGCGGCAGCCTGGTCTTTCGAGAGAGTTGTTGCAGCTGGTCTATTCGCCAATCATCATCTACTCCCTGAAACAACTCGGCGAGCAAATAGGCCCGGTCTCCGAACAGTTCTCGGTAGCGTTGCTCTTGGCCTGTCAGGTTCGGGCGGCTGGAGAACCAATCATAGCTGGGGTGGCTCGGATCGATATGGTCGACCGGTGAACGGGTGCCGGGAAGTTCGGGTAAGATGCCGGCCAGCAGTTCCGAACTGTGGGCTGCAATGTCATCAAAGGCCAACCAGCATTCTCCCTTGGGCGCTCGCCTTCGTCCGACGGTAATCAATCGGGAAAGTTGAGCGTAGGCCGTTCGATTGGGAGCCCATAGCACGACCGTGGGTGCGTCCTTGGAAATGATCTCGGCGCCGACAATCAACTGAATCGGCTGTTTTCGAGTGGCCGCATAGGCGCGGACGATGCCTGCCAGGCTGTTTTCATCCGTAACTGCCAGTGCGGAATAGCCATGCTCCACGGCTCGATCGACCAGTTCATCGGCGTGGGAGCCACCGGTCAGAAACGAGTAATTGGTTTTGCAGTGCAGTTCTGCGTACATTGTGGTTGATCCGTTGGCAGTTTTCAAAAAGCACCATGCAGGAACCAGTCCCCCTGGTTCAGGTCCCGGTAGATCCAAAATTGCTGGTGGGTTTTGGTTTCGATTCGCCAATAATCGCGCCGTGCCAAGCGACCTCGCCACCAACCCGTTTCAATCCGTTCAGGACCCCAAGAGCGAATGATCTGGTGCTCGGTCGAAGATGGAGGCGGTTTGACGGGCGCAGCTTCGTGGTTGGAAAGACTTGGCATTGGGTGAGAGTCGTTGCCGGGGAGGCCTGCCGCTTTGACCCGGGCTGGCGGCGAACTCGTCGCGCCGGGGGAGGGTGATTGACCAGGGGGCAAGACAGGGCTAGGTGTTAGCGGGATAGGTGGTTCATACAGCTGTAAAGGGCGTGCCATGACGTGCGACAGGTATCCTGGTTTCCCCGTGGACCGGGGACGTTTACCTGTATCAATCAGTGGCTGAAATCGAAATGCATGCTCGGGTTGAGCTTGGCGGCGAAGGGTCGGGTAGACTACTTGGTCATATCCCAATCGGCTGGCCAGGCGGTTGATCAATTGGGCCAGCTCCCGGCGATTCTCACGGGGTCTTTCATCAAACAACTGTCTCTGTTGCTGAGTCAACAAGATACAGGAAGTGACTTCGACGGAAACCTCATTGATTTCCAAGGTTTGTCCATCCAGCAACTTGACGACATGCCGTCGCTTTCGATGCCGAGGTCTCTCGTAGTGGGTCTGCTGTTTGGTTGGCTGCCTCTGGTTGGGCTGCGACTGCCAAGTCTGTTCCAATTGCATTTGTACCAGCTGCATGATCTGTTCGACGGCCGCAGCCGGTTGGAACAGGCGGACGCGAAACTGCCAGGGCAGCCGTTTGTTTTGGCAATACATTTTCACCGTCCATTCCAGTGCGCCTTGTTGCCTGCCTGATAGCTCGGCACAGAGTCGGCAGATCAGCTGCTGCAGGATGGCTTCGATGGTTTCCCGGTCCGAGGTGGGAAAGTCCAGTAATTGTTGCGCATAAAAAAGAGCCGGTTTCCGACGGGCGACAATCGGTTCTTCCAGAACGGCCGACATCTGGTCCAGGCGGCGGTGAATTTCATTTCCAAAACGGGCAGCCAGGTCGTGGCGTGGTAGCTGCAGGAGTTGACCGATTTTGAGAATGCCCAGTTGTTGCAATGTTTCAGTGATCGGTTTACTTAGCCGCAAGGCTTGGATCGGTAGGCTGGGCATGACGTGCGAATCGTGAACCGGGATCACGAGCGGTCCAGTGGAGTCCCGCACCAGGAACCGGGCTGCGCCCCAAGCGAGCCCCGGTGTATCGGCAATAGCAATGCGTGCGACGTAATCCCGGGCCTGGCAGTGCTGTAATATTTGCTTTGCCAGTTGGTCCTCTCCTCCAAACAGGTGGTCCAGGCCTGTCACGTCGAGCAATAGGCAGTCGGGTTGGTTCACTTCCTGCAGTCCAATGATCGGGCTGAAACGCTCTAGTGAATCGGCCAGGTTCTCTAAGTCGGCCAAGTCTTTTCCGGGATCGTGTGGCAGGGTGTTTAATTTACTTGGTATATGCTCCGAAGAATCGAGGCGCCGGGTAGCCGGGCGGTTGGCATTTCGTTGCAGCAGGGATTTTGCTTCCGACAGTGGCATATGGCATCGCGCTCCAAACTGGCTTGCCAATGGAGAAACGGCTGAAACCAACTGACCTCGACGAGGATCCCGACGAAACAGGATGACCTGCTGACGTTTAAGCTCGGGCTGAGCGGCGACCAATCGCTGGATTGGCCAGCTGGGCAGCCAGAGGCAAAGGACCCGTTTGGCTTCGGTTTTGTGAGGTTTTTTCATTTCGTGCACGCTGTACATTCCCTGTCACAGTGTCGATGTTCAATGAGACGGTTTTTCCTGATCTTCCAGTACGGCAACGGAGCAGTTTCAAAGAGACCTGCCGACAAGGAAGCTGGGGCAGGCTGGGCCTACCCCGGATTTGCCACTGGGTTTCCGCCCAGCTTGGTTGCCGTCGGGTCCACGTGGGACGGACGAATAAACCGAGGCAACCACTCGACTCGGCCGATAGTTGAAAACGGCGAAACCAACGTTCATGGATATGGGAAAAGCATCCCCAGACCGCCGCGACTGCGGTTGAGCGCAGGGCTTGGTCGACAGCCCAGAACAAGTCATTGTTCTGAAAACCGATTTCCCCGGAATGATTGGAAACGATGGAACGCTCTGGGCGCAGAACGACCAGGTCGGCCAGGTCGATTCCGAGTAAAACGGCGGCGGGTGGGTAGAAACGACGTTCCGGGTCAGCGATGACCAGAGCGCCGCCCCCTGATAGCGCCCGTGAAGCGGCCATTAAAGAGAGCAGCTCTCCGGAATTTCCAGACTGATCGGTGAACCACTCGGCCAATGTTCCACGCGGGATGCCGCCTGAAGGAAGGAGCTGATCGATGTCGGGGGAACCAGAGGAGACGGGTTTCCCATCATGATTTCGAAGAGACGATTCGGTCTCGTAGATTTTTTTGCGCAGTTGGCTAATCAGTTCCGGGTGACGGTCTTGATCGGACTCTAGGTTCGTTTTGACGTTGGTAAGCATCCCAGCTCTCTCCGGTGTTTTCAGTTCCTTGGCAACATTACAAAAGGTTGGGCAGACACCTTTGGTCAATATCGACGGCTCAGTTGCGAAAAATCTGGAATAGTGTACAAAAGTACAGTTATAACGCGCAGAGGTGATTTGCAAGCCGAAAGGACTGATAGCACCGTTTTCCAAGGAAAATCGGCTTCCCCCAAGATTCGCAGGCAAAAAAGGGCGTTGAAAACGTGTTAGCCATCTCGTTTCCGGCCATTGGTCCAAAATTTATTGGAATGACGGGTGGACGTTTTTCTAGGGAGATGACATCGCAGAATGGATGTTCGAATCGGCCGGGTGGTCGGTCTCGAAGGATTGCCGGGAACCGTCGAATTAAGCGTCCCACCGGGAGAAATTTTGGATGATTTGCAGGCCAACTGCCTGACTTTTCTCTGGGTGGAACTGGGTCGCAAACAGATTGTCGTGGGCAACTGCAGCGCAAAAATCATGCTGGTGGCAAGCGGTCAGGGCGATGACATTCGGATCGGCCGGTTGGACATAGTAGGAGTGAACAAAGTAAACATAGGAGTGGGGAGGAACTCCTTGGAGCAGAGGCGATTCATGGCAGATATCGATTCGATTCCAGCCCATGTGGGGAACTTTGTAGGGGGGAGGCAACTCAAATTGGCGGACGTCGCCTGAGAGAATTCCCAAGCCTGCTGTGGGCTCTCTTTCGTAACTGGTGTCGAACAACATTTGCAAACCGAGACAGATTCCCAAAAAAGGTTTCCCCGAGCGAATCAGGTCGCGCAATGGCTCTGCCAAATCCTGTCGATGAATTTCAGCCATGGCGTCCGGGAAAGCGCCCACACCCGGTAAGACAATCCGGTGGGCGTTTTTCAGGTCCTCAATGCGGTTGGTAAGGATCGTGTCCGCGCCAACGTGTTCAAACGCCTTTTGAACACTGCGGAGGTTACCCATCTGGTAATCGACAATCGCTATCATGGTTTTTTTGAGATCCAATGGAAACGGTGCCCAAGACCGAGACTCTAAGACATACCATCAATCGATCTGTTTGCGAAGGCAGGGCAGGGCAGGGCAGACGAAACCGGGTTCGCACGTTATGAATGTACCGGATGTAGATCAGTTCCCATCCACGGTATCAGGGTAAATAACGATTTCGATACGACGATTGGGACTGATCCCATCGATCGCTCCCTGGGGGTGACGAAGCCGATTGCTACCCATTCCCATCGTGAACATCTGGCCCGGGGAAAGCCCTTGGCGCTGCAACTCGTTGAAAACAGCCAGTGCCTGGGTTGCGGTCAACTGGTGGTGAGTGGTGGTGGGAGGATTCAACGGTGTCCCGTCCCAGTGGGCTTCAACGCCTATGATCTGTCGTGGGAAGTGTTGTCGGACGATAGCTACCAGATTGCTCAGTGTGGTGACTTGAGCCGGTTGGACTTGGTACGAACCAGGCGAAAACAGACGATCCGACGGGATTTCGACACGGATGACGTCTCCGTCCATTCGTGTATCGACGCCCGTAATCTGGATATCCGAGACCTTTTTCAACAAGCTGTTGTTGGCGGGCAAGGATGCGGAACCGACCAGTCGTGTCGGTGCCTGCCCGGGAGAGCTGGCCAACTGCGCCGATTGTTGCATTTGTGAAAGTTTCTGTTCAGCTTCCGTTTTCTTTGAAGCCAGCTGCTGGAACTGATTGATGTTGTCGGCTAGTTGCTGCTTCAGTTGTTGATTGTAGTCGTTGGCCACCTGCAACTTCTGTTGCAAAGCAGCTATTTCGGTTTGCAGTTGCTGATTATCCGAGTCCATGGTTCCCAGTCGCTGATTGAGCGAGTTGATCTGGTTGGCGAGCTCAGAGAACTTCTGGTATTGCTCGGGCGAATCCGTTTGAATCAGGTTGTCAGGCTGGGACGAACCAAAAAGTCCAAAAGGAAACGATGTGGTGTTGGCCGCGGTTTGCGTATTGCCGTATGCCGCACCAAAGGGTGGCTGCTTGGAAACTTGTGGTCCCGTAACCTGACGACAGCCGGTCGACAGGAGGGCAAGGGTGAGCAAGATGGGGTAGAATCGATTCATTGTGGTCCGGTAAAACAGTCGTTCCGGGACGGAATACGAGAGAAAAATTACCAAGGCATTCCGGCCTCGTAAATATCAACCGCCTGTTCCCCGCTTTGCACAGCTGATGCGACGGTTTTTGCTAGCTAAAATTCTTGCTGTCATACGGACGAGAGGGGCCCGTTTAACGGTATCTCCCATGGAATTTTTCAAAACGGTCATCGAATCGCAACGCATGGGCGAAGGCTATCCCTTGCTTGGATGGGTGCCGGCGTGGGCCGGGTAGACTCCGTAAAAGCGCTTGATGTAGTGGTGACCTCGCTGCTCAGGGCAGTGTGGCTCCCAACCGAGCCGCCGCATCAACCGATCGGATAGGCGCTGATTGTAGACTTCCGTTACGATCGCGTCGGATTGTTTGATCTGGGCAATGCGATCGAGTGTCGTGATGGCTTGGCGGAATGTCTGGTAGGAACTACCCCGTGAAGTGAGGACGTACTTCAATGCCAGAAAGTTTCGGTGTCTCAGTGGCTGGTTGAAGTAGAGCAGGCAGCGATCGCGTTGCATATGGCGATGTCTCCAGCGGCCGATCGTACGGACTTCGAGGGCGGTAATGACTCTCGGCCACGGTCGAAAATGAAGGGCATAAAACCGGCCATCTCGAATTTCAATCAAACCGTAGCGTCGCTTTTCGATTAGCCGAAGGTGATCGTCGAATCGACGAATCGATTCAAACAATTTCCACATCAGGATTCTTCCGACGGTGAATTGGCCTTTTCCTTGCCCAATCGAATGACAAAAAGCATGCCAGCAAACAGCACAAGGGCAACAACGAGGACCGTGAAGAGAAAAACCGGGCCTACGGCAAAAATGGAAGGCGCGGCCCAGCCCCAGACCAGCGGCCAGAACAGGAGGACGCCGAGCGAGCTGAGACAAAGGTAGGGGCCGAATGCCAAT
>JAYZCF010000130.1:0-12245 GCA_036338455.1 Planctomycetota bacterium
CGCCGGTGCCTGCACCAAGGGGCTCCAGGCACCCGGGATTCGGATTGGATGGATGATTGCCAGCAAACGCAATGTGGAGACGATGGCCAACTACTCGAGTTTCGGCATGGGGGGCGTCAGCCACCCCTCACAGCATTATGCTGTCAAACTACTTGAACCGAAGCGAGTTGAGCAGGCTCGCAAAGCGGTTGAGGAGCATTACAATTGGCAACGGGAGCGATACGGCAAAGCCTTTCAAGAAATGGGGCTTGGCGTATACACGGGCAAAGGGGGGTTCTACCACTGGCTGGAATTGCCCGAGGGCATGACCAGCGACGAACTGAACAAACGCTTATTCAAACGCGGGGCGGCCATCCTCTGCGCATCGGATTGCGACATGGCCCGCCCTCACTCGAAAGACCCCGGCTACATCAATCCCTATGAACGATTCTTCCGCTTCTCGTTCGGCCCACTTCTCCCGGAGACATTTGAGCACGACATCCAGTTATTCCGCGAAGTTTACGAGCAATACAAGTCTGACGTGGGAATCAAAGCCTGATAAAATGCTCCGCAGGATGGACGGTTCGCGCCATCGGATTTAAATCCTGAAAAGAGCAAGCCCATTGTACGATTTTGATATATGCCGAGGAGATCGTTTCACCTCGACACGTGTTAATGAGCACTTTTTTTGACAGTCACTCCGCTAGACCGCGGATCCCGCCAACCATGAGATCGAATCTACCATGCTGACGACGACATCGCTTACCTTGCTGTTGCTCAACGCGCTTTCGACATGGTTTATGTTTGGACTCATCTGGTACGTCCAAATTGTCCATTACCCGCTCTTTTACTTAATCGGGAAAGAAAACTTCGTCACGTACCAAGAGCGTTTCCAGTGGCGAACGTCTCTGGTGGTAGGCGCCCCGATGCTGATCGAAGCCTTTAGCTCAGTGCTGCTCCTCTGGTATCCTCCCATAGAGGACTACACCCTATTGTTGATGGGGGTCGGCCTGATCTTTGTGATCTGGATCTCTACCGCCTTTCTGCAGATCCCTTGTCATGGTGAATTGTCCCGTGGTTACCAACCGGTGTACCACCGCCGCCTGGTCCTTTCCAACTGGGTCCGCACGATCAGCTGGACATTGCGGGCCGTGCTGATGGCATGGATCCTGTTCACGATGATGGCCGGGCCACTGACTGTGACCGAATGAGAAATCTTCATCCAAAGACCGAGGTTCGATCCGACCGAGGGGCCCACTCCTCCCGGTGGCTGCGAAAGATCGTGATCCTGGTCCTGATTGGAGCGTCAGGTATGTTTTTTCTAAGTTTTTCCTCCAAATCGCCGGACAATCTGGGGGTCAAGAACGGTCGTCTCCTGCCCCTGCCAGACAGTCCGAACGGCGTATCCACGCAAGCCACCGCAACCTCGCAACGGATGGATCCAATTCCCTTTACTGGCACCGCGGGAGAGGAAATGAAACGGATCGTAGCGGCCGTCAATTCCGTGCCGCGTTCCAAAATTGTCCAACAGGACAGCCATTATTTACGGGCTGAATTCACGAGCCTGTTATTTAGGTTTGTTGACGATGTCGAGTTTTTTATCGATGATAAAGACAACGTCGTTCAGTTTCGCTCCGCGTCGCGTATCGGCTACTCCGACCTCGGTGTCAACCGTCGACGCATGGACCTTTTGAGTGAGAAAATAAAGCAATGAACAAGCTCTATCTCTTGACCGCCGTTCTCGTCGTCGGCGCCGGAATGACCTGGTACAACTTGGATCAAAACCTGGCCAGCCAATCTGATGCAACGCTTCACCCCCTCAATGAGCCTAACCCCGTGAGCAATCTCGAAGAACCAACCGAACCGCAAGACGAAGACAAGTCAGCCGCCGAGCCTAAAAAAAGGAAGCCGTACGTCCCACTCTCGGACAAAGAGCTAAAGAAAAAACTGACACGCCTGCAATACGACGTAACGCAGAAGGAAGCGACCGAGCGGCCCTGGACCAATAAATACGATAAACATTTCAAGGAAGGAATCTACGTCTGCATCATCTCCGGTGAGCCACTCTTCTCATCACTGGACAAGTATGATTCGGGCTGTGGCTGGCCTGCATTCACCAAGCCGATCAACCAGGATGAGTTTACAACGCGGACAGATTACCACCTCGGTTACGCGCGAACCGAAGTCCGTGCAAAAACAGCCGATTCGCACCTCGGCCACGTTTTCCCCGACGGCCCCAAAGACAGGGGTGGATTGAGATTCTGCATCAACTCGGCCTCCTTGCGATTCATTCCCAAGGACAAGTTGATTGAGGAAGGATACGGTGAATATCTCGAGCTATTTGAAAAGAAACCGGGGAAGAAAGATGGAAAGACAAAGATCGGAAAGCCATCGAACAAGCCCCCCAAGGGAGCGGAAAAGAAGGACAACCCCGACCGGGATTGAGACTTCCCCGGAATACGGATCAGACGGCAACTTCCCGTTCCTTTGGATCGGGAAGTTTTTTTGTCGATAAGGGGATCAGTTCACCCCAAAAAAACAGATCGCCGAAGTCCCTTCCTCACGTTCTCTTTCGAGATTTCTCAGGGATCTTCTCAGGGATCTCAAGTCGATTCGGGCGATCTCCACCTCACCTCACAACCGACCGACACGTCCCCCGGCTGAAGCACTCGAGCTGTGATCCCGCCATGTCCGCGCATCGCATTATACCCCCCGGGCCCCAGGTTCTCTTCCATCCGACTGCAGGGCGGACAATTTCCAGTACCCAACAGCAGCGCTCCCCCCATTTCGAATTCCTGGTTTTTCAGAGCTTGCAGGTTGATTCCACTGACGACAATATTTCGACGCAGGTCAGCCGGATCAATCTTCTCCTGCTGCATCAGTTCGGCTACGACCGCCAAGTGCTCATACTGGAGCAATGTCACCTGTCGCGCGGATTCACTTGCCCCCTGAAAGTGATCCCCTAATACGCCGTGTTCGACGTCCAAACGGATCTGCTGCGCCACCTCCACCTCGGCGCGCCGCTCGGGCCGGATACCAAGCCAGACCACCTTGCCAACATGGGGGAACGAATTAAGTAAGTCCTTCACAGCCTCGTCTCTCTATGCGGTCCATTCACCGGCATAATCAATCAGAAATTCTCCCGCATCGCGCCGAATCAACTCGTATTTTCGCTTGGCAATCTGCCGAACATGGAGCTGATCATGGGCAACCCAAGCTGCCAGTATATCGCCGGCCCTTAAGCAGCCAAGATGCGGATGCTGGTAGGTGGTGTCCCACCGGGGGCTTTCCAGGCTTTCGAGCCATTCGACGGAAGATTTTCGTAAATCGCAAAATTCACGAACCTTCCTTTCGAGTTTCATCTCGTTGTAATTCCGCTCCACGGCCGATACCTCCGGATTGATCGATGGCCAACGCTTTTCCGGGTTTTCCAGAGTCATCTTGAGACGGAGCGGAAAATCCTCCTGTTCCTCATCCACCAGATGGCTCACGATTTCCAGAATCGACCAGTTCTGACTGGGCGGCCGCCAACGGGCATCTTCTTCGGAAACACCCCCCACCTGGATGGGTAATAACTGAGCGAAACTCCTCAACGAGGCAACAAGTTTTGGAAAATTCATCGATTCAGATCCTGGCGAAAAAAAAGATGTTTTTTTTGACATGAACGGTTGCGATAAATCAAATCAACGGATAAAACAGTGTGCAGACATTAACTGAGACTCAGTCTCAATAAAGAAACCATATCAACTACACAGGATTTCATCATGAAAAACAAAGGTTTTACACTCGTAGAACTGCTAGTCGTCATCGCCATTATCGGCATTTTGATCGGCATGCTTTTGCCCGCTGTTCAAGCGGTTCGCGAAGCGGCCCGGCGGACTTCCTGCCTGAACAATGTCCGTCAGATCGCTCTGGCCATGCACAACTACCAAAGTGCAATGTCTGAATTCCCTGCCGGCTCCCTTTATCCCACACGGAACCCTGACGGCACCCCAGTCGATACAGCATCGTCCCTCAACGGATGGTCGGCTCAGGTTCAAATCCTTCCCTACTTGGAGCAAGGAAACCTGAACTCCACCATTAACTTCCGCCTTGGATACAAAGAACACCCTTTGGTGGACATCAACGGAACAACGGCTCAGATCTCTCAGTTCCGCATCCCGACTTACCTTTGTCCTAGTGAAATCAACGACCGGCAGCGGGTTTCAGGAAGCACGCTCTATTACCCTTTGAACTACGCCGTTAACGAAGGTACTTGGTTCGTTCACAACCCAATCAACCGGACTTGGGGCCAGGGTGCATTTGGACCGGATAATCACTTTGACATGAACCAGTTTCTGAGCACTGACGGAACCAGCAATACGCTGATGATGGCAGAAGTCAAAGCTTACAACCCTTATTTCCGCAACCTCGGTGCTGATGCCGACCCCGGAATGCCCACCGATCCATCTACCGTTTCTGGCCTGGGCGGTGATTTCAAGACCAATTCAGGGCACACTGAGTGGGTTGATGGTCGTGTTCATCAGGCTGGCTTCACCACGACGTTCGCACCTAATACCGAAGTACTCCACACGGTCAATGGTGTCACTTATGACGTCGACTGGACAAACTGGCAAGAAGGTAAAAACGGTAGCAGCGCCAAGCCGACCTGGGCTGCCGTCACTTCACGAAGTTATCACCCGGGTGGTGTCAGCACCAGTCGCATGGATGGTTCAACTTCCTTTGTCCGCGAGTCGATTGACTTGTTCATCTGGCAAGCACTCTCCACCAAAGATGGTGGTGAGGTTGTCACCCTGGACTAAGCCTAAATACAGCAACCGAACCGAATACCTTTCTTGCTGAACCCCAATCCGCATGTATTCGGTTCAATCAGAGCCATTCTTTGGCTATGATACGCGGTGTCGAGAAATCGACACCGCTTTTTTTTTGCAAGTATCCAAACGAACAGGAACGACTCCTTTGGCTATCGAACCCACTCAATCCATATGGAAAGACGGTAAATTGATCCCCTGGCAGGACGCTCAGGTCCATGTGCTCAGCCACGCATTGCATTATGGCACGAGCGTCTTCGAGGGAATCCGCTGTTACAAAACATCAGAAGGCCGAGCTATCTTTCGGCTCGATGACCATATTCGAAGGCTTTTGGACTCGGCCAAGATCTATCGTTTTGCAGTCCCATTCAGTCAACAGGAATTGATCGCAGCTTGTCGCGAGGTGATCGTCGACAATGATCTGGAGAGCGCCTATATCCGCCCGCTGGTTTACCATGGATTCGGCTCTTTGGCCGTTTTGCCTCCCGCAGAGATGACACCAGAAGTCATCATTGCTGCTATCCGCTGGGGGGCGTATCTGGGGGAAGAAGGGCTGCGAAACGGAATCGACGTATGCGTTTCCTCCTGGAGTCGCATGACCAGTGCAACTCATCCCGTGCTATCCAAGGCGGGCGGTCATTATTTGAACTCCCAACTGATCGCTAGTGACGCACACCGCAACGGTTTTGACGAAGCCATCGTCGTCAACAATGGCTTGATTAGCGAAGGTTCGGCCGAAAACATCTTCATCGTCCGTGACGGCGTTCTGCATACGCCCCCTCTCTCTGCGGCCATCTTGGGCGGCATCACACGTGATTCCGTGATGACTCTCGCGCGTGAGATGGGGATGGAAGTGCGAGAACAAGCGTTACCGAGAGACCTTCTTTACATTTCGGATGAAATTTTCCTGACCGGCACCGCGGCCGAGATCACTCCGGTACGGAGCGTCGACCACCTGCCGGTGGGAAGTGGAAAACCGGGGCCGGTCACCCAATCCCTGCAATCGGCTTTTTTCGGGCTCTTCGACGGCTCAACCGAGGATCGCTGGAATTGGTTGGACCAAGTCTGAAATTGTGGATGCCAGAGTCCTGATCCGCTACAAAACCTCGCTACGACAGGCCGGTAGCCCCCCCTGGGGAAGGATTAATCGGCCGTTTTTCAGCCGTTCTGACAGGAGCAACCGTACTTGCCAAAACGTGTCGCTACTTGCGATTTGCCGTTTTTTGTGGCATATTGCTTGGTTCTCCGGTTCTAAAACGGACATTGAATCCGCGACTCGGTGATTCCCAAACGAATCCTCGATCGCGACTTCTGGTACTCGGTTTTGAACCTGTTTGAATTACACAGCGGGAGAGAGAATGCGTATTTGGCCAGCCATTGATATACGTGGTGGCAAGTGTGTGAGACTCGCGCAGGGTGATTACCAACAAGAGACAATCTATGGCGACGACCCGGCCGATATGGCCCACCGTTGGATCGCCGAGGGTGCAAGCGGACTGCACGTTGTGGATTTGGATGGAGCCCGGGATGGTTTAACCCCTGATGGCGGCAGTCCCAACCGAGATGCCATTGCAAGAATTGCCAAGGAAGTACCCGTCGACATTCAGTTGGGGGGTGGTATCCGTGACGAGTCGACCATCGAAGATTACCTGGAAATGGGAATCAAGCGATTGGTCATTGGTACCCGCGCTCTGACGGATCCTGACTGGTCGTGCCGGATGATCGATCTTTTTCCGGGCCACCTGATCATCGGTATCGACGCTCGGGACGGCCGTGTTGCCACGGACGGCTGGCTGAAGACATCGGAGACCACTGCGATCCAACACGCCAAACACTTTGCGGAACTGGCCATCGCAGGGATCATCTACACCGATATTGCCAAAGACGGGATGCTGAGTGGCCCCAACCTGGATGCCATGCAGGAGATGGCCAATGCGGTAGACATCCCGGTCATCGCATCGGGTGGCATCACCCGCACAGCAGACGTCACCCAGTTGGCCCAGCTGGATCTTGCAGGAGCAATTCTGGGAAGATCACTGTACGAAGGTTACCTCACCCTGGCCCAGGCGTTAGAAGCCGCGCAGGCCTGCGTTTAAAGGATATTGGAGCCCCACCTTTTCACTTCAACGACTTCCTACCTAATCAATAAAATCTTGAGAGGTTACGAGAAATATGGCAAATGTTGAATCGATTCGAAACGTTGTCCTATGCGGTCATGGTTCTTCGGGGAAAACCACCTTGGCCGATTCCTTTCTGACCCTCACCAAGGCAGTTGCTGGTACTCCCAACGTGGAAGACGGCACCAGCATTTGCGACTTTGATCCAGAAGAAAAAGCCCACAAATATTCCATCGAGAGCGTTGCCACCCATTTCAAGCATGGCGGCAAGAGCTTCAACCTCCTCGACACGCCTGGATACCCGGATTTCATTGGACAGGTCATCGGCCCGATGCAAGCTGTTGAAACGGCGATGATCGTCGTGAATGCCTCCTCCGGGATCGAAGTCAACACGCGAAGGGTTTTCGAGGAAGCCGGCAAAGCAGGTCTGGGGCGGATGATCGTGCTCAACAAACTGGACAGTGATAACCTGGACTTTCCAGCACTGATCGAGGGAATTCGGGAAATGTGGGGAAACCAGTGCGTCCTGTTGAATGTGCCAGTCGGGATAGGTGCGGATTTCAAGGGCGTCGTCAGCACTCTCAAGGTTCCGGAAGACACGTCGGGTGCAGTCGTCGACCCAAAAGAGATCAGTGAACCTTTGATCGAGTCAATTATCGAAGTCGATGACGAAGTCATGGAACGCTACTTTGAAGGGACTCCCCCCACGGACAAGGAACTCAGCTCGTTGATCGTGCAGGCCGTACGTGCCGGGACGCTGATCCCCATCGTCTGTTGCAGCGGCAAGACCCAAGTCGGCCTAACCGAAGTACTGGACGCGGTCACCATGTGTGGGCTATCGCCAGCTGACCTGCCCCGCACCGTAATCTCGGGCGATGAGGAAATGGAAATCAAGCCAGATTCCAGCGGCCCGCTGGTGGCACAGGTATTTCGAACTCGGATCGACCCCTTCGTCCAAAAACTCAATTTCATTCGCATCTATTCTGGCACCTTAAAGCGGGACGACAATGTCTCGGCTTCGGGGGCCCGCAAAGGGATCAAGATGGGACAGCTGTTGCGGGTTCAGGGAGAGTCAACTGAGAATGTTGATTCAGCAGGCGCAGGCGAGATCGTTGCGGTCGCCAAGATGGAAGACCTGCATACAGGCACTGTACTGGGTGATGTCAGCATGCCCGATTTAAAGTACCCAACCCCAATGGTTTCACTGGCGGTCTCCCCCAAGAGTCGCGGAGATGAAACCAAGCTTTCCGGAGCATTGAATAAGGTTGTTGAAGAAGATCCGACCTTCAAACTGGATCGTGACGCTCAGACCAAGGAACTGGTCATGACGGGCATGAGCGAATTACATTTGAATATCATCCAGGAGCGATTGATCCGTCGTGACAAACTGGAAGTAGAAACGAAAGAACCGCGCATCGCATTCCGGGAAACGATCCAAGCCAAAGCGGAAGGCGATTACCGTCACAAGAAACAATCAGGTGGACGCGGGCAGTTCGGGGAAGTGCACATCCGCATGATGCCTCTCCCTCGGGGAACCAATATCGAAGAGTTCGCCACCAAGGCAAATTTCAACGGCCTGAAAGAAGTGCATTATGACGAAGAGGCCAATTTCCTCTGGATTGATGCCATCGTAGGTGGGGTGATCCCCGGCAACTTCATGCCGGCTGTGGGAAAAGGGTTTGCAGAACGAATCGTCAGTGGTGTCATCGCGGGTTACCCTGTTCAGGACGTCTGCGTCGTCGTCCATTTCGGGAAACATCACCCGGTCGATTCCAGCGAGGCGGCGTTCAAGATGGCTGGTAAAATGGCATTCAAGAAAGTTTTTGAACAGGCTCGCCCCAGTCTCCTAGAACCAATCGTCCATATGGACATTACGGTGCCAGAATCCAACATGGGTGATGTGTACAGTGACATGTCGGGCCGCAGCGGTCGGGTTTCGGGAAGCGACCCGGCCGGTGGGAATTTTACCACCGTGCATTGCGAAGTCCCTCTGCGGGAAGTAACCACCTATGCCAGGACCCTTTCGAGCATGACCGGGGGGATGGGCAGCTACACGATGGAGTTCAGTCATTACGACATTATGCCGCCCAATATCCAACAGGATATTATCGCCAAGGCGAACCTGAGTGATGATGAAGAGGAAGGTTAAGGGCGTGACGGCTCCCTCGGGCCGAACTCCAAGGCATCTCCCCAAAAAATCGGGCGAGAAGGAGCCTACCCTCCTGGCCTAGGTAATTCATACCCACCCCGGATGCACCAAAATCGGACGCTCCCCTGAGTTGCCGCATACAATCTAGCGAGATTTTGCTGGGGCATTCAGGCCCGGTGGCCTTTCAAAAGCCGGTTAAACCGAAAGGAAACGTCACTGCCCCCGGGGCAGGCAGCTGCCGAAAATTGCAGTCAGACAGCAGAAAATAAGGGAAATAGCCAAGAACTGAGGCTCAACCACAAGTAGTTGGAGTGAGCCTGGCTGAACACCCGATTTGATAGGGATGATGAACTCTTTCGCCATGAAATTTGAATCCACACATATCGGCGCGATCACGGACTTGGCCGACCGCCTCGCCTGTGAATTGGCAGCGGCCCGCCCCAAGGTGACCCGGCTCGAGAACAATCCGATCCCCAAACGGGATGTCCTCGTCTCGGTGGTCAATGATCTCAAATCGATCCTCTTCCCTGGCTTCCTCCAGAGCAATCCCGGTCAAGGTGACAACCTGCACCAGTTTCTCGAAAACCGTCTGAAGGGAGTGGCCGAGCAATTGTCGGGCCTGATATCGCAGTCGTTGATCCTGGACCGGCGTTTCGCCCACTTGGACGACTCGGAGCCTGTCGTGGACCAAGCAGCCATCCTGCCCAGTGACCACCGTTTGTTAGAACAGGGACAGGAATTAGCCTTTCAATTCCTTGAGAGCTTGCCCGAGATACGCTCGGAACTCGCCACCGATGTCGAGGCCGCTTTTGATGGCGACCCCGCCTGCCAAAACCTGTTCGAGGTGATCCTTTGCTATCCTGGGCTGATGGCGATCACGGTTCACCGGATGGCCCACCAGTTGTACAAGCTCCAAATTCCATTTCTGCCCCGCATGATGGCCGAGTGGAACCATAGCGAAACTGGAATTGACATTCATCCAGGTGCCCAAATCGGCCGTCACTTTTTTATCGATCACGGCACCGGTGTCGTGATTGGTGAAACATGTGTCATCGGTGAACAAGTCAAGATCTACCAAGGGGTCACCCTCGGCGCGCTCAGCTTTCCGAAAGATGGCGAGGGAAACCTGATTCGGTCCAGCAAACGCCATCCGACGATTGAAGATCGTGTGGTGATCTATGCCAATTCGACCATCCTCGGTGGCAACACTGTGGTCGGCCACGACTCGGTCATCGGCTCCAGCGTCTGGCTAACAAGCAGCGTCAAGCCGTTCACAACCGTCGTGATGGAGAAGCCCAAACTCCGGATGCGCAGTGAAAACCGGCAAGACCTGGAAAACCCACTGGATTACCAGATCTAGAGGGTTATGCCAGCCTCCAAAACACTCCATGCCCCGCCGACACGTCTCCGCAAGCTGTCTCAGTGAGCTATCTCCAAGGCTCCCGAGTGGTAAGGCATATTTCCTGCAGCAACGACCGGGCCCGCGATATCGAGAACATGACGGAGTGTCCACCGAATCGCTTCGAGAGACTCCCTCTATCGACATACGGAATTGGATATTTCAATACACTTCCGGTGGTTGCCCCACTATTTCTCCCCAACTGCCACAAACCAAGCCGTGCTGGAACGGTCGGCGGAGAGTCCGCGTTCGGTATCAAAGTGCATGGCCACTGCCAAACCAGCGAGAACCGCTACCAACCAACAAAGACAAATGCCAAACGTGTAAAAGCCGAAATCGCGTGACCACTGGGAAACTGGCATAAGGGGACTTTCTAACGAAGAGGCGAATCGGGGAGAGACTTCCCCATAAACTGAAAAGACTGAACTCCTTGTGTTCAACCGTAGCTCAACATCTGGCGACGACCGGAAAAATCGGCCAATCTCTGGAAAATCGCTCTCCACCGCAAAGCCAGCCCCTTCAGCTTCCCCATCGGCAGGGCAGTCTACGACGAACATTTGATGTTCGATCGCTCCTCAGAGTCGACGGACCAGCTCCGACTGGACCGCTCCCCAGAGCATGCAATTATTAATCTTGCCCAAGATGGCTAATATTGGGAAACTGCATCCGTGAGATTCTCTTTCCAATGGATTCCGTAATATGCGTGACGTTTGGCTACACGTCCATGTGCCTAAAGCAGGTGGCTCAACCCTCCGGCAATTGATGAATCGCAACTTTGGTGACGGGTACTACAACTCGAATTCGTTGCTGGAAACAAAACAATACACCTTTGACGATGTCAGTGAAATCGTCCGCTGCCATCCATGGGTTCGCTGCATGAGTGACCATAAATTGTCACTGAATTTGCCCTATGACCACGAGCACGCCAAAGTGCATGCCATCTGTTTTGTACGGGACCCGGTGGAACGGTTCATTTCGCGTTACTTTTTCCATCGCAACTTTGAAGAAGTCAATTGCATCGCTCAAAGAATGACATTTCGAGAATTTGCGGACGCCGAACTGGTTCAACAATACGTGCACCCTCAGACCAACAGCCAAATCTACTTCCTCAATGGCGGCGTCGATTACGACGATATGACCGTGATTCAGGAAGCCGTTGAAACAGAACGGGTACTCCTTTACCCCATCGAAAGGTTTGATGAGGCATGCGCTTGTATTGAACGCATGTTCCCCACCACATTTTCAGATCTCTCCTATGTTCGCGCCAACGTTTCCAAGAAGGACACTAAAATAAGTGACGAAGACCGTGACTTTGTCAAACAGTACTTGCAACGCGACTATCCCGTCTATCAACTGGCCCAGCAACAGCTCGATGCAGCCCTTGAAAAGACCTACTACTCCCAAGACGATCGAGAGAACACGTTAAGTGGTTTTCGTGAACGTTGCAGCCTCCGCTATCACAACTTTCATCCACCGCGTGCCGCTGGCGAACCGCTGCCCGAGTTCGCCAAGCGGGCCGACGATCCCGCGGCGTCGTCCTCCAACCGGAATCGTGCGGAAAAGAAACAGCAGACTGAAGATACAACCGCGGCCAAGCGGCCCTAGTCCGCTTTTCTCTCACGGACAGCCAACAACACGATGCAGGCGAGCCAGATACACCAACCGATCAGACTGGTCACGGCGCCACGCACAAAAGAGACAGGCCAATAGTGACCCTCGATTCGCCAGCTCCCTGGGGGAACTTCAAGGTGAGGTTGGCCGTCGATCAAACGGGTCTTCAGCTGACTGAT
>JAYZCF010000131.1:0-4156 GCA_036338455.1 Planctomycetota bacterium
GTTTCGAATGTAACGATGGGTTTTGGTGCCACACGATCGGATTCCATACGATTCGGAACCATTGATGATCCCCTTGGTTGTATGAATGCCGTAAGTGTACTTCTTGTGCTCGCGGGTCGGGTCCTTCAAAACCGACAAGAACGACTTACCATCCATCGTATCCGGCACAGGAACCCCCGCCGCCTCCAGGAAGGTCGGAGCCACATCCACATACTCCACCAAAGCCTCGCTCTCGACACCCGCTTCGGTCTGTCCGGGCCACCGAACAATCATTCCCGAAGCGAGTCCCATCTCGTAACAGGTCCACTTGGCAAACGGGAAGGAGGACCCCTGTTCACTGACGACCATCACCAAGGTCTCATCGGCAACTCCCTCCTGTTCCAGCAAATCCAGCAGCGCGCCACACTGGCGATCAAAAAACGTGATCTCCGCCAGGTACTTGGCGTACTGCTGCCGCGTTTTCGGTGTATCGACCCAGGAAGGGGGAAGCTCCAACTTGTCAGCCGGGTATTGCGACGGGTCCCCCTGGCTCCAGGGAGAGTGCGGTTCGTTGGAACAGGCAAACAGGCAGAACGGCTTCCCAGCAGCTTTCGATTCGGAGATCAGCGAGCGGAGCGCCGGAAACGGGCTGGCCTGTTTCAACTGGGATACATCGGCAAAGTCCTTCGAGTATTCAAACGGGAAAGCATCCCGCGGATTGATGTGACCCTTGCCCGAGAGTGCGACACGGTAGCCCGCCTCGGTCAAGTAATGCACAATCGACTTGGTCCCTGGATAGACCTGGGTATGGTTGGGCCAGGCGCCCGATTTGACGGGATAAATCCCCGTGTAGATGTTGTGCCGTGTCGGAGAACACATCGGCGCGGCTTGAAAACAGCGGTTCAGCTTCAGACCCTGGGTAGCCAAACGGTTCAGGTGCGGCGTCTTCGCCTGTCCACCATAAACTTCCATATCAAGATACGTACAATCATCGGCAATCATGAAAACGAGATTCGGTTGCTCTCGGGCTTGGATCCAAGAAGCTGACCATACGGCACCGAAGGCGACAAAAACAGAAAGCCAATTGCGAAACATCGAGAACCTCTTAAATCGTATCAAGACAAACGCCGGCAACCGACGCCTTTGCTTTCATTCTACCCAAACGGGTGCCGTACCCAATCCTGTTTTTCAACCATTGATCGGCCCACCCCCACGACGGGTGATCGCCACGACCGAGGGCTGGGGTGGTAAATCACTGGTTGCATCATTCGGCCAGCGGGTCGAGGGTTCATCAAAGGTCGAGTACTCGCCCGGGTGCTGCACGCCAACGAAGAGGGTGGAATTGTCCGGCGTGAAACAGGGGCCACAAAGTTCGGCACCTGTCGGTACGTGGAAGAACTGTTTGGTCAAGGCTCGCTTCGGCCCGGCTACCTCACAGGCGTAGATGCCGTCCAGCACGCCCGACGATTTCTGGAAACCATCGGTGGCGATCCACAATCGACCTTGGTTATCAAACGTGATATTGTCGGGACAGGAGAGCCAAGTGGTCGGTTTTTGGCCGTCGTACCAGGCGTCATCCTGCTCCAGTTGCCCCGCTTTGAGAAACATGCTCCAGGGGTGAATCGTCGCCGCATGGTCCGGCTCTCCCTCCACTTGAGGAATCTCCAACTCGATAATGTGGCCATGTTGATTGATGGCCCGTGGATTGGCCGAATCCACCTGCTCCTCTGTGCGCTCGTAGTTTTTACTCAGGACCACGAAGACGTGGTGAGTGACCGGGTTTTCTTCCACGTCTTCCGGCCGATCCATTGGTGTGGCTCCCATCAGATCCGCCGCCCGCCGGGTATCGATCAAGACATCGGCCTGGCTATGGAAACCGTTCTTCCAAGTGAGGGGACCCGTCCCATAAATCAATGGTAACCAGTTGACCGATCCGTCACCATCGAATCGGGCAACGTACAAAATTCCCTCATCGAGTAAGTCGCGGTTTTTTTCTCGGCGTTCAGGGTCATATTTCTTCTGGCTCACGAACTTGTACAAATATTCAAACCGCTCGTCATCTCCGGAATAGACCACCACTCGCCCGTCTCGATTGATAGCGGTAGCTGCACCCTCGTGACGAAATCGCCCCAGGGCCGTCCGTTTGACCGCCGGGCGATGAGGATCGTACGGGTCAATTTCAACTACCCAGCCGAACCGGTTAGGCTCATTCGGTGTGGCGGCCAGATCGAATCGTTTATCGAGTCGAAAAAAGGAATAGTCACCGGTACCGTCGATGCCCATCCGCTGATGATTCGCCGCCTCCGAGGAATCGCCAATGTCCCCATGAAAATAGTACTGAATGTTCTCCTCACCACTCAAAACAGTTCCCCAAGGCGTCACCCCACCCGAGCAATTACTAATCGTTCCAATCACTTTTTTTCCCGACGGATCCTGTTCGGTTTGCAAACGCCGGTGACCGGCAGCCGGACCAGAAAGAACGAATTCCGTGTTCAGGGTGAAACGACGATTCAAAGGACTGTCTTGCACCACGTGCCAAACCTGATTTTTATCCTGGCGAATTTCCATTACCGAGTGCCCATGGGCTGCCTTCTCAATGCGAATCTGCTCGTCTGACCGGGATTCCAACTTGTCGTCGTAGGTGATCCCGGTGAACATCAATTCCGGGTTGGTAAATTCGTGGTTGACACAAAGAATCCCATGCTGGGAATCTCTCTCACCGCGGCGGAAAGGAAGGTAGGCAATGAAATCGTTGTTGTAACCGAACTGGTTCTCTTGCGCAGCAGAATCAGGAGAGAGCAGGTCCATTGGCTTTGCCCCTGGCAGCACCGGGTCTCCCCAGCGAATCAGGACCTGGGTGTTGTAACCGTCAGCCACACCGATCGAGGCGACTTCGTCCACGTTGCCGGTCACTGGAACGTGGGGCAGCTCCTGAAAACCGGCACCTGCGGTTTCGACCGGCAAAGATTGGCCGTGACCTGGAACATCACCGCGGGTGTCCTGCGGAAGGCACCAGGTGGCCGTCATCGCTCCTCCGGCTGCCAGAATCCCTTTCACGGCCGCTCGGCGACTGACATGAGCCTCGATCATTTCTTCCAAAGTTGTCCGTAACGGTCGGTCCATGGTGTATCTTCCTGTCTCTCGCAACCAGTCTCAGTAGGGGATAAATTCGACAGGTGCACGATCACCAGTGACCCGGTCAAAAGGAAAGTCCATTTTTACCAAATCCGCCTGCCGGGAAACCCGTTTTCACCCTGCAAACCGCATTATTAACAAAGCGATAACGGAACGGACATGACCGTCATCCGACGAGACAAAGGGCTTTGGCTACCAGGACTGGTTAAATCAGGGGACCCCGTCGGTACGGCGAAAATCAGCCAAGTAGCCACCCACAAAGATAAAACCCCAACAGGGGTCGCCATCACTGGCGGGTCTCATGATTTCCACCTCATCCAACAAACCTGGAATCGAGGTAACTCGGCGGAAACCGTAAAAAAGCGCAATCAACTCTATGTTTCCAGTTTCTGACCAAGCTTATAATAATTTTTAACGTAACGGCTCGTCTGGCACCCTAAGACGAAGAGTCCCTGGAGCCAGCAAAAAGCCGCTGTTGGTTGAGATAAAAACCGAACCCGCGTGGACGCCGATGATCCGTATACGCCTCTTGGTCATGGCCACCTGTCTTGCATCGGCAGGGCAATTATTGGCACAGGAAGATTCGTTTGAATCAAAAGTTGCCCCAATCCTGACGGAGCGCTGCCTCGGCTGCCATAACGATTCCGAATCCAAAGGTGGGTTCTCACTGCAAACCTCGGCAGCCATCCTCGATTCTGGTTTTGTTGAACCGGGGGATGCGACCGAGAGCGCATTGCTGGAAATCATTACCGAAACCAATGGCCAGCCCCCGGAGATGCCCAAGACGGGCCCTCCTCTCAGTCATCAGCAGGTGCAGGAAATTCGACAGTGGATCGAGCGCGGTGCTCACTGGCCCGCTACGGTCGAATTGAATCCTGACGCTTCCGCCAATTTTGATTGGTGGTCACTGGAACCCCTAGCCAGGCCAAAGCTACCTGAGCGCACGGCGGCGGTCCCGACAGCATGGAGAAGTAACCCTGTCGACGCCTTTATCTGGCAGAAACTGAACGACCAAGGGCTGACCCCTTCTCGCGAAGCCGAT
>JAYZCF010000132.1:0-5865 GCA_036338455.1 Planctomycetota bacterium
GGGACGGTTATCCTTCTGATTCTGCTCCCCTTCCTGGGGCATCAGAGCGAGATCAAACAGTGCAGAGACAAGGTCAAAGAGATGGCCAGACATTACGTTCGGTTCCAAGAGGAGCTAAGTAAAGAAGACCCGGAAGAGTTCCTCTTAGATAATTATCAAGACAGATTCGTCAAATTGGGAAATGAAGTTCGAGAGATACAAGATAATTGGAGCGAAGGGGAGAAAGAAAGATTTCTTGTCTGGGTCCAAGACTCAGGCGAGGACTACGGAGCCGCTTTCGCCCGATCAAGAGGCAACTATTAACAGTGCGAGTCGAAATAAAGAGGGCAAGCCTCCCACAGACTCCATCTGTTTGAAAAAACTGGGCTACCCGGTGATGGTCAACCTCGCCACCGCAGAACCGACCAAAACAGATTCAAAAAAAGATCGGTTGCTCCGAGTCGGCAGCCATCAAATCAAGAGAAATAGGCCGGGCAGGACTCGAACCCGCGACAAAGGGATTATGAGTCCCCTGCTCTAACCAACTGAGCTACCGGCCCCTGGAAAGCGCTCGGACCACGACTCCACTGGGCTGACTCCGGACTACCGGTCGCCGTCAAGGCGTGAAGCCGTGAAATCCCTGCGGGAGATGGGCACCAGACCGATCCACCGCAAGCGTTTCAGACTTCGCCGATTTTACAACGGATCGGCCGCCAAGCAACGGGACCGACAGGTGACCCATGGGAATACACGCGGGCGTACACGTGGGAATCAATCCGCTCGGCGGAGCTCAACCCCTCTTTCGACGCGCACCGGCCAGGCCGAAGAGCATCATCCAAAGTAGGGCGGAAGAGGGTTCAGGCACCTGCGAGGGCTGGGGCGCGAACCCGGCCAGCGTATCGAGCTCGTAGATATTCTGCGGCGGGTTGCTCGGGTCGTAAGGAGAACCGGCCTGGTTGAAGTTGTACTCGTCGTTCCAGAAGTAATTTTGCGGATCGGTCAGACCCTGGTTCGCTTCGAAAATGAAGTGGGAAAATGTATCGGCATCGATGCCAAATCCACCGTAGTTCAACGCCAACTCAACCGAGTCGCCCACAATACGGGAGCGAATTCGGTTCGAGTCCCCTTCGCTGGTAAATTCATCGTAGCCTTGCGTTCCCTCACCGGTCGTCGTCAATCCGGAACCGGTCACCCAGGAGGGGGAAAGGTCGCTCCACATCTGCGTCGATTTGTAACTGTTGGAGTTGTTGAACGAGCTCCCCACCGAGTTGCCGAACGGATCCTTGACGCCAAACATGTAACCACCCAAAAAGTCCGCATTGCCCGATACACGGATGCGTTAAAAGTGCTTGAAGCCGACAAAATCAGAACTCCCGTCGGCCGTCTTTTCATCCTGGCCGTTCAGGTCGATCGAAAAGTAAGCGACCTGGCTCAAACTGTCGACAGCAAACTGGCCGCTAACAATGTCGAGAGGCTCATAATATTTATCAAAGGCTGGCAGGCCGTTGACTGTCGATTGGAATCCTTGGCTCGTCGGCCGCTCGTACTGCTCGCGGAAATAATCATCCGCCCCCGCTTCAATCGTCCACCCCTTATTGGCCGTAAAGCGGGCCCCAGTGACCGAGTCGGTAAAGCTGGAAACACGGAGTTCAGCTTGCCAATTATCGTTGTAGATCGAAGCGTCAGCATGCGTCGCCAACAAACCTGGCAGAATCACCGCCATCAAGAACAGACCAGCAACTGGAGAGATACGCATTTTTGAATCCTGTCGGTTTGCATTCGAAGCAAGGCCGGCGGTTTTGGGACGGGACCAGGGCCCCGTCGTAGACAAGCGAACCACCGAAGCCCCAAGTATATTTGGCGGCATGCGACTGGCCAATAGAGCGAAAGCAAAACCGAAAAAAACAGGATTGGAGGTCCTGTTTTCGACCGGCGACATGTTCCATTGGGGAACAAAATCACCCAGCCCGCTCAATCCTCGGCCGGCGGCTTCGGTTCAAGAGGTGGATTGAAAAAGCAGGTCCCGATCTGGTCACCTGCCTGCCGATCAATCTGCCCTAATTTCACCAGTTGCTCCTGCAGGGTCTCCCAGCGCTGGCTCGTCATCCAGCCAATCGCCCGTTCCCTGGTTTGCCTCGATTCCACAAAATCGGGCAGACGGGCGCTCGATTTTTCCAACACTTCCATCGTCATATCCGGGTTCAAATCGTGCATGTGCTGATTCGTTTTGACCGGGGATTTCAGGTACGAATCCCAACCCCGCCGCAAGGCCTGAACAAATGCATCGACTTTCTCTGGGTGCTGTTTCAGGAACGTATCGTTGACGGCGATCACGGCGACATACGGGTTGTAGCCCGTGTCGGCGACCAGAAAGACTTGGTTGGCAACACCATCCAGTTCGAGTTGGACCGCCTCGGCCGTGGCAAAGCACTGCATCGCATCCACTTTCTTGGCAATGAACGGCGCGAGTGAACCGGTATAGGGCACGAACGAGAGGTCCTTTCCCCCGTACTCCCGGTTGAGCCACTTGATAAAGGCAAGACCATTTTCTCCCATCACGGTCGCCGAACTCTTCCACAATGACTCCAAGCTCGCGTAAGCAGAGTCTTGATGCACCACGATCCCCCGGGGATTCCGCTGGAAGGTGGAGAAGATGGCGGTAACCTTGGCACCCTGGGACCGTAAGGTGAGCAGTTGAGGTCCCGACACGACGGCAAAATCGACCTGGCCGCTTGCCACCATTTGGGCAGCCGGAACGCTTGGCCCCCCCTTGAGCAATTCGACCTGCAAGCCGGCCTTTTCAAACCAACCTTTCTGCTCCGCTTCGTAAAGGCCACCAAACTCAGATTCCGGAAACCAGTTTAACTGGACCTGAACTTTTGTCGAATCCGTGGCCGTTTTCTTGTTGGTCTCCGACTTGGAACTGCAACCCACCAGACCGGCAATCAACAGGATCAGGAAACAACGCAACCTCATAGGATGAAACCTTTGTCTATTTACTTTTACGGAAATTTAATGAACCGACGTATGCCAACGCCGCAATAGCCACCATCCCAGCAGGTTGACCAGGCCGAACAGCGCAAACCCGAGCGCGGCTGCCAGGAGAATGGCGGCAAACACCACATCGGTCCGAGTCTGTTTCAAAGCGCTCGTAATCACCGAACCGAGAGGCGCTTGGTCACCACCATACGAACCGACAAATTCTCCCACAATCGCGCCAATCACGGCAAGCCCCGCCGCAATTCTCAAACCCGTGAAGATACTGGGTAGGGCTGAAGGAAAACCGAGCATCCACCAGGTTCGGATCCGACCGGCGTTATAGATTCGGAAGAGTTCTTTCAGCCCCGGGTCGACCGACTGCAAGCCGTCCAGCGTGCTCGCAATCACGGGGAAGATGGAGACGATACAGGCCGCTGCAATCACGCTGAGAATCCCCCAACCAAACCAGACGACCAGCATCGGCGCGATCGCCACCAAGGGAACCATTTGCAGGATGAGTGTCAGAGGGTAGACACCGCGTCGCGCAAGAGGAACCCAGGTCAAGCAACTACCGAGCACGATTCCGCCAATCGCCGAACAGGCAAATCCGACCAGCATCGCCATCGCTGTCCGTCCCGTAGCCGCCAACAAGCGTGTCGGCTCTTCCGCCAACGCCCGCAGTACCTGCCCAGGTGAGGGGAGCATATAAGGCGGGATCGAAAACATCATCACCATGATCTGCCAGACAATCATGAACAGGCAAACCACCAAGAGCGGAGGCCATGTCACTGACCAGAATCGCGTCCATTCCCTCATACCGGCTCTCCCATCCCAGACCGCAACGCTTCGTATACCTGCGAGGTCAAACGGGCAAATTCCGGGTGCGACCGCCACTGCGGAAGACGCTCTCCAAACGCGACCGGAAAGCGTTCCACGACCCGCGCTGGGCGGGGTGACAGGACGATCACTTCGTCGGCCAGGAAGACCGCTTCACTGATCGAATGCGTCACCATCAGTGTGGTCGTATCGCGGCCGCGAACCAAACGAGCCACATCTTCATCCAGGCGAAAACGGGTCACCTCGTCCAAGGCACCAAATGGTTCATCCAGCAATAACAAGTCAGGCTTGGAAACCAAGGCCCGCGCCAGTGAAGCCCGCATCTTCATACCGCCCGACAGGGCAGCAGGCATCCGTTGCGACGCATCGGCCAAGCCGACCAACTCCAATACGGCATCAACCGCCTCGTCCCGATGCTGGTCGCCCGCCAGTTCCAAGGGCAGTCCGACGTTCCGGCGAACATTGCGCCAAGGTAAAAGACGCGACTCTTGAAAACAGAAGGAAGCGCGCGGCGCAGGCTGCCTGAAGCGGATCTCTCCCTCATCAGGAAACTCGACCCCTCCAACCATTCGCAAAAGCGTCGTCTTGCCGCAACCCGTAGGTCCCAGCAAGACAACGAATTTGCCAATGGGAATCGTCAAATGGACGCGATCGACCACCTGGATACCAGGGTCAAATCGCTTACTGACCCCAATCAATTCAACTCCTGGGGCCGCCCCTGGATCCACCTCGGCACCCTCCTTCTATCTCTGTTAAAATCGACATGCGACGATGACACCCGTGCGCAGAAATCCACCCTTCTATTCTACCACTGAAAACAGGAGCGAGGCAGGGCCAACCATTTGGCCAGCGGATGTTTCCCGCTCGGACAGAATGGTATAATCAAGAAGATTTTGGTATCGGTAACTGATCTCTGTACGACGATCGGCAACCCGTTTTCTGCTGCTCACTTCGAGGAAAGAATTCATGCTATTCAGATCGGTCGTTTTATTTCTATTGGGGCTGCTGGCTGCCTTGTCGTGTCAGCAACAGTCCGCCGCACAGGATACCGAATTTGGAGTCGATCCGAACATTCTGATTGTCACCGTGGACGACATGAGCTGTGACTCCGTCGGCGCGTTCGGTTGCCCGTTGCCTGGCACAACGCCTAACATTGACAAACTGGCCAGCCAGGGACTGCGCTACCACCATGCCCACGTGCAAACGGGGAGCTGTTATCCCTCCCGCAATGTTCTCTTTTCCGGACGCTACTCTCATAACACGGGGGTCGAGGGGTTTTACCAAGTCAAGGATGCCAACTACCCTCACCTCGTCGATCTGATGAAGGGAGCCGGCTATTTCGTCGGCATCCGTGGAAAGGTCTCCCACTCAACTCCGTACCAACCGTACGCCTGGGATGCCGACCTGACTCAACTGGACGGTGAGAAGCAGCATATCAAGGATCCCAACAGTTATTATCGTTCTACCCGGCGCGGGATTGAAATGGCCAAACAGGCGGGAAAGCCGTTCTGTCTAAACGTCAATATTTCGGATCCTCATAAGCCGTTTTACGGAATCAACAACAAAGGTAAACAAGTCGCAGACCCCTACGCACCAACCCGGGTCTACCGACCGGACGAGGTTCCTATTCCCGGCTTCCTGTTCGATCACCCCGCCATCCGCACCGAGCTGGCACATTATTATTCATCCGTCCGCCGAGCCGATGATTGCGTGGCCGAGATCCTCAAAGCGCTTGAGGAGTCAGGCGAGGCGGAAAACACGATTGTTTTCTTCCTCTCCGATCACGGGATGCCTTTACCCTTTGCCAAAACGGCCGTCTGGCACCACAGCACCCGGACTCCCTGGATTGTCCGCTGGCCGGGCATCACCGATCCGGGCAGTGTCGATCGCGATCACATGATCTCAGCCGTCGACCTGGTCCCAACACTCATGGAAATCATCGGCGCCGACGTGCCCAACGGCCTTGATGGTCGATCCTTCCTGCCCACCTTACGCGGCAAGAAACAGACAGGCCGGGACGTGGTCTACAAATTCCACAATGAAAACTCGGGCCGCAACCGCAGCCCGATG
>JAYZCF010000133.1:0-7651 GCA_036338455.1 Planctomycetota bacterium
GACGTCGAAGTTGCCCAGTTGGCCGAGGTGAGTCAAGCAAAGGCGCCGATGACGGTGGTCGACCCGGATTTCGAGTCGTTCCGCGATATGACGCTGGAGCAGGTCGTCTCCATTTCCCTGCAGAACGCCCAGATCTTGCGAGGTTACGGTACGCCGAGCCTGCAAGGAGCTCGGGTGGTACCCGGGATTGATAACTTGATTCAGGGGCCAGCCGCGGTCGGTACCATTTACAACGTAGCGGTGCGTGAGACGGAACCCGGATTTATCGGAAACTCGGGGCAGTACGGTGATCCCTCTACGGTGCTAACCAATACAGGTTTGGACGTGAACCAAGGTGTCGAGGCGGCTTTGGCTGATTTTGACGCTCAATACACGACCAGTGTCTTCTGGAACCACAGCAACGAGCCTCGTAACACGAGGGGGCAGCCCAACCCGTTGGAACCCCAGGTATTCCATCAGGACTTGGTGACCTGGGATTACGAATTCTCCAAAAAGACGGCCAACGGGACACAGCTTTCCTTCCGGAATAACAACGTCTACACCGACAATAACAACCCGCTTGACCCGGATGGTTTTCAGGTCTTGTCGGATTGGTACCGAACCAATCTCGAATTCGAGGTGCGGCAGCCGTTGCTTCGTGGACGCGGTGCGTTTATTCAGCGCATGCCGGTTGTGATTTCGCGGATCGGGACCGACCAGGAATTGGCCAACATGGAAGCCCAATTGCAAAACATGGTGACCAATATTGAAATCCGATACTGGGATCTCTACTCGGCTTATCGAAACCTCGATGCCGCCAAGACGGGACGCAAGGCAGCCTTGGAAACATGGCGGATCCTGAAAGATCAATTTGAGGAGGGGGCCGATGTCAATATTCAGCAGGTGGCCCAGGCAGGCGAGCAGTACTATTTCTTCGATTCGTCCGTTATCGAGGCGTATAACAACTTGTTGGTGGCCGAGAGCAATCTTCGCTGGCTGATGGGGATTGCGGCGACCGATGGGCAGGTCATCCGCCCGATCGATGAGGCGTCGATGGCACCGATGGAGTTTGACTGGGAAAGTTCCCTCAATGAGGCGCTCGCTTATCGTCCCGAATTGCGACAGGAACGTTGGGAGATCAAAAAGAAGGAGCTCTCACTGGCTTACGCCAAGAACTCGCTGTTGCCCCAATTGAATGTGACGGGGCTCTATCGATGGTTGGGGCTCGGTAAGGATTACGCTAAAACCGGCCCGACACAGCCGTTTCCGCAGCCATACAGTTCCGATCCCAACCCGGGTCCTGCCAGTGGCGCCTGGAATGAATTGATGGATGGGAACTTCCAGGAATTTGCGCTCGGTGTCGACTATCGCCTGCCGATCGGTTTTCGCCGGGAACTTTCCAATGTTCGCAACGCCCAACTGAAATTGGCCCGGGAGGTTGCCCGTCTGGAGGATATGGAACTCGATACGGCTCGTGAATTGAGTGACGCACTGCGAGCGATTGCCGCCAATCAACGGTTGATGCACTCGGCCTTTAATCGTTGGAAAGAGACGACGATCGAAGAAGAACACTTCGAGGAGATTATCGAGGAAGGACTGGAGACGCTGGATGTTGCGCTCGACGCTCAACGTCGCCGGGCCCAATCGGAGGTCGCCTTCTACAACGCCTTGACGGAATACAACAAGTCCCTCGCCCTGGCCCACCGGCGGATGGGGACGATCCTGGTCTACAACAGCATTTCGATGGCCGAAGGACCTTGGGCGGCGAAAGCTTACCAGGATGCTTTTGAATATTCTCGCCGTCGCGGTGCCAGTCACGTCCTGAATTATGGTTGGACGCGGCCTGGCGTCGTCAGTATGGGGCCTGTCGAAATAGCGCCGGTTGAAACGGGGGGTGGATTGCTGGACGATTTCCAAGAAATTCCATTGGAGCCTTCCCTCTCGCCAGAGGAGATTCCAACACCCGCGCCCGTTCCGGGAGAAAACAGGCAGCCGACGCCTGCTCAGCCGATTCCTAGTGATGCCACGGACCCGGTGACCTTGACACCGTTGCCAGGCGGAACCCGGGCCGTCATGACGTTCAGCGACGGCACAAAGCTAGATCGCCAACCACTTCCGGCGTTGGTGGCTCCGGTTCAGGAAAAGCCAGAGGTGCAGATGACCGGTTGGGTGGACGATTTTGAGCCAGCTGCCGAACAGGCCTCCCAGGTGATTCGTCGCGCGACCATTAACTGGGATCGTCTGGGTGGCCGCGCCCAGGGCGGGCCGAGTCAGGGTTCCAAAGCGGTCATCAGGAAAATGAAATAAGATGTTTCGACAGGCAAATCAGCAGATTGAAAGCGACAGCGGCAGGAGAGGCAGGCAAGTCAGATGAAGCAATGGGTTTTCCAACTGTCGCTCGGGCCTGTCTTGATGGCGATGGCCGGATGTTCGATGTGCTGTGGTCCTTTTGATTACAGTTACCCGACTTATGGTGGTTTTTTTCAGCGAGCGGACCGCGATGGGGGCCGAGTCGGTTCGGTTTTTTAAGATCCGGATCATGTGGTTTAGGGCCCCTCGGCCGATTCAAACATCGATACGATAGAGGGCGAAAAGGGGTTGACTGATGAAAATTTGGTTGAGGATTGGGATTCGACGGACGAGGCACTTCCGGCTCCCGGCCGCGATGAACGAGGGAAACCGAATCGGAGTGGTCCGATTCCGGATGATAGTACAACCGCGACGGGTGAGGGCTCGATCTTGCCGGTCAATTTTTCCAACCAAAATTGGCGTTAACTTGGAGTGAATTTGAGAGCGATTGGTCCAAGCGCCTATCCCCGGGTAAAACCGGGGATTTTTTTTTGCGCGGTCTTTTTTTGACGCAAATGCTGCCTTTGGGTCACCGGTCGGAGGGAGAATCCCGTCGGCCCGCCTGTCGCGCTTGAAACGGTTAGGTTTGCTGGTATGCTCTCGGGCCATGTATATCGGTGAATTAGCAGCGTTGACGACGGCCGTCCTCTGGGCCATTACTTCTGTTTTTTTTACGGTTGCCAGCCGTTTGATCGGCGCCGGGTCGGTGAACCGCTTGCGGTTGGGTTTGGCGATGCTTTTGATCGCGCTTTACCATTGGTTTTTAACCGGCTCACCGTTTCCGTTTGAAACGGAACCTTGGCGTTGGGGCGTCCTTTCTATCTCCAGTGTTCTGGGATTGGTGATTGGCGATGGCGCCCTCTTTTTGGCGTTCGTCTACATTGGGCCACGTTTAACGTTGCTGGTGATGATCGTGGTGCCCGTCATGACCGCTTTGTTCGGTTGGCTCTGTTTTGGTGAAAGCTTGAATGGGCAAGAGGTCCTGGGCGTGTTGGTGACGTTGGTGGCGATCGGCTGGGTGGTGACGGATAAGAAGAACGAAACCGCGGCAAGCGGCCTTTACCCGCCTGATAAATACGTGATCGGAATTGTTCTGGCCCTGGTTGGAGCCGTGGGGCAAACCGCGAATCTGATCGTCACCAAGTATGCCTTGATCGACGGTTACTCAACCTTGTCGGCGACCGAGGTTCGCATCTTCGTTGCTTTGGTCGTTCTGTGGGTCCTGGCTGGCTGCCAGGGAAAGTTGGTGCATTCAATCAAGCAAATGCGCAACCGACTGGCGGCCCTGTTTGTGCTGGGAGGGGCGATTGCCGGTCCGTTCCTGGGGATCTGGTTCAGTTACGTATCGATCCAGAATACGCGGGTGGGTGTCGCCGCCACGATCATGGCGACGCCGCCCCTGTTAATGATTCCCCTGTCAGCCCTCGTCTTCAAAGAAAAGACATCGGGGCGGGGGTGGCTGGGTACGTGCATCGCCTTTCTCGGCATCGTCCTTTTGCTATGGGATTCCGCTTAACCCGAACTCGGGGCGGCCGCTGGGCGATCGAGTGTTCACCTTGCTCCCCCTTCTCCGCGACGGGGTCGGTTTGCGGTATGATCCGAGAGGGGCCGCCGACAGGGCGCGGCAATTTGCTCAATGGGAGATGGTTTCATGATGTCCTCGGTTGTTCGGCGTGCGTCCTTCTTTGTTGTGGCCTTGCTGCTGGCCAGTACCGCACTGCCAGCCGTCGGTCAACAGCTGCCGTACGGGCAGGAAAACGAGTTGGCCATCGGCTCAGATGAAGCGTTTGACCTGTGGCCGGTCGATCTGAAAATCAATGGCCAGGTGATGATGGCCGGTTCAGCGGAATTGCCCGAGGGAACGGTTCCCTTTTTCCTCAGTCTTGTCCGACGGCGAGCCGGAGACGATCCGATTCAAATATGGCACGTTTCGATCGGGGCAATGGAAGGGGGGCCGGAATGGCCCGCAGATGTGAATGTTCAAGCGATCCGTTTTCAGGGCGGTCAGGCCTTGGATATGAGCGGTGTTCATGGATTATGGCTGAGCGCGGGAGGGCAGCGCCCAGCAGCTGCCCGTCTTCCGAGCCCGGAGATTTTGCGAGAGTTGGCGGGGCCGTTGCGGGATTTCGTCGAGCAGGGCGGCATCCTGTTTACCGAAGCCGATACGAGTCCCTGGATGGGGGCGCAAGCCTGCCATCCAGGCGGACCGAATGCCTTCCCTCAGGTCGCGGCCGGTTTGGGACTTGTCCCCGATTGCGTGATTGCATGTCCCTTCGATTCGGCAGACGAATTGCCGCTGCTGAGCGCCCTGACGATTTCACCCCGCTCGGTCGGAGTGGGGATCCCGCCAGGAGGCGTCGTCGTTCTCAATGGAAGGAAGATGCGTGCGTACGGCAAACCGGGGGCCGTGCTCCTGGCGGGGAATACCGAGGAGCCTGTCCGGAGGAAAGTTTTGCGAGTCGGCTCGTATGGCCAACGTCGGATCAACCCGTATCTGCAAATGATCGATTTGACCGCCTGGCGGCGCGATGCGATCGACCGGACACATCCGCCCTTCCCGCCATCCAATCCACCGAAGCCGTTTGTGGAAAATGGAAGTTTGGTGATTGTGGGTGGGGGTGGGATGCCAGAGGGGCTGATGGAAAAGTTTGTAGAACTGGCCGGTGGTTCAGAGGCTAAGCTGGTCTACATCCCCTGTGCCGAATCCGACGAGGTACCGGTAAACCAGCGATTGCTCGATCGTTGGCTCGAGCTGGGCGCCAAGTCGGCGGTCCAATTGCACACCAAGGATCGCGTCCGAGCCAATTCGGACGAAGGCTTCCTGGAGCCCCTGCGCAAGGCGACCGGCATCTGGTACGGCGGTGGACGTCAATGGAATTTTTCAGACTCCTATTTCGGCACGGAATCTCATCGTTTGATGAAACAGGTGGTCGAACGAGGAGGTGTGGTGGGTGGGTCTTCGGCCGGAGCGTCGATCCAGGCGCGGTACTTGGCACGGGCGAATCCGCTTGGCAACTTCGATATCATGGTGGATGGTTACGAGCGCGGTGGACTCGGTTTTTTGAGGGGAGTAGCCATCGATCAGCATTTTACCCAGCGGCGCAGGCAGAAAGATATGAGCTCATTGGTCGATACATTTCCGCAATTACTGGGGATCGGGTTGGACGAAAAAACGGCCATTCTCGTCCAGGGATCGACGGCCGAGGTCGTCGGAGACGGTCGCGCTTTTTTCTACGACCGGGAGCAGCCGGTGATTCCCGGTCAGCCCGATTACGTCGCCTTGGAAAGTGGGGAGCGATACGATCTGGAGAACAGGAGCCCATTGGCCGTGCAGACGGAGGATGAATCAGATTGAGCGTTTGTTTACGGTTGCTCCAAGGCCTTGCCACTAGGGGTTCCCATGACCCTCCAGTGAGATCGATTCGAGGATCGATTCGAGTTCATCCTTTAGGCTGCTGGGGTTAAACGGTTTGATGATCAACGCGACAGGATGGAATTGATCCAGATCTTCCAGCTTGGAATCGGAGCGGGCTGTCATGAAGACGGCGGGTATGCTTTCGTAACCGGGGCGCTGCCGCAATTCTGCCAAGGTCTCAAACCCATCCTTTTGAGGCATCGAAATGTCCAGCAGCATCAGATCAGGTTGCGAATCAACGGAGCCATCGATCGCTTCTTGGCTGCAGGCATAAGCCTCCACTTCGATCCCGCTTCTGCGCAGGATCATCGAGACGACCGTGCGAATGTCGTCTTCATCCTCGATGTACAGGATTTTCTGAATACTCATGGTTCAGAGCGAGACAGCTTACAAAAAGGGCGGGAAGTGGGAGCCCATATGACTCATCGTAATGACTCAAGCGGAAGAGTGAAGTTTTTTGCGCTTGCCAGGGGAAGAAACCCTGAAAAATTGATCAATTCCCCGGTGGCCAAGCCGCACTAGCCGGGTGGTGGAACCGACGTGTAGAATGTGACTCAACAGATACGAAAACGAGTAGGGAGCAGGTGATGAAACGACGAGATTTCCTGAAAACGACGGTTGCGACCACGGCCTTGGCATCGGTCGGTCCGTTGGGGCAACCTGTATTGGCCGCTGCTGGTTCTCAGGACGACACGGTGGCCGGATGTTGTGACCGGATGTATGCGACGGTTCGAGATGCGATGAAATCGCCCGCGGAGACCGTCGCCTATGTGCCCGCGATTTACGCCGGCACACCGGTGAAAAAACCAGATTACCTGGCCACGGTCGATGTCGACCCGAATTCGCCCCAATATGGCAAAGTGATCAGCCGTCTGGCGATGCCCAACGTGGGAGATGAACTCCACCATTTTGGTTGGAATGCCTGCAGCAGCTGCCATGGGGAGGACGGTGCGCACCGCCGTTTTATCGTTTTGCCCGGCATAACATCAGGGCGGATTCACATCGTCGATACCGAAGACCCGCGTCAACCGAAACTACACAAGGTGATCGAACCGGAGGTCGTCAAAGCGAAGACGGGGCTGTCGGCACCGCATACCGTTCACTGTCTGGCCGATGGCCACGTGATGGTTTCCATGCTCGGTGATGCTCAAGGGAATGCACCGGGCGGTTTCATGTTGATGGACTCCGATTTCAATATCGTAGGTCGCTGGGAAAATGATTCGACGGGTATGAAATTCAATTATGATTTCTGGTATCAACCGCGGCACAACGTGATGATCTCCAGTGAGTGGGGCGCGCCCAATACCGTTTCCAAAGGGTTTGATCCGGCGGATGTAGCGGCGGGCAAGTACGGTCGGCAGCTGAATTTCTGGAATTGGAAAGAACGGAAAATTGAACAGTCCATCGACTTGGGCGAAGAGGGCCTGATTCCCTTGGAAGTTCGTTTCCACCACAATCCGGACAGTACTCATGGCTTCGTAGGCGCCGCCCTGAGTAGCACGATTTGGCACTGGTACAAACAGGGAGGTCAGTGGAAGGCGGACAATGTGATCGCCGTGGATTCGGTTGAACAGGAAGGTTGGCCGTTCCCTGTTCCCGGTCTGATCACCGACTTGGTCCTTTCGCTGGACGACCGATTTCTCTACTTCTCCAATTGGTTGCATGGTGATCTTCGCCAATATGATGTGAGTGATCCGGCCAACCCGAAATTGACCGGTCAGGTCTGGCTGGGCGGAGTGATTGGGAAAAAGGCCTCAGCCCAAGGCCAGCCGCTGGGGGGCGGGCCGCAGATGTTGCAGCTCAGCCTGGATGGGAAGCGGCTGTACGTCACCAATTCGTTGTACAGCCCGTGGGACAACCAGTTTTACCCGGACATGGCCAAGCAAGGTTCCTACCTGCTGCAAGTCG